>JALYPM010000043.1 GCA_030856365.1 Pseudomonadota bacterium
CCACTCTCATTCCCGTGCGCCCCGGCGCTCCTCGCTCCGACAACATCCAATATCGGTCGGTCGGTCCCGGCGGCTTCATCCGCCAGGGCCCCGGCGACACCCAGGCGCCGATCCCGCCCGCGCCGCCGCGCCGGCTGGTTCCGGCCAAGCCGAGCGACGAGGTTGCGAACAAGACCAGCCTGCTCGAACTCAACGACCGCATCTGCAAATGGCCGATGGGTCACCCGGGCGAGCCCGATTTCCACTTCTGCGGGCAGCAGGCCAACCCCGGCTTCCCTTATTGCGTCCAGCATTGCGGAGTCGCCTATCAGGCCCAGCTCCCCCGCCGCGACCGCCGCCCCCCGCCGCCGCTGCCGTTCGGAGGTCCGCGGGTCCGCTAAAGCTGCCGAGCAGCGAAGCCGTCGCTCCGCGCCGCCTGAGCAGTGCGATCAGCGTGACAGGACGGACAAATGGGTCGAAATCCGCCGTCTTCAAGACCCTTCGCAACAGCTGGTGGAGCCGCTCCTGCCGTTGGTCGAACGCTCCTTGCCCGGCTCAGCCCTTTCCCTACGCCAGCGCCAAACCGGGAGGGGGCCCCCATGACCAGATCATCGAACCTATTGCTGCTGTCCGACAATGCGCGCTTCGCCGATGTCGGGCTGCTGCTTCTGCGTGTCGTGACCGGGGCGTTCCTCATCTACCAGAGCCATGACAATGTGTTCAGCGCCGCGCGCATGGATGAGTTCGTCAATTTCCTCACCCAGTTCAACTTCGCCATGCCCGAGCTGATGGCGCCACTGTCGGTCTATGCGCAGTTCCTCGCCGGCATCGCCTTCATCCTCGGCCTGCTCACCCGCTGGTTCGGCCTGATCACCGCATTCAACTTCGTGGTCGCGGTGTGGATGGTCCACTGGAACGATCCCGTCCCCGGAATCTGGCCGGCCGCAATCCTGATCTTTCTGGGCCTCTATTTCGGGCTCCGCGGTGCCGGCCGTTACGGACTGGACGCCATGATCGAGCGCAACGGGACGCGCAGCCGCCGCTAAAGGCACGCGAATAGCTGTGGACGAGGGAGCGGTGCCGCCTTGGCACCGCCTGAATCCGCGCCCTATAGCTGGGCGACGATGTCCGATCTCTTCTCTTCCGCTTCTTCTTCCACCCCCGACAGCTACGACGCCTCCTCGATCGAGGTGCTCGAAGGGCTGGAGCCGGTCCGCCGACGCCCCGGCATGTACATCGGCGGCACCGACGAGCGCGCGCTTCACCACCTCGCCGCCGAAGTCATCGACAACAGCATGGACGAGGCGGTCGCCGGGCACGCGAGCCGCATCGAAGTCACGCTCGAGCCCGGCAACCGCCTGACCGTCAGCGACAACGGCCGCGGCATCCCGGTCGACCCGCACCCCAAATACCCACAGCAGTCGGCGCTCGAAGTAATCCTCACCACCCTCCATTCGGGCGGCAAGTTCGAAGGCAAGGCCTATTTGACGTCCGGCGGCCTCCACGGCGTCGGGGTCAGCGTCGTCAATGCACTTTCGACCGAGACGATCGTCGAGGTCGCGCGCGAGAAGAAGCTGTTCCGCCAGACCTTCGCGCGCGGGCTTGCCACCTCGAAGCTCGAGGAAGTCGGCGCCGCCCCCAACCGGCGCGGGACCACCCTCACCTTCACGCCCGACCTCGAGATTTTCGGCGCCGGCGCAAAGTTCGACCCGGCGCGCCTCTACAAGCTCGCCCGCTCCAAGGCCTATCTGTTCGCCGGGGTCGAGATCCGCTGGCGCTGCGATCCCAGCCTCGCCTCGGCGCCAAATGACTCGAATGGCGTCCCCGAAACCGCCGTCTTCCAGTTCGCCAACGGCCTCGCCGATCACCTCGCCGAGCAGCTCGGGGAACGCGAGTGCGTCACCGCGCAACCGTTCACCGGCCGCCAGGATTTCCCAAATGACCAGGGCAGTGCCGAATGGGCGGTCGCCTGGCCTCTGTGGTCCGACGGCAGCGAAAGCTATTACTGCAACACCATTCCCACGCCTGACGGCGGCACCCACGAGGCCGGCTTACGCGCCGCCCTCACCAAGGGCATCCGCGCGTTCGGCGAGCTCATTGGCAACAAGCGCGCCAAGGACATCACTGCCGACGACGTCTTCAACGGCGTCGAGCTGATGCTCAGCGTGTTCATCCGCAATCCGCATTTCCAGAGCCAGACCAAGGACCGCCTCACCTCCCTCGAGGCCGCGCGCTTCGTCGAGGCCGCGGTGCGCGATCATTTCGACCATTTCCTCGCCGACAATATGGACCGCGGCCGTGCTTTATTGGGCGCGATTGTCGAGCGGATGGAGGAGCGCCTCAAGCGCCGCGCCGAGCGCGAGGTCAAGCGCAAGACCGCGACGTCCGCGCGCAAGCTGCGCCTGCCTGGCAAGCTCACCGATTGCGCCAACGATGACCCGGCCGGGACGGAGCTGTTCATCGTCGAGGGCGACAGCGCCGGCGGATCAGCCAAGCAGGCGCGCAACCGCAAGACGCAGGCGATCCTCCCCATCCGCGGCAAGATCCTCAACGTCGCCTCGGCAACCCAAGACAAGATCCGCGCCAACAGCGAGATCGCGGACCTGCAGCTGGCATTGGGCTGCGGCACCCACGAGGCGGGCCTGCGCGCCGCTCTGACCAAGGGCATCCGCGCGTTCGGCGAGCTCATTGGCAACAAGCGCGCCAAGGACATCACCGCCGACGATGCGTTCAACGGCGTCGAGCTGATGCTCAGCGTGTTCATTCGCAATCCGCACTTCCAGAGCCAGACCAAGGACCGCTTGACCAGCCTCGAGGCCGCCCGCTTCGTCGAGGCCGCGGTGCGCGATCATTTCGACCATTTCCTCGCCGACAATATGGACCGCGGCCGCGCCTTGCTCGGCGCGATCGTCGAGCGGGCGGAGGAGCGGCTCAAGCGCCGCGCCGAGCGCGAGGTCAAGCGCAAGACCGCCACGTCCGCGCGCAAGCTGCGCCTGCCCGGCAAGCTCACCGATTGCGCCAACGACGACCCCGCCGGGACCGAGCTGTTCATCGTCGAGGGCGACAGCGCCGGCGGATCAGCCAAGCAGGCGCGCGACCGCAAGACCCAGGCGATCCTCCCCATCCGCGGCAAAATCCTCAACGTAGCCTCGGCCACCGCCGACAAGATCCGCGCCAATGCCGAGGTCGCCGACCTTCAGCTCGCGCTGGGCTGCGGCATTCGCGACAATTTCGACGAGAACGCGCTGCGCTACGAACGCATCATCATCATGACCGACGCCGATGTCGACGGCGCCCACATCGCGACTTTGCTGATGACCTTCTTTTTCCAGGAAATGCCCGAGCTGGTGCGCCGCGGACATTTGTTCCTTGCCCAGCCTCCGCTCTATCGCCTGACCCACGGCGCCAAGACGCTCTACGCTCGCGACGATGCCCACCGCGCCGAGATCGAGGCGGCCGAGTTCAAGGGCAAGAAGGTCGATGTCAGCCGCTTCAAGGGTCTCGGCGAAATGAACCCCGGCCAGCTCAAGCAAACCACCATGGACCCCGCGACCCGCTCGATGCTCCGCGTAACCCTGCCCAGCGCCTACGAAGACCGCCAGCCGGTCAAGGACCTGGTCGAGCGGCTGATGGGAAGAGACCCGGCGCCGCGTTTTGAGTTCATTCAAAACAGCGCGGCGGCCGTCGATGAGGACGCCATCGACGTTTGATCATCCTACCCGAGATTTCTCGGAGAGGGGGCCGCCCGGACTAGATCGGAGGTGGTGGACGTGTTCTGCAAGCGCGTCGCAACCGTCTTGGATCAATGCGCGGAGGGCCCCTGCAAAGCTCGCTGCAATTCTTGCGCGCGCTCGCCCTTCGCACTCGTAAGCAGCTTCTGGACCGCCAATCGGTGCGCAGTGTCCAATGCCGCCGCGCCTACTACCGGAACATCGGGCTTCACGCCCACCCCTTCCCAGTTGGTTTTTGAAATCGGGTTCACCGCAGCGCCGGTCGGAACGAAGATCGCAAAGTGCTGGTCGATGGGCAAGAAGTCTCCGGGATTGGCACCGCCCCAAGTCGGCTCCCCAACCACAGTCCCGCGCTTGAGCTGCTGAATGTCATAGGCGAACTCTTCCGCTCCCGATGCAGTATCCTTGCTGGTGAGAACATAGAGCGGCTTGTCGATGCTCCAGCGGCCGCCGGGCACGTACGGCAGAGCCCAAATCTGCCGGTCCACCGATTGGCCGCGACGACGAAAGCCGTTGATCTGAGTGTCATCGGGGACGAGATAGCTGACGGCGAGCGCCACCATTCCCGGATCGCCGCCACCGTTCTCGCGCAGGTCGACGATCAGCGCGTCAG
>JALYPM010000030.1 GCA_030856365.1 Pseudomonadota bacterium
TGCAATCGCACTGCAGAGGTCAGGAGTTCGATCCTCCTCAGCTCCACCAACCGCAAAGTGCCGGACAGCCGCTTCACAGCCGCCGGCACGATGCGACCTTCTCCATTCTGGATAGATAGTTAACGGCTGAGCGTCAGAGAAATCCCTATGGCGGCCAAGTGCCGGACGCGGGGGTCCCGGCTGAGGGGATTGGCTGTCGGTGAAAGCGCGCGCTCCACGTCGTAAGGTGATGATCAGGGCGCGCCTGCGGGTCGGCGCGAACTGGTTCGATGCGTGCGTGCTCAACATCTCGGACCGCGGCCTTGGCATGCAGGCCTCTTCGCCGCCGCCGCGCGGCATTTATGTCGAGGTCCGGCGCGGGCCACATGTCATGATCGGCTGCGTCGCATGGTCGAACGGTCACCGATTCGGACTGCGCACGCAGGACATGCTGGCGATCGACGCCATCGTCCGCGAGCCGGACAGCAGTGAGCTTGCCGGCGGGCCGGCCCCGGGATTGCCCCCGGCGCTTGAACGGCGCGCTGCGCCGAGACCGCCGGCAGAGCGCGCCGAGCGCAACCGGGAACTTGGACGAGCGCTAGAGTTCACCTTCATCGGCGCACTTGCAGTCTCGGCCGCCTTCATCGCCTTCGAAACCGTCAGCCAGGCACTGGCGCGGCCGATGGCGAGCGTCTCGAAAGCGCTCTCCAAGGGCTAAGCCCGCCGCAGCCTAGATGTCGAAGTCGCTGATCCGGCCGTCGCTGCGGAAATCGCAGTCCCAGTTGCGGCTATTATAGCCGTTGCTGACGACACCATAGACACGCAGCGTGCTGTTGCTGACCTGGCGCACCTGGCGAATGCCGACCTGGCCATAGCGGGACGCGGTCCTGCCGCAGGCGTTGACCGCCGCCTGCTGGAAGTTGCCGCCATAGCCCTGGTTGTAGCCGCCGCCGTAACCGGACTGGCTAGAGCCGCCGAGAACGCCGCTCAGCGCCCCAAGGGCGCCGAGGACAGGATCGGAGCCGACGCCGGCGCCGTAGGGACTGGCGCAGGCGCCAAGTGGCAGCGTGAGAGCGGACAGGGCGATCAGGGATTTACGCATCGAGCTTCTCCGTAGGTTTCCAAGTGCCCCACGGTCGCTCAACCGTCGGCAACAAAACCAACGACTTATGCTTACGGTTCCCGTTCCTAGAACAGTGAGGCGCAGGGGAGGGCCGTCCGGGCGCTGGCGCGGGACCGCTCGCGCTGCACCTCGGCCGGTACGGGCAGCGCGCCGGAGCAGCCGAGCAAGTGATTGCCGCGGCTGCGGATCGATACGGGCGGGGTGACGATGCCGTCGCGGTCGACGAAGCGGAATTCCATTGCATCCGGCCCGATGTCGAAGATGGCGAATCCCGCGCGCTCGAGATAGCGCTCCAGCCGCGGCGTGGGGCAGGAGCCGGCCGTGGCGCAATCGAGCGGCGGGGGCCCTCGATACTCGACCCTTTCCTCCGATCCTCCCCCTGAGCAGATGTGGTCGAGCTGCGCGTCGCGGACATGGTAGAGGCAATGCTTGTGCCCGAAGACATAAGCGCTGACCTGCGCCTCGATCATCAGCGCGTTCAAATCGGCCATGTAGCTTTTGGTGCTGGCCAGATAGATTGGATGGTGGCCGAACACCATCTTGGTCGGGGCGCACGACGCCCGCAGCGCATCGGCGAGCCACTTCTTCTGCTGCACGACGTCCTCGTCCCGCAGCGACTGGCCGCAGTTCCGGTAAACCTTGTTCTCGCGGCCGTGCCACATGGTGGTGTCGATGAAGAAGAAGTGGAGGTCGGGGCGGCCGAAGCGGCTTCCGGGAATGTCGTACCACAGCCACGGCATGTGCCAGCCGCCGGTGCCGCCGCCATCGCGGCCGGTGCGGTCGAGCTGCGCCCACAGGCTGCCGCCCCAATCGTGGTTGCCGGCGATCGGGAACCAGGGGCGGGCGCGAAGCTCGGGCGAATAGATGGCTTCGTAGGAGGTCCGCCACTGCGGGTCGCGGGAGCTGGCAACGCCGAAGCTGTAGAAATTGTCGCCAGTGGTGACGACCAGATCGCAGCCGAAGTGGCGCGCGTGATAATCCATCAGCTGCGCGACGTGGCGCTGATATTGGGTCCCGTCGCGGCCCCAGTCGCCAAGCACGAACAGCTTGAGGTTGCGGCCGGCCGCCGGCGGAGCGACCGCGGCGCCGAGGGGACGCGGCAAGGCAGCGGCGCCGAACAGCAGGGGCGCGGAGGCGATCAGCTCGCGTCGGGTCGGTTTCCAGAGGGTTATCAGTCATCTCCGATGCGTGGGCGGACGATCATAAGGTGCTGGAAAAGGGAAGAAAACCCCTGCGGCGACGGAGCAGCGACAGCGCGGAAGTTGACCAAGTTGACTTTGCAACGCGCGTGCCCGCGAGCCGCTGTAGCGGAGCTGGCGGCGGGCAGTGCCAGGGCCGGAAGTTCGCTAAGTTGGGTCGAGGGCTGGAGCGGCGGGCGGCAATGAGGGAGCAGGCATCTGGCGTTCTCGCCTGTGGAAAGGACGCAAGGGTTATCGCAGGGCGGGGGCTGTAGGACAGGATTTTCGCGCAGGACGTCGGAGCGATTGCGCGGCACGCACTGCGGGACGCAACGCTAATCGCCGGAGAAAAGCAGCCGGGCAGGCGCGAAGCCGAATCCGGCGGACCCGCCCCACACGGAATTTACCTTCGTGCCTCGAGGCGCGAATGCCCGCTTTGGGTGGTTTTAAGACAGTCCAGTTTGAAGGGAGAACGGATGGTAAACCGACCTTCCGTTGCCTACGCTGGGCCATGCATGATGCCGCACCGAGTGGCACTCGACTATTCGAAGTCGGGGAACATTACTGTCCGTCTCTTTTACCCCGTTGGCTGAAGCAACTATGCGAGAATCTGCAAACCCCACCGAGACCGGTGTCAGGTTTGCACGCGAGCAAGTGTGAAGCCAATCATGTCGGCCAGGATGTGCGCAATCATTACACACGGTAGATCTCGTCGCCACAAATAGAGACCGACAAATATGGTCGTGCCGAAAGCGACGACGATCATCTGCGTGCCGCCCCAGGCGACATGTAGGATGAGGAACGCCGCGGCAGCGACGAAACCTGCGATCCACCGATTCCCTGTGAGGAATTCGAGGCGCTCGATCGCATAGCCGCGGTAAAGTATTTCCTCGCTGATACCGGCAACGATGGCGGTCGTAATCATCAGCCACAGCGGCACCTGCGTGATCGCCGCAGTCGCAGCCATGTTTTGGCGGAAACCGAGCGCGGGCGCGATAACAGCGAATGACAGCATCGCCGTCGCCATGAGCGCCACTGTGGCAGCGATTCCCCAGCCCAGCGTGCCCCAGCTCGGGCGACGAATGCCGATCGATGACAGCGGAAGGCGCTCGACAAGCGTCACCCACAGCAGCATCAGCACGGCGAACGCGATCCAAACAATCTCGCGACCACTCCGCTCACCGACCGGCGTATCTGCGAACAGCATTTTTGTTAACCCGAGTTCGGGCAGGCCGAACGCGAGGAGAAGGCCAATCACGGCAAGCGTGACTAGCCGGCGACGTTCATCCATCATCATTTCGTCCGCCATCATTCGCTCTCCCGCGCTTTGCGGGACAAGGTGCCGCGATTCGGGCAAACTACGCAACAGTAACAGGATGAGCCTATTAAGATGCTGCCCATGCCGAATGGTTTGTGTCGGCTCCGCTACATTTTACAGACGCGACCTACTTGGGTTGAGACGAACATTCGCTGATTCTGAACGAACGGCAGGAATTGTCACCTCACCACCGAAACCCGACGGTCCGCATTCGGCCACATCCAGCCATGGCAGCAATGCGCCCATGCCGGTCGTTACTGGCTGCCTGGGCCGCTCCCGTAAGCAGACCTTCGTTCAGCAAGTTGGCTTATGACCGTTTTCGACCCATTGCGGACATCCGACAAATCGCTGATGTTGCTGCTCGATGAGCGAATATTATCAGCAAATCTACGTCCTAACGCCGCGAGGAGGTTCCCAGGCTCTGACATGCTAACATGCCGAGCGCCTGGAATGGTCGGTAGCGGCAACTAGGCGCCAATGTCCGTGATGGGTCGAAAGCGGACATGCGGCCCCGAACCGAGTAGAAAGGCCCCGCGATTGCTCGCGAGGCCTTTGTTGTTTTCGGGAGGGTGAAGAGGCCCCTCCACCACCCTGCGGGTGGTGCCCCTCCCCTGCAAAAGCAGGGGAGGAAAGGGATGCCTAGTCGTCGTCGCGGTTCAGGAACGCCGGAGCGAACTCGGGCGCGGGGCCTTCGTCGTTGCCGCCCTGACGTTGGCCGCCTTCACCGCCGCCTTCACGCTCACGGCGGGGACCGCGATCGGAACGATCGCCGCCGCCTTCGCCGCGCGGGCCGCGATCACCGCCGCCGCTGCGTCCGCCACGGTCTCCGCCGCCGCCGCCGCCATCACGGCCGCCTCCGTCCCTTCTGGGGCCACGGCCGTCGCGGCGGGGGCCGCGATCGCCACGGTCGCCGCGGTCACCACGGGGGCCACGATCGCCGCCTTCACGCGGTTCGCGCGGAGGACGGGTGTCTTCCAGTTCGGCTCCGGTCTCCTGGTCGACGACCCGCATCGACAGGCGGACCTTGCCGCGCTGGTCGACCTCGAGCAGCTTGACCTTGACCTCCTGGCCTTCGGACAGGACGTCGCGAACATTTTCGACCCGATCGTTCTGGATTTCCGAGACGTGAACCAGACCGTCCTTGCCGGGCATGAAGGTCACGAACGCGCCGAAATCGACGATGTTGGCAACCTTGCCGGTATAGATGGTGCCCGGCTCCGGCTCCTGCACGATGCCCTGGATCCAGGCGCGCGCGGCCTCGATCTTGGCCGGGTCCGAAGACGCGATCTTGATCGTGCCGTCGTCGTCGATGTCGACCTTGGCGCCGGTCTCCGCGACGATTTCGCGGATGACCTTGCCGCCGGTGCCGATGACTTCGCGGATCTTGTCCTTGGGCACGCTCATCGACTCGATGCGCGGGGCGTGAGCGGACAGTTCGCCGCGCACTTCGCCAAGCGCGTCCGCCATGCGGCCGAGGATGTGGTTCCGGCCGTCCTTCGCCTGGGCGAGGGCGGTCTTCATGATCTCCTCGGTAATGCCGGCGACCTTGATGTCCATTTGCAGCGCGGTGATGCCGTTTTCGGTACCCGCGACCTTGAAGTCCATGTCGCCGAGGTGATCCTCGTCGCCGAGGATGTCGCTGATCACCGCGAAGTCATTGCCTTCGAGGATCAGGCCCATGGCAATGCCGGCAACCGGCGACTTCAGCGGAACGCCGGCGTCCATCAGCGCGAGGCTGCCGCCGCACACCGTGGCCATTGACGAGGAGCCGTTGGACTCGGTGATGTCGGAGAGGACGCGGATCGTGTACGGGAAGTCCTCCGCGCTGGGCAGCATCGGGCGGATCGCGCGCCAGGCGAGCTTTCCGTGGCCGGTCTCGCGGCGCGAGGGAGCGCCGAAGCGGCCGACTTCGCCGACCGAATAAGGCGGGAAATTATAGTGCAGCATGAACCGCGAGTAGGAGAGACCCTCCAGCCCGTCGATCATCTGCTCGCCTTCCTTGGTGCCGAGCGTGGTGGTGACGATCGCCTGGGTCTCGCCGCGGGTGAACAGCGCTGAGCCATGGGTGCGGGGCAGGAAGCCGACCGTCGATTCGATCGGGCGCACCGTCTTGGTGTCGCGTCCGTCGATGCGGCGGCCTTCCTTGAGGATCGCCTGGCGGACGATATCGGCCTCGAGCTTCTTCACCAGCTTCAGCGTGGCGAGGTACTGCGCCGGGTCGGACGCTTCTAGGTCGGCAAACGCTTCGCGTGCCTTGGCGCGGGCGTCGTTGATCGCGCTCTGGCGGTCCTGCTTGCTGGTGATCTTGTAGGCGGCCTCGAGGTCGCCGCCGATGACGTCGCGCAGCTTGGCCAGAGTCGCCGACTTGTCGTCGATGAGGTTGAGCTCCCAAGGCTCCTTGGCGGCCTGTTCCGCAAGGCTGATGATCGCGTTGCAGACCTGCTGGCTGGCGCGATGGCCGAACATCACGGCGCCGAGCATCTCGTCTTCCGAAAGCTCCTTGGCTTCGGATTCGACCATCATCACGGCATTGGGCGTGCCTGCAACGACCAGGTCGAGCTGGCCTTCGGCGATCTGGGTCTGCGTCGGGTTGAGGATATACTCACCGTCGTGGAAGCCGACGCGAGCGGCGCCGATCGGGCCCATGAAGGGCACGCCGGAGATGGTGAGCGCGGCCGACGCGGCGATCATCGCGACGATGTCGGGCTCGTTCTCGCCGTCGTAAGAGAGGACCTGCGCGATCACGAGGACTTCGTTGTAGAAGCCTTCGGGGAACAACGGGCGCACCGGGCGGTCAATGAGGCGGCTGGTCAGCGTTTCCTTCTCGGTCGCGCCGCGCTCGCGCTTGAAGAAGCCGCCGGGAATGCGGCCGGCAGCGGAGAATTTTTCCTGATAGTGGACGGTTAGCGGGAAGAAGTCCTGCCCCGGCTTGACGCTCTTGGCCGCGGTTACGGCGCAGAGGACCACGGTTTCGCCCAGCGTCGCGAGAACCGCGCCGTCGGCTTGACGGGCAATGCGCCCGGTTTCGAGCTTGAGGGTCTTGCCGCCAAGGTCGATTTCTACAGTTTTCATGTCGAACATTTGATTTCCTTCACCCGGCGGCCGGATGCGGCCGGGACATCGATGGCAGGCAAGCCGGCCTGCGAGCGGTTCGGGGCCTTGAATGCCCCTAAGGCCGACCTGCCGAAGTGCAGGCGGCCCCGATGTGCGAAGGGCGCCGCTCGGGCGCCCTCCCAGTTATTTCCGAAGGCCGAGCTTCGCGATGAGTGCGGTGTAGCGGTCCGCGTCCTTGCCGCGAAGATAATCGAGCAGGGAGCGGCGCTTGTTGACCATCATGAGCAGGCCGCGGCGGGAATGGTTGTCCTTCGCGTGGCCCTTGAAATGCTGGGTCAGATTGTTGATGCGCTCGGTGAGGATCGCGACCTGGACCTCGGGCGAACCCGTGTCGTTGTTTTCGCGGCCATGTTCCTTGATCAGCGCGTCCTTGCGCTCTGCGGTAATCGACATCGGCTGTACTCCTGTGTTTAGAGGTTGAACCCCCTGACGACTTTCAGGCCGTCGGCCGTTGCTTCGACGAGGGCGACCGGACTTCCATCCGAGCACGCAAGGCAAAGCCCCGGCGGTGCGGGGAAACCGGCAAGCTTCTGTCCTTGTCGGAGCAGTTGGGCCTGGCCGGGTGTGACGGGGAGGGCCGGGATGTCGTCCAGCGCCGCCATAAGCGGACGAACCGCCCCATCAAGCTGCCGCGCCTTAGCGGCTTCGTGCAGAAAGTCCAGTGAAATGGCCTGTTCGATCGAGAAGGGACCGGCGCGCGTTCGGCGCAGCATGGAGACATGGCCGACGGTGCCCAGAGCCACCGCGATGTCGCGGGCGAGGCTGCGGATGTAGGTGCCCTTGGATACGGTGGCGGAGAGCGTGATGGAAGGCAAACCCTCACCCAACCCTCTCCCGCGCGCGGGAGAGGGCTCCCTGATCGCCGCCCACTCTTCTTCTCCCGCCTGCGGGAGAAGGTCGGGATGAGGGTTTTCTTCTCTGCTCCCCAAACCCAGCGCGTGCACCGTCACCCGCCGCGACTTCATCTCGAGCACTTCTCCTGCCCGCGCCCGTGCGTAGGCTGCCTTCCCATCGATCTTCAGCGCCGAATAAGCGGGCGGCACCTGCTCGATCTCCCCGGTGAAGCTCGACAGCACCGCTTCGACCTGCGCCAGCCTCGGCCGGGCATCGCTCGTCGCCACCACCTCCCCCTCGCGATCGAGCGTGTCGGTTTGCTCGCCGAACCGGATCGTGAAGTCGTACACCTTGGTCGCGTCAAGCATTCGGCCTGCGAGCTTGGTCGCCTCGCCGATGGCGATCGGCAGTACTCCGCTGGCAAGCGGGTCGAGCGTGCCGCCATGGCCCACCTTCATTTTCGGAGCGCCCGCGTCGCGAAGGGCGCGTTTGACCGCGCTGACCGCCTGGGTCGAGCCGAGGCCAACCGGCTTGTCGAGCACGATCCAGCCATGGAAGAGCTTGGCTGAATCACGTTTTTCGTCCAGCGTCGTCAAATCACCCGCACCGTGCATCGTAAATGAGGGGCCTCTTTGCTGCAGATCGTCGGAACTTGCGACCAGCGTCTGTTCGGGATCACGCCCGCGGAGCGGCTGAGGCGGCAGCGCGGCGATTTGCCGGGGCCGGTTCTGGTCGCCAGAGCCGACACGGTCCTTAGCGATCCCGCCGTCGCCTGGCTGATGGAGAATAAGGGAACGGCGCTGCTGGGAGCCTCCGGCGGACCGGTCGCTGTCGCCGTCGACGCGCAAGACGCCGAAGCTGCAGCCAGCGCCCTCGCCGTGGGCGATCCACATCTCAAATCCCTCGACCCTGAAACGGTCGGCGACATGTTCATCCGCAAGCTGCGGCGCCGGGACAATTTGTTCGTCCGCAACCTCAGCGAGCAGGGAAGCGCACAGGTTGAGAAGCAGCTGTTCGACAGCGTCTACAAGGGCATCACCGACCTGGTGACCAAATATGTCTGGCCGCTGCCGGCATTCTGGGTAACGAGAATCTGCGGCCGGCTGCACCTTCACCCCAACGCGGTGACGATCGTCGGGATGATCTCGATGGTCGCCGCGACAATCCTGTGGGTGCAGGGCGAGCTGGTGCCCGGCCTGCTGTGCGCGTGGTTGATGACGTTCCTCGACACCGTCGACGGCAAGCTGGCGCGGGTCACCGCGACGTCTAGCAAGATCGGCGACCTGCTCGATCATGTTACCGACGTCATTCACCCGCCGATCTGGTGGGCGGCCCTTGCCAGCATGCTGATCCACCGCGAAGGCGCGCCGCCGCCCTGGCTGATCTGGGACGCCTGTATCGTCATCCTCATCGGCTACGTGGTGGGAAGGGTGTTGGAGTCCGGCTTCAAGGCGCGCTTTGGCTACAATCCCTATCTCTGGCGCCCGTTCGATTCCGCGTTCCGAACGGTGGTCTCGCGCCGCAACATCATTTTGCTGATCATGACCGTTGGTGTGATCCTCGGCATGCCCGAAGAAGCGTTTGTCGGAGCGGCGGTGTGGACGCTGCTCTCGGTGCTGATCCAGGCGGTGCGCTTCGGGCAGGCGATCGTCGCGTGCAGGGGAGGGCCGCTGCCTTCGTGGCTCACCTGACGTGAGTGCGCGCAGCCCCATGCGCCGGGTGGCATTGCGGGAATATGTGCCACTCGCCGCGCTCGTCCTCGCTTGGCTCGCGATCGGAGCGACGGTCGGCCCCGCCGATGCCGTCCGCCTGCTCGCCGCGCTGACCTTCGTTCGCGCCGCACGATCGCTGACGGTGCCCGGATCGATCCCCCCGTTGCGCAAGCGGCTGCGAAGCGGCGAGCATCAGGCGCAGGCGACTCGCGTCGTTCTGCTGGTGGAAGCCATTGCTTTGCCTTTTGCGGTGCTGGCGCTCGGGGCGATCGTGGCTCTGTTGTGGGCCGCCGACGAGGCTCGCGTCGCGATCATGGCTTTGCTGTTCGCGCCGGCGCTTCCGGTCCGATTCCTGATCCCGCTCGCTGCGCGGCGGGCGTTTGGCAAAGTGTATCGCCCGACAATCGCGCTGGTGGGCCTCACCCTGATGGGCGCGGGAGCGCTGCTCGGCGCGGACGCCTATGTTTTCGCGCTCCTGTTCGCGGCGCGCGATTGGCTGGCGTTGGGCATTTCCTACCTGCTCGCTCCCCAGCTTCGGCCGCGTCGAGGCGTAGCGGGTGAAGCGCGGATCGAGGAATTGCAGTGGCGCGAGGTCGCCGATCATAGCTACGCCAAGGGCCGCAAGCTGGCGGCATACAGGTTTGGCAAGACGTTCCTCCACGCGCTGCTCGGACCGTTCGGGACAATCGCCGCGCGGACCGGCCGTGGGTTGCGGATGGACAAGAAATTTGAGCCGTTCGTCCCCCGAAGCACTGCCGCTCTCTCGCTCGTCGCGCTGGCGTCGGCGACCGCCAGCATCGCCATTGTGCTTCTCGTTCCCGAGCCTGCGCTTCTGGTAGTCGCCGCATCGCTGCTGCGCGTTTCTTCAGCGTCCGCGAATGTGCTCATTTGGGGCGCCCTGTCGGGCAATCTCAACGCCGTCGCTCCCGACGACGACGACGATGAGGATGACCTTTAGGATGCCGCGCTGAGCCTTGCCGCTTAGCCGCCCAGCTCCGCGATCAGTCCTCGGCGAGGTCCTGCGCGACATGGTCGGTGCGCAGGATGCTGTCGATGTGGCTGCCCTCGTCGAAGCTTTCGTCGGCCCGGAACTTCAGCTTCGACGCATATTTGGTGCGCACGCGCTGGGCGACCTCACGCTGAAGGAAGGCGGTGTTCTGGCGAAGCGCCTTCAGCACCGCCTCCTCCTCCTGGCCCAGGAGCGGCTTCACGAACACGGTGGCGTGGCGGAGGTCCGGCGACATCCGCACTTCGGTGATGCTGACCAGATGCGACTGTAGAGTGTCGTCATGAACATCGCCACGCTGGAGCAGTTCGCTGAGCACGTGGCGCACCTGCTCGCCGACGCGCAGCAGCCGGACGGAGCGGCCTTCGGGGGTTTCGGTGCGGCGCATTACCCTCGCCCCTTCAGGGGAGAGGGGGAAGCCGCAAAGCGGCGGAGGGAGAGGGGGAAGCAGGCGCAAAGGCCCCTCTCCCCAACCCTCTCCCCTGCAGGGGAGAGGGAGAAGATCACAGCGTCCTGGCCCTCTCCTCCACCTCGAAGACCTCGAGCGAATCGCCGGCCTTGATGTCGTTGGTGTCGGCCAGCAGCACGCCGCACTCCAGGCCTGCGCGGACTTCGGCGACATCGTCCTTGAAGCGGCGAAGCGACGAGATCGTCGTCTTGGAGACGATGACGTCCTCGCGCGTGAGGCGGGCATTGAGGCCCTTGCGGATGACGCCTTCGGTGACCAGCAGCCCGGCCGCCTTGTCGCGCTTGCCGGCAGGGAAGACCTCGCGGACTTCGGCGCGGCCGACGACCGTCTCGATGATTTCCGGACCGAGCTCGCCCGCCATCGCGCCCTTGGCCCAGTCGGTCAGGTGATAGATGACGTCGTAGTAACGGAACTCGACCTTGTTGCGCTGGCTGATCTCGCGCGCTTTGGCGTTCGGGCGGACGTTGAAGCCGATGATCGGCGCGCCGCTGGCGTTGGCCAAAGTGACGTCGCTCTCGGTGATCGCGCCGACGCCTGCCGACAGGATGCGAACCTTGATCTCGTCGGTCGACAGCCGGTTGAGCGCGTGGACGATCGCTTCGGTGGAGCCGTGGACGTCCGCCTTCACAACGACCGGGAACTCGATGGTCGTCGAGGCGTGGGTCGCAAACATGTTCTCGAGGCTGACCGGCGCGGAGGTGGTACGCTTGCGGTCGAGCACGCCCTGGCGATAGCCGGCGACTTCGCGTGCGCGGGCCTCATTCTCAACCACGGTAAAGGCATCGCCTGCCGCCGGCACCGCCGACATTCCGAGCACTTCGACCGGAAGCGAGGGCCCAGCTTCCTTGATCTGGCGGCCTTTGTCGTCAGTCATCGCGCGAACCTTGCCGCTGGACGCGCCAGCGACGAAAACGTCACCCACGCGCAGCGTACCGCGCTGGACCAGCACGGTCGCTAGCGGCCCGCGGCCCTTATCGAGCTTGGCTTCGATCACCGTGCCTTCGGCGGCGCGGACCGGGTTGGCCCTGAGTTCGAGCAGCTCGGCCTGAAGGTGGATCGCCTCCAGCAATTTGGCGAGGTTGGTTTTCTGGAGCGCCGAGACTTCGACGTCCTGAACGTCCCCGCCCAGATCCTCGACGATGATCTCGTGCTGCAGCAGCTCCTCGCGAACGCGCTGCGGCTTAGCATCCGGCTTGTCGATCTTGTTGATCGCCACGATCATCGGCACGCCGGCCGCCTTGGTATGGTTGATCGCCTCGACCGTCTGCGGCTTGAGGCCATCGTCGGCGGCCACCACCAGCACGACAATGTCGGTGACGTTGGCGCCGCGGGCGCGCATTTCGCTGAACGCTTCGTGGCCCGGCGTGTCGAGGAAGGTGACCTTGGCGTCATCCTCCAGCGCGACCTGATAGGCGCCGATGTGCTGGGTGATGCCGCCGGCTTCGCCGGAGACCACGGCGGCGCCGCGGATGGCGTCGAGAAGCGAGGTCTTGCCGTGATCGACGTGGCCCATGATGGTGACCACGGGCGGGCGCTCCTGCAGCGTCTCGTCGGCATCGATGTCCGTGGACGTATCGATGTCGATGTCGCTTTCGCTGACGCGCTTGATGTTGTGGCCGAACTCGGTGACCAGCAGCTCGGCCGTGTCTTGGTCGATCGTCTGCGTGAGCGTGACCGGGCTGCCCAGCTTGAACAGCGCCTTCACCAGGTCCGCGCCGCGCTCGGCCATGCGGATGGCGAGTTCCTGGACGGTGATTGCCTCGGGGACGACGACGTCGCGCACCTGCTTGGCCGACGGTCCGGACTGCTGGTGGGCGCGCTTTTCCTTTTCGCGCGCGCGGCGAAGCGCGGCGAGGCTGCGGGCCCTGCTGTCGTCCTCGCCGGACAGGGCGCGCGTGACGGTGAGCTTGCCCGAATGGCGGCGATCCTCGCGGCCGCGGGTCGGACGAGCCGCTTCCGGACGTTTGGGCACGGGCGCCTGGCCGGGGCGGCGGAAGCTGCGGTCCTCGTCAGCGGCGGGAGCGGCAGCTTCGGCCTCTGCGGCGGGTTCGGGCGGGCGAGCCGCTTCTTCCGCGGCCTTGCGAGCAAGCTCGGACTGCTCCTCGGCGCGCGCTTCATCGTTGCGGCGATTCTCTTCGGCGCGGCGGCGCTCGTCCTCGCTGGCGGAGCTGCGGGCCTGCTCCTCGCGGCGACGTGCTCCCTCAAGCGAGGTCATGCGCGCTTCTTCGGCCTCGCGCAGCAGGCGGGCCTGCAATTCCTTGCGGGCGGTGATGTCGTCGACCGGGCTGGCACGGCGCTGAGGTGCGGGCGCAGCGGGCGCCGGCGCGGGCTTGGGCGCTTCGGCGACCGGCTCGGGCTTGGGCGCTTCGGCGGCAGGCGCGGGTGCTTCGCCGGGCTTGCCGATGATGCGGCGCTTCTTCACTTCGACGACGACGGTGTTCGACCGACCGTGGCTGAAGCTCTGCTTTACCTTGCCGGTTTCGACCGTGCGCTTGATGCCCAGCGGCGGCCGGGTTCCGAGCTTGGGCTTTTCGGTCTGGTCGGTCATTCTATTCCTTCGTCATCTTGCGTACCCGAGCCGAGTCCAGGGGCGGCAGCGCCGCCGTCCGGACCTGCATCGGGGTCAGTGAAAGCGCGCCACCGGGACAGCGCGTGAAGAACACGCGCCGCGGCAGCACGATCGGTCAGAGCGATATGTACCACATTTTCCCGTCCGAGCGCCATGGACAAGATGGTACGGCCTTCGGGAAAAACCAATCCTCTGGGCTGACCACCGCCGACTCGCCATGACTGGTCGATGCGGCGCTGGCCGTCATCGCCGGCGTCTGCGGCGTGGATCAGCAAGTGAACCTTGCCCGCGCGGGCGGCGGTCTCGACCCGCTCGGCACCGTTGAGGAGGTTGCCGGAGCGAGCTTCCATTCCCAGCCGATCGAGCGTCGCCTGGCGAAGCGCCTGCTCGACCTGCTCGCCGAGATACTCGGATATGTGCAGTTTGTCGGCCTTGAAGGCGCGCGCGAGGGCACCCTTCAGCTTGCCCTTGGCGTTGGCGGCATCCAGATCTGCGCGGCCGACGCCGATCCAGGCGCCGCGGCCGGGCGCCCTGGCGCGGACATCCGGCGCAACCTGGCCGTCCGGACCGATCGCCAGCCGGATCAGCTGGTCGCGCGTGCCCTTGCGCCGGGTGAGCACGCACGTCCGCTCGGGCGCGTGCGCAGCCTCGTCCGCGGTTAGGACGTCGTCCTGATCATTGCCCGGATTCCGCAACAGCGTCCTCCTGATCGGTCGGCGCGGCCGCGGCGGCGTCTTCGTCCTCGAACCAGTGCGCGCGGGCGGCCATGATGATCTCATTGCCCTGCTCGTCACTAAGCGCAAAGTCGGCAAGCACGCCGCCCTTGTCCTCGGCACGCTGGCTGGTCTCGCGCTGGCGCCGCTGTTCCGGACGCTTCTTCTGAACCAGCTCGTCGGTGGCGAGGTCGGCAAGGTCGTCGAGGGTACGGATGCCCGCCTTGCCGAGCGTCACCAGCATCGCTTCGGTCAGATGCGGAAGCTCGGCTAGCGCGTCTTCAACGCCGAGGCTCCGGCGCACTTCGCGGGAGGCGGCTTCGCGACGCTCCAATGCTTCGGCGGCGCGGTTCTGAAGCTCGCCGGCGATGTCGTCGTCGAGGCCCTCGATCGAGGCGATTTCGTCGACTTCGACATAGGCGACTTCTTCCATGCTGGTGAAGCCTTCGGCGACCAGCAGCTGGGCCAGCGTCTCGTCGACGTCGAGCTCCTCCTGGAACATGGTCGAGCGCTCGACGAACTCGCGCTGGCGCTTCTCGCTGGCGTCGGCTTCGGTGAGGATGTCGATCTGCGATCCCGTGAGCTGGCTGGCGAGCCGCACGTTCTGGCCGCGACGGCCGATGGCGAGGCTGAGCTGGTCGTCGGGGACGACCACCTCGATCCGGCTCTCTTCCTCGTCGATGACCACGCGGCTGACCGTTGCCGGCTGCAGGCCGTTGACGACGAAGGTGGCGAGGTCCTCGCTCCACGGGATGATGTCGATCTTCTCGCCCTGAAGTTCCTGGACGACGGCCTGGACGCGGCTGCCCTTCATGCCGACGCAGGCGCCGACCGGGTCGATCGAGCTGTCGTGGCTGATGACTCCGATTTTCGCGCGCGACCCTGGATCACGCGCAGCCGCCTTGATCTCGATGATGCCGTCGTAGATTTCCGGCACTTCCTGAGCGAACAATTTCTTCATGAAGTCGGGGTGGCCGCGGCTGAGGAAGATCTGCGGGCCGCGGGCTTCGCGGCGCACCGACAGGATCAGCGAACGGATGCGGTCACCAACGCGGACCATTTCGCGCGGGATCTGCTGGTCGCGGCGGATGACGCCCTCGGCGCGGCCAAGGTCGACGACGACGTGGCCGAACTCGACGCGCTTGACGACGCCGGTGATGACCTCGCCGCCGCGCTCCTTGAATTCTTCATATTGCCGGTCGCGCTCGGCATCGCGGACCTTCTGGAAGATCACCTGCTTGGCGGCCTGGGCGGCGATCCGGCCGAACTCGATCGGCGGCAGCGGATCGACGATGAAGTCGCCGATGGCGGCGCCGGCCTGAAGCTTCTGCGCACCCTTCAGATCGACCTGCTTGAAATGATCTTCCGGCTCTTCGACCACTTCGAGCACGCGCCACAGCCGGAGGTCGCCTGTTTCCGGATCGAGCTTGGCGCGGATATCGTTCTCGGCGCCGTAGCGGGAGCGGGCGGCGCGCTGGATCGCGTCCTCCATCGCCTCGATGACGATGCCGCGATCGATCAATTTCTCGCGCGCGACGCTGTCGGCAATCGCTAGCAGCTCAGCCTTGTTGGCGGTCGCGGCGGCGGGGGCGGCAGTGGCCATGACGTCTATTCCTCTTGCGTATGGATGGAGTCCGCGCCTTCGGTGCTGAGCGGCGCGGTGGCTTTAATGAGCTTGTCGGTGAGCAGCAGCTTGGCGTTGGCAATTGCGTTGAACGGGATGGCGTAGCTCTGCCCGTCCTTGCCGGCGAGATTGACGGTGTCGCCATCGATGCCTTCGATTGTGCCCGAATATTGCTTGCGGCCGCCCTGTGGCTCCGCGAGCGCGATGCGCGCTTCGTGGCCGGCCCAGTCGCCATAATCCTGGCGGCGAGTCAGCGGCCGGTCGATACCCGGCGAGCTGACCTCGAGCCGATAGCCGCCCTCGATCGGGTCCCGGCCCTCGGCCTCCAGCGCGTCGAGCACTTCGGAGATGCGGCGTGAAATCGCCTCGCAATCGGTAAGTGCGAGCTGGCGCGTGTCGGGCCGCTCGGCCATCACCTGCAGCGTCGGGTCGGACCCGCCGCCGGTCATCGCCACGCGCACCAGTTCGAAGCCGAGGCTCTTCACCTCCGGCTCGACGATGCTCGTGACTGCGGCGATGTCGGCCACCGATATTCCTTAGCGAACAAAAATCCTCTCGGACCGGTCCGGGGCCCCGGACCAGCCTCAGCATCACAACGATGTCGAGGAGAGGAGTGCGATATACGGCCAAGCGGCCGCCGGAGCAAGTGATGATGGACGCGTGCCCGGCTTAATCGGCGCCCCATGGCGGCGGCGGCGCGGGAACTGGCCGGGTCAGGTCGAACTCGACACGAAAGAAGCGGTTTGGCCGCCGCAGCTCATAGGTGAACATCCTGCCAGGCTCGACCTCCATCGCCCAGACATTGGTGGTCGAAACGGCGGCATTGTTGCGGTTGAACAGGTCGATGGAGAATGGGTCGACCGGAAATTCCTGCCGCAGCAGCGTCCCTTCGGCGACCGTATCGCCGCCATATTGGGTGAGCACATCTTCGCTGCCGTCCTCATGGCGGTGATCGTGCTTCAGGCGAAGCCCTGGGCCGGTGCGGGTGACGACCCAGGTCCGCGAGCGATTGTCGCCGACGTGAAAGGGGATGCGGAGAGTGTCGGAAGAGCATTCGCGCACATGCATAACCAGCCGCTTGCCGGCGAACGACGCGTCGGCTTCCACTGCCGGACTGACGACGCGGCCTTCGAAGGCCTTGCCGCAAAGCGAGGAAAGGCGCTGAAAAAAGGCGCTCGGGGGGGCGTTCGAGGGGAGCGGCCGCGTCGCGCAGGAGGTAAGTGCGATGGCGGCGAACAGAGCGAATATTCTCATGCACCGCCGGTAAGATGATTGCGAAGCGGCCACCAGCGCTTTTCGGCGGGCGTTCAACCTACTGAGGCAAGAGCGCGGTTTTCCGCGGAGATCCGGACTGCCAGCACCGCCAGATTGAGCAGGGTGAAGACGAGCGCCACCTGCCACAATCCGAACGCCAGCGGGAGAATGGCAATCTCGAGAACCACGATCCAATAGTTGGGGTGTCTGATGAGACGATATGGTCCGCGGCGTACCAGTGGGGCGCCGGGAATGACGATGATGCGGGTTGTCCAGCGCCTTCCGAGGGAAGCGATGATCCATAGCCTGGCTGCCTGGAGCAGCACGAAGACGGCGACCAGCGGCCACGATATGGCGCGGCCCGGAGCGAACAACCAAAGCGCCCCTAGCCATGCCGCGTGGACGAGAACGATCAGCAGGTAGTGGCCGCGGCCATATTCGCGCGCGCCTTCGGCAAGCAGCACGGCGGTGTTGCGCCGGGCCAGCAACAGCTCGCCCAGACGCTGCGCCGTCACCAGCGCGAGAATGACGATCGCAGCCGAAATCATGCGGCTTCGAGGAGGAGGCCGGCGCAGCTGAAGCCGGGGCCGAAGGCGGTCATCAGCACTTGCTCCGGGAGGCCCCGTGCAATCAGTCGATCGAGCACGAACAAAACGGTGGGGGCGCTCATATTGCCGAAGTCGCGAAGCACCTCTCGCTCGAGGTCAAGCTCGCCGGTAGGGAGGGCAAGGGCCGCTTCGACGGCGTCGACGACCTTTACTCCGCCAGGGTGACAGCAGAAGCGATCGACCGCTGCGCGAGACGTGCCGAGCTGAGCCAGCATGGTGTCCACGGCGGGCGCGAGATTCGCCTCCACGAATGGCGGAATGGCGCGGTCGAACACGACGGCGAGCCCGGGATCTTCGACGTTCCAGCCCATGATCCCGAGCGTTTCCGGCCACAATTTCTCGGCCGAGCCGCGGATTTGCGCAATGCCGGGAGCCCCGCAGCGAACCACCGCCGCGGCCGCGCCATCCCCGAACAAGGCGGTCGCGACAATCGCGGCCGGATCGTCGCTGTCGAGGCGGATCGAGATGGAGCAGGTCTCGACGGTGACGAACAGCCAATTGCTGCCTGGCTCCGCCGAGGCGAGGCGCGCCGCGGTTGCAAGTCCGCTGACCCCGCCCGCACAGCCGAGGCCGAAGATGGGGACTCGGCGGACATCGTCGCGGAGGCCAAGCCGCGGCGCCACACGCGCTTCCAGGCTGGGCGTGGCGATGCCGGTGGTGGAAACGGTGACGACGCCGTCGATTTCTCCTGGCGTAAGGCCGGCCTGGGCGATTGCGGCCGACGCGGCCTCGATGAACAGCTTTTCGGCAGCTTCAAGATAGACGGCGTTGCGATCCCGCCAGCCGCGCGGCTGCGCGTACCAGTCGGTCGGCGCGACGATGTGCCGGCGGGCGATTCCGGCATTGTCGAACACGCTGGCGAGGCGATCGAACAGCGCTTTCCTCCCGCCGAAGGCCTTGCCGGCGAGTAGCTTCGCGTCCGATTGCTCGATAATGTGCGGCGGGACGGCGGTTGCGAGCGACAGCAGGGAACAGGAGGTCACATTCGTTCCTTACATCCACTCGCGGCCCACTTGAGGAAGATAATGCAATGACCGCAGTTTCGATGCGCCGATACCTGCTCCAAAGCCTAGCCCTGGTCGCGCTTGCGGCCTGCGGAACCTCGCCCTCAACGCCGGCCGCGGCAAACGCCAGCGCCCAAGGGGCCAACAGCAACGCTCAGGGGCGGCCGTTCACTGTCGCCGAGGTCGCCGAGTTCGGCACTCCATGGGCGATGGACTTCCTACCCGGAAGCGGCCTGCCGCTGACCAATCGCGCTCTGGTGTCCGAGAAGAGCGGCACTTTATGGCTGGTCGATGTCGCGACCGGCCAGAAGCAGAAGGTCTCGGGCGTGCCGCAGGTCCATGTCGCAGGGCAGGGCGGCCTTGGCGATGTCGTCGTTCACCCGGACTTCGCGGGCAACCAGCGCGTCTATCTGAGCTATGTCGAAGCGGGTCCTGGCAAAACCAGCGGCGCCGTGGTTGGCTACGGGCGGCTGCTGTTCAATAGCGCCGCCGCTCCGGGCGCTCCGGCCGGCGTCTCGCTCGACGGCTTGAAGGTCATCTGGCGCCAGTCGCCGAAGGTCAACGGCAACGGCCACTTCGCCCACCGGCTGGCATTCGCCCCGGACGGCACGCTTTTCGTAAGCTCGGGCGAGCGGGAGAAGATGCAGCCGGCGCAGGACCGTGGCGGCGACCTCGGCAAGATCATCCACATGACCGACGAGGGACAGCGGATCGGCGGCGCGTTTCATAGCATGGGCCACCGCAACGTCCTCGGTCTTGCTTTCGCACCGGACGGCCGGCTGTGGGCGTCGGAGATGGGGCCAAAGGGTGGCGACGAGCTCAACCTGATTGTCCAGGGGCGGAACTATGGCTGGCCGCAGGTTTCCTACGGTAGTCATTATGGTGGCGGAGGCATCCCCGACTCCCACGCCCGCGCCGGCTTCGAGGAGCCGAAGCTGTGGTGGACCCCGTCAATCTCGCCGGGAGGGCTGCTGATCTATACGGGCGACCTGTTCGAGGGCTGGAAAGGCGATGCGCTGATTCCCGCGCTATCGGGTGAGGCGCTGATCCGCGTCGACATCGACGGCGACAAGGCGCGCAAGGCAGACCAGTGGGAAATGGGCGCGCGGATCAGGGCCGTCGAACAGGGACCGCGTGGCGAGATTTACCTGCTCGAGGACGGCGGTCGGTTGTTGAGGCTTGAGCCCGCGCGCTAGTCGCGGCGATAGCGGAAATACCAGACTTCGCGGCCCTGCCGCCGCGCCTTGGCTTCATAGCGGGTTTCCGGCCAGCCGCCCGGCCGGACCAGGAAATCCGATGGCCGCTGCGCCAGCCAGTCGAAGTCGCGGCGGCGGTTCATCACCATCGTTGACCAGCGGCAGTAGGTCGGATCGTCGGTGCCGAGCCGGAACTCGCCGCCGGGCTTGAGCTTGGCCGCGATCAGGTCGAGCGGTCCGTCGTTGACCATCCGCCGCTTGGCATGCCGTGCCTTGGGCCAGGGGTCGGGGTGAAGCAGATAGAGCATCGTTAGCGAGCCATCCGGCAGACGCCGGAGCACGTCGAGCGCGTCACCCATCCACAGCCGGACGTTGCGCAAATTCTGCTCGCGGACATGGCCGAGAGCTGTTGCGACGCCGTTGACGAACGGCTCGCAGCCGATGAAGCCATGGTCCGGCAGCAGGTCGGCGCGGTCGGCAAGATGCTCGCCCGAGCCGAAGCCGATCTCGAAGTGAAGCGGGCGGTCGTCGCCAAACAGGCTGCGGCTGTCGACCGCGCCCTCCGCAGGAACCGCGACTTGCGGCAGCAGCTTGTCGACCAGACCCTGCTGCCCCTGGCGCAGCTTGTGCCCACTCGACCGCCCATAAAGCCGGTTGAGAGTGGTCGGGTCGCCGGGCTTGTGGGCGGTCATGGGCGTGCGCCTATGCGCTCAAGCTGCGGTTCAGCAAGGCTGCGCATGTTGGGCGCATGAAGAAATTTGTTCTCGTCTTGCCGCTTCTTGTTGCCGTCGCCGCTCCGGCCCAGGCGACCGGCGGCCATTCGCCTCGATGATCCGACCGAAATCGGCCGCCTCGGCGTCGATCTGTCCGGCGCGATCGTGCTGATCCTGCTCTACTCGGGCTGGCTCGGTGGCCACATGGTCTATCGCCACCGCGTCGGGGTGCAGGAGACGCCGGACAAATGCTCCGGTGCCGAAGGAAGCGGCTCAGGCGAGCGCGGCGCGTAGGTCCTCGACCAGGCGGTGCGGCCGAAGTGGCCGCAGGCCTTAGCTCTGGTAGGAGTCGATCGCCTCGAACACAGCAGTCATGGCTCTGCGTTCGTCAGGATTGAGCTCCGGCCGCCATATCTCGAAGATGAGGACGATCCGGTCCCTATCGCTGTTATTGAAGGCCTGGTGAGCGACCGAGTCATCGAAGACCATGATCTCGCCTTCATGCCATTG
The DNA here is from genome assembly GCA_030856365.1 of Pseudomonadota bacterium. Taxonomy (GTDB): domain Bacteria; phylum Pseudomonadota; class Alphaproteobacteria; order Sphingomonadales; family Sphingomonadaceae; genus Sphingomicrobium. The sequence goes on from JALYPM010000030.1 coordinate 20,925, forward strand.
CCGCGCCTCGCCGCCGACCAGGAACGTGCAGTCGTCGGGAACGATCAGCCCAAGATGACATACGAGCCGCATGTTCAGCAGCCCGGTGTGAAGTGGAATGCTTGCTCCCGCTTTGAGTTTGGAAAACATGATACAGGGAGCACGTTTTGGCACGTGGACAAGATCGAGCCTCTCGAGCGTAGCAAGAGTTTGAGGGCAGCGCGCCGCATTTTCAGCGACAGGAGCGCCCTTGTCCCACAACAGGAAGGTGCTCCAGTCCGGATTGTCGATCAGCCCCCCATGGTGTTCGAACGGAGGCCTTGACGGATCACTGACGAGGTAAGGGATGAACTGACCCTCATCCTTGACGAGCTCGAGCACTTCCTGCCGGATCACGTCGGTCTGCTTCTCCAGTTCGGCCGCCCACGGGAACTCGTGCCGCTCGTAGTAGCGCCGTTGGGGCAACCCTGGGTAGAAATAGGTCCGCGGCTGTTGAATCGACGATACCGCCGAGCGGCGGCCCATCACAATATCAATGGATTCCTGGAAGCGCTGGGGGCGCTGAGTCGGGCCAAAGCCGGCTCGGGTTAGCGAGTCCTCAAGATACTCCTCGAACCGCCTGAACGAGCGCTGGCAGGCCGCCTCGGCGCGCGCGAGGTCCCCGGCCGACGCTCCTGACGCTGGCTGTTGGGCGGCCGCCTTCAGTGCTGCCATGTAGAACCCCGTAGCCCCCTTCTCATCGCCAGCACTGACGCGAAGGTCCGCTTTGCGGATCAGGGCCGCCACGTTGCTCGGCTCCCTAGCGATCAACTGATCGATCGCCGTTTCATCATCAGCGAGCACAGCTACTCCTTGAAACTGGGCGAAACTCTTCCCTGGGGCTAAAACCAATGGCCAGGCCCGTCAAACCCGCTGGCGGGCGCGATCCACGACGGTTGGCGCTAGGCCAGCGCCGCCTTCAGGTCGTCGACCAGGTCGGTCTTTTCCCATGGAAAGAAGTCGCCTTCCGCCTTGCGGCCGAAGTGGCCGTAGGCCGCGGTCTTGGAATAGATCGGCTTGTTGAGGCCGAGGTGGGTGCGGATCCCGCGCGGGGTCAGCCCACCGAGCTTCTCGATCCGCCCGATCGCCGCTTCGATCGCATCGTCGCCGACCGTGCCGGTGCGGTGGGTGTCGACGTAGAGCGAAAGCGGTTCGGACACCCCGATCGCATAGGCGAGCTGGATGGTGCAGCGGGTAGCAAGACCGGCCGCGACGATATTCTTGGCAAGATAGCGCGCCATATAGGCCGCCGACCGGTCGACCTTGGTCGGGTCCTTGCCCGAGAAAGCGCCGCCGCCATGGGGCGCGGCCCCGCCATAAGTGTCGACGATGATCTTGCGCCCGGTGAGCCCGGCGTCGCCGTCGGGGCCGCCGATCTCGAAGCTCCCCGTTGGGTTGATGTGATAGACGGTGTCGTCGCTTAGCAGGTGCGCCGGAAGGACGTCGGCGACGACCTGTTTCACATAGTCGCGCAGCTCGGCGTAGAGGTTGGGATCGGCGTTATCGCCCTTTTCCGAATATCCCGGCTTGTGCTGGGTCGAGACGACGATCGCGGTCGCCGCCGCCGG
>JALYPM010000004.1 GCA_030856365.1 Pseudomonadota bacterium
GCTTACGCCGACCGATTACGTGGAAGCGACGCTTCTGCTCATCCCGCTCAGCCCGGATCGGCTAAAAATTGAGCTGGCTGAAAAAGCGCTCGATCGATGTTTCGGCCTGCATTTCTCGGGCGATGAGATTGCTACCATGACCGTTCTGCTCGGCATCATCGGGCAGCGACTGAATGCCAAGTGGGTTGTTCCACGCGCACTCGCGAAAGGGCTCACAAGGTCCGTGATCAACCGCAATCTTATCGTCCTGAACTCAGCGCCAAAAGATGTTCGAGGGCGTTTGGTGGCGTCAATCGAGCTTGCCACCAAAGCTATCTTAGGGCGGAACGTTCACGATCTGGACGAAAATGGAGCCGGTGCGTTCGCCAGCCTGTTTTGGGATGCGCGTTCCGTTGACGCGCGCGGCGCTATCCGAGCATCGAGCCACTTGCTCCCCGCCGTGATGCAGGCGCGACGGGCGCCAGTCTCATCTCTGATCGCCGCTACGTTTCCGTTTCTCTACCGCGAATTGGCTCAGGACGATCCAGTGCCCGAACTCCTCAAGTTTATTCCTTTCCTCGAATGGGACCGATGCAAAGCGGCACGGGCTGAACTCATTGAAGGATTTCTTCGCACGTCCCTTTGGGCAGCCGGTGATTTCGCTCTCACGGCATGTCGATCAGGTGACGTTAGGAAATTCCTGAGACAGGCGAGAGACCACGGCGGCGAAAGATTCGTAGACCGCATCTCAGCGGACCTATCTCGCCTACCCGACGGATGTCGCAAACAGGTCAAGACCGCCATTTCAGAAATACGGTCACCGGCCGCACGGCGCCGCCGATCGCGTTGAACCCGCCGATGGCGAGGTCAGTGAGCCAGAGCTTCCGACGAGCTCGGTATACTGGTCTGACCTAGTAACCGACCGCACTTAGGCCGCTCGTTTCTTCTACAGACTTTCATATCGTGTGAAGCGCGTACAGATCTCTTAAGCCTTCCGATCACAAGTGATTACATCGTTTAGAAGTTACCAGTTACGACATGGCTAAATCGGTCACGTCAGCTGCACGTCCGCTTTCTTCGGCAAGGTCCCGAAAGCAGACAGACTGCTATCGGCCAGCTGCGGCCGTTCAGGTTCCTGCTCCGTCTTAATGCAGATCGTTCAGCAGGGTCAGGTTATCTTGTGCTAGGGTCAGGGTAATCTTGTCCGAGCGGTAAGCTTCCGCCACGATCAGCGCCCACTCTTCCTCGCCGATCACGCGGACGCCGAATTCTTCCGCTTTCTTCAGTTTCGATCCGGCGCCCGGCCCAGCGACCACCAAGTCGGTCTTCGCGCTCACCGATCCCGCCGCGCGCGCTCCGAGCCGCTCGGCCTGCGCCTTGGCCTCGTCGCGGCTCATGGTCTGGAGGCTGCCGGTGAACACGATGGTCTTGCCGCTCCATTCGGTCGCGCGGGCGTCACTCTTGAACGGCTGCGGGCGGACTTCCGAGAGGAGATCGTCGAGCACCTGGCGGTTATGCTCTTCGTGGAAGAAGTCGACGAGCGCTTCAGCAACTACTGGGCCGACGCCCTCCACCGACGACAGCTCCGCCTGCGCATCGGCGCCCATCGCCGCAGCGCGCAATGCTTCGACGGTGCCAAAGCAGCGCAGCAAGTCCTTTGCAGTGACGACGCCCACGTGGCGAATGCCTAGCCCAAACAGGAAGCGCGCTGGCTCCGGCTCTCGCTTCGAGTCGATCGCGGCCAGCAGATTGTCGACGGACTTTTCCTTCCAGCCCTCTCTGCCAAGCAGTGCGTCCCGGTGCCGGTGTAGGCGGAAGATGTCGGCCGGGGAGTGCAGCCAGTCCAGCTCGACAAATTCTACGATCGTCTTTTCGCCCAGGCCGTCGATGTCGAGCGCGCCGCGGCTGACGAAATGCTTCAGCCGCTCGATCCGCTGTGCAGGGCAAATGAGTCCGCCGGTGCAGCGCACGTCGACCTCGCCATCTGCGGCCACCGCCTCGCTTTCGCATTGCGGGCAATGATCGGGAAATTCGTAGTCATCGCGCGGCTGGTCCCGCGTAAGATTCTCGACCACCTGCGGGATGACATCGCCGGCGCGCTGGATGCGGATGCGGTCGCCGACGCGAAGTCCCAGGCGCGCGATCTCGTCGCGGTTGTGGAGCGTGACATTGGCGACGATCACGCCGCCTACCCCGACCGGCTTCAACCGCCCGACCGGAGTCAGCTTGCCGGTGCGCCCGACCTGGATGTCGATCGCCTCGAGCGTGGTCTCGGCTTTCTCCGCGGGGAATTTGTGCGCCAGCCCCCAGCGCGGGGCGCGCGCAACCTGGCCCAGCCGCTCCTGCCAGCCGAGCCGGTCGACCTTGTAAACGACGCCGTCGATGTCGAACGGAAGGTCGGCCCGCGCATGCTCGATCGCGCGATAGTGGGCGATTATCTCCTCGAGTGAGACACACCGCACCAGCAGGTCGGCGACGGGAAGGGCGAAAGCTTCGATTCGCTTCATCGCCCCGAACTGGGTCTCCGCCAGCCGCTCCGACAATTCGCCCCAGCCGTGGGCGAGGAAGCGCAGCGGCCGCGCCGCGGTGATGCTCGCGTCCTTCTGGCGAAGCGACCCTGCAGCCGCGTTGCGGGGATTGGCGAAGATCTTGCCCCCGCTCGCTTCCTGCCGCTCGTTCAAAGCGGCGAAGTCCACTTTCGACATGTAAACCTCGCCGCGCACTTCGAGAACGTCCGGCGCTCCCGCGATGCGCTGCGGAATGTCGGCAATGGTGCGAGCATTCGGCGTGACGTCCTCGCCCACCGCGCCATCGCCGCGCGTCGCCGCGAGAACCAGCTCGCCGCGCTCGTAGCGAAGCGAGCAGCTCAGCCCGTCGATCTTGGGCTCGGCGGTCATCGTCACCGGATCGTCCGCCGCCAGCGACAGGAACCGCCGGACTCGCGTCACGAACTCGCCAACCTCCTCCTCGGAAAAGGCATTCTCGAGGCTGAGCATCGGCCGCGCGTGAGCGACCCTGGACAATGCGGTTGTCGGCGCGGCCCCGAGCCGCTTCGACGGGGAATCCGCGCGCACCGAGTGCGGGAACCGCTCCTCCAACTCGCGGTTCTCGCGAACCAGCGCGTCATAGTCGGCGTCGCTGATCTCTGGCGCATCCCGGTCGTGGTAGAGCCTATCGTGGCGGGCGATCTCCTTCGCCAGCCGCATCAGCCGGTTGGCCGCCTCCGCTTCCGTCATCGCGTTCATGCTAGCCGAACAGCTCTTCGAGGAAATTGACGAAAGACGTCCAGGAGCGGTCGGCGGCGGCCGTGTTGTGGAGGACGCCCGGAGTGCTGCCGTCGGCCCTGGGGTTGGTGAAACCGTGCGCGGTGTGGCCGTAGGCGTGAATCTGCCAGTCCGCTCCGGCGTTCGTCAGCTCCTGCCCGAGCGCCACGACCTTGCCCGCCGGGCACAGGGGATCGTCCCAGCCGTGGAAGGCGATCACCTTTGCGCTGATCGGCTGTGCCTCCAACTCGGGCGGGTCGAACAGCCCATGGAAACTGGCGACGCCGGCAACATCGGCTCCGCTGCGGGCAAGGTCGAGCGCGCACATGCCGCCGAAGCAGTAACCCGCTGCGGCGATGGCTTGCGGCTCGGCTTCATCCAGCGTTCGCACCTGCTCGAGCACCGCCTCCACAATCCGCCGGAGCCTGGCGCGGTCGCCCTTCAGCCGGTTCATCTCGCCGACCATCAACTCCCGCGCCGCGCCGCGCAGCCGCTTCCCGAACACGTCCGCAACGAATGCCGTGTAGCCGAGGTGGACCAGCTCCCGCCCAAAGCCGATCTCCAGCTCCGACACGCCCATCACCGCCGGGAACAGGATCACCGCCGGCCGCCGCGCATTGTCCCGGCGCGACACCAGCACGCCCTCCAGCTCCTCGCCTTCGAAGCTCAGCGCAACAGGGCGTTGCTTGCTCATGCCGCGTCCATCAGCTTTGCCGCCTGCGCGCGCGCTTCTTCGGTGATCGCCGCGCCCGACAGCATGCGCGCGATTTCCTCGCGCCGCTCCTCTTCGCCGAGCCGGCGCACGGTGGTGCGCGTTCCCTCCGGCCCGTGGCTTTTCTCGATCCGATAGTGGTGCGCCGCCCGCGCCGCGACCTGCGGGCTGTGGGTGACGACCAGTACCTGCGATTGCTCGGCGAGCCGGGCCAGCCGCTCGCCGATGGCGCTGGCGACCGCACCGCCGACGCCACGGTCGACCTCGTCGAAGATCATCGTCCCGGCACTGCCCGCCTCGGCCAGCGCCACCTTCAGCGCGAGGATGAAGCGCGACAGTTCGCCGCCGCTGGCGATCCGCGTCAGCGCCCCGAATGGCGCACCGGGGTTGGTGGAGACTTCGAATTCGACGCGGTCGATGCCGGACGGCCCCGGCTCTATCGCAGCGATAGCAGTGCGGAACCGCGCAGAGTCGAGCTTCAATGGGGCAAGCTCGGCGGCAACGGCGGCGTCGAGCCGTTGCGCGGCTTCTTGCCTCGCCCGGCTAAGCAACCCGGCAGCCTCCAAATAGCGGCCCCGCGCCCGCTCCAGCTCCGCTTCCAGATCGGCGATCCGCCTGCCACCTGCGTCGATCGCCGACAGCTGCGCGCGCATCTGCTCGCCGAGCGCCGCCAGCGCGTCGGGCTCCACCCGATGCTTGCGGGCCAGGCCGCGGATGTCGAACAATCGCGCTTCGACCAGGTCCAGCCGAGCAGGATCGAACGCCAACGCATCGGCGGCCCTGGCAATCCGGTCCTCGGCTTCGCTCGTCTCGATCACCGCACGGTCGAGCGCCGCGAGCGCTTCCGCCAACAAAGGGTGATCGGCCGCTCCGCGCTCGATCCGCCGCGCCGCCAGCCGAAGTTGGGCCAATGCTCCGTCCGAGCCGCCGAGCAAAGCGTCCAGCCCGGCAATCGACTCGCCAGCCTTTTCTCCCGACTGCATTGCCGCGCGCTCTTCGGCCAGGCGGCTTTCCTCCTCTGGCCGCGGAGCCAATTCTTCGATCTCTGCGCTCGCATGGGCCAGCCACTCGCGATCGCGTTCCGCGGTCTGCGCATCCGCCCGCGCCTGCCCTAGCTCGGCCTCGATCCGTGCAACCTCGGCCCAGGCTGCCGCGACCGGTGCCACGTCGAGCCTCGCAAAGCAGTCGAGCAGCTCGCGGTGCCCCTTTGGGTTGAGCAGCCCGCGGTCGTCATGCTGGCCATGAATTTCGATGCAGTGCGATCCAATTTCCCGCAGCAGCGATGCCGCGACGGCCGCGCCCCCGACGAAGGCGCGGCTGCCGCCGTCGGCCTTCAGCGTCCGCCGGATAACCAGCGGCTCGCCCAAATTCACTTCGATGCCCTGTTCCGCCAGCAGCGCCATCGCCGGGTGCACCGCCGCGAGTTCGAGTTCGGCGGAGACGGTCGCGCCATCCTGTCCGCTCCGCACCAGCCCAGCGTCGGCGCGAACGCCGAGCGCGAGCCCAAGCGAGTCCAGCAGGATCGATTTGCCCGCTCCCGTCTCTCCGGTGAGCACGCCAAGGCCGGGCTCGAACTCGAGCTCGAGCGACTCGACCAGCACGACGTTGCGGATGGCGAGCTGCCGGATCATCAGCGGCTCGCGGTGAGCTTCACCCCTGGACGGCCGTTTTCGGCATTTGCCGCTGAATTAGCGCGAACGAGCGCTTGTACCATTCGCTACCCGGGTAATTCCTGCCAAGCACCGCCGCCGCCTTTTGCGCTTCCTGCGGAACGCCGAGCGCCAAATAGGATTCGACCAGCCGGTGGAGCGCCTCAGGCGTGTGGTTGGTGGTCTGATATTTATCGACCACCACCCGGAAACGGGTTGTCGCCGCGAGCCAGCGGCCCGAGCGTTGATAGTAACGTCCGACCTCCATTTCCTTGCCCGCGAGATGGTCATTGATGGAATCCAGCTTCACCCTGGCGTCAGCCGCGTAGCGGCTTTGGGGATAGCGGCGCATCAGCTCACCGAAGGCGTCTGCCGCCTGCTGGGTGATCCGCTGGTCGCGTGTGACGCTGGCCATCTGCTCGAAATAGCTCATTCCGATCAGGTAATGAGCGTAGGGAGCGTCCTTGTTGCCCGGGTGCAAAGTCAGGAAGCGCTGGGCCGAGCTGATCGCTTCGGGATAGGATTTCGCAACATAATAGCTGAATGCGCTCATCAGCTGCGCCCGGCGGGCCCACACGGAATAGGGGTGCTGCCGCTCCACCTCGTCGAACAGCTTGGCCGCCTGTTCATACCTGCGCTGATCCATACGCTGCTTGGCGAGGGCGTAGAGCGTGTTGACGTCACGAGCGACATAGGTGTCGCCCTTGGCGCCCCGGCCCGCGCAGCCGGCGGCGGGAAGCAGGATTGCGCAGGCAATTGCGGCTGCGGCGATACGGGTCAATTTCGACATGGGATCCTCATTAGCGCTCGGGACAGGGCACGCCAAGCGCTTCGCTCGCAATGATTTGGCGCGGCTGAACGGCAGCTTACGCCGTCGCCGTGCCGGCTCCTTCCTTTTCGTCGGTACGGACGAAGCTGTCGGGCTTAAGACCCAGCCATATCAGCATTGAGGCGGAGATATAGATGGATGAATAGGTGCCGATGATGGTGCCGAGGAAAATGGCCAGCGTCAGTCCGAAGATAACGTCGGGGCCAAGCGCCAGCAGCGTGCCCAGCGCAAGCAGGATCGACAACGACGTAACGATCGTCCGCGATAGCGTCTCGTTTAGCGAGAGATTGATCAGCGGAATGATCGCCATCTTGCGGTACTTCATCAGATTCTCGCGGATGCGGTCGTAGATGACCACCGTGTCGTTGAGGCTGTAGCCGACGATCGCGAGGAACGCGGCAACGATATTGAGATCGACCTGAAGCTGTGTGAGGGCGAAGAAGCCAGTCATCAAGGCCACGTCGTGGAACAGGGTCGCCAGCGCCCCGACACCGAAATGCCATTCGAAGCGGAGCCAGATGTAGATCGCCACGCCGAGCATGGCGAGGCCAAGCGCAAGCGCGCCGTCCAGCGCAAGCTCGTCGCTGACCTTTCCGGAAACCGTCTCTACCGCATCGATCCGGGCGCCGGGATATTCCTGCTCGATCATCGCGCGGACCTGGCTTGCCGCGCGATTGGCGGCTGCATCGCCGCCTTCGGGCTTGGGTAAGCGGATCTGATAGGTC
>JALYPM010000017.1 GCA_030856365.1 Pseudomonadota bacterium
GGCGAGGAAGTCGAGATCGTCGGCATCAAGGACACCAAGAAGACCGTCGTCACCGGCGTCGAGATGTTCCGCAAGCTGCTCGACCAGGGCCAGGCCGGCGACAACATCGGTGCGCTGATCCGCGGCGTTGGCCGTGAGGAAGTCGAGCGCGGGCAGGTTCTCTGCAAGCCGGGCTCGATCACTCCGCACACCGACTTCTCGGCTGAAGTCTATGTCCTGTCGAAGGACGAGGGCGGCCGCCACACGCCGTTCTTCGCCAACTACCGTCCGCAGTTCTACTTCCGCACGACCGACGTGACGGGCGAAGTGGTGCTTCCGGAAGGCACCGAGATGGTCATGCCGGGCGACAACGTCACCCTCGGCGTGAAGCTGATCGCTCCGATCGCAATGGACCCGGGTCTGCGCTTCGCAATTCGCGAAGGTGGCCGGACTGTCGGCGCAGGGGTTGTCGGTTCGATCTCGAAGTAGTAGTGGGCTGCAACCGCGCGGGTCCTTCGAGATTCGCGCGGTTCGCTTTTGAAGTTGGTTCAAGGGTAGGCGCGGCGGTAACGCTCAAAAGCGGATCGTCGGGCTCGCCCGCTTTTGTTTTGTGGTTCTTAAAGTTGCCGTCAGGCAGCGAAGAACAGGCTCTTTCGCATCGGTAGGGACATGGAAACGCAGAATATCCGTATTCGCCTGAAGGCTTTCGATCACCGCGTGCTCGACCAGGCCACTGGCGACATCGCCGACACCGCTCGGCGCACGGGTGCTCTTATTCGCGGCCCCATTCCCCTGCCGACGCGGATCGAGAAGTTCACCGTCAACCGTTCGCCGCACGTCGACAAGAAGTCGCGGGAACAGTTCGAGGTGAGAACCTACAAGAGGCTGCTCGACATCGTGCAGCCGACGCCGCAGACGGTCGATGCGCTGATGAAGCTCGATCTGGCCGCCGGTGTCGACGTAGAAATCAAACTGGCGTAACGCGCTGGTGAAATCGTCACCCCGGCCTTGAGCCGGGATGACGGAAATGGGTGATACCGCCGGAAATCTTCCGGGCTGCGTCCCCGCCGTCTCGTGGCAACGCGAGGCACTAGCCCAGGCGGGGCACGCAAGAAAATTGGGCTGCACGCACCCGAAATGGTTCGGGTGCCTCTGTTTGGGGAGTTTGGTCATGCGCACCGGCGTGATCGCGAAGAAAGTGGGAATGACCCGCCTGTTCCAGGCGGACGGACGGCACGTGCCGGTCACCGTCCTGCAGTTGGAAGAGTTGCAGGTCGTCGGCCGCCGCGAGGCCGATCGTGATGGCTACACTGCCGTTCAGCTCGGCGCCGGCAAGGCGAAGGCGAAGAACGTCGCCAAGCCGCAGCGTGGCCTGTTCGGCAAGGCCGAAGTGGAGCCCAAGGCCAAGGTCGCGGAATTCCGCGTCGCCGAGGATGCGCTCCTCGATACCGGCTCGACCATCAGCGCAGACCATTTCGTCGCCGGCCAGATGGTCGATGTCTCCGGCATCACCCAGGGCAAGGGCTTTGCGGGCGGCATGAAGCGCTGGGGCTTTGGCGGCATGCGCGCCACCCACGGCGTTTCCGTCTCCCACCGCGCGCTCGGCTCGACCGGCCAGCGCCAGGACCCGGGCCGCGTGTTCAAGAACAAGAAGATGGCCGGCCACATGGGCGCGAAGAACCGCACCCAGCAGAACCTTGAGGTCGTCCGCACGGACCCGATCCGTGGCCTGTTGTTCATCAAGGGCTCGGTTCCCGGCCACAAGGGTAGCTGGCTGACCGTCAAGGACGCGATCAAGCTTCCCCGCAACGAGAATGCTCCCTATCCCGCCGGCCTGCTGTCCAAGGACCAGCCGATCGACGAGAGCGAGCTTCCGGTCGCCGGCCTGGTCGACGACGCCGCGGTCCACGAGATTCCGGCGCTTCCGGGCGATGACGAAGTGGCGGCGATCGCGGCCGAGCAGGAAGCCGGCGCTGCAGCCGAAGCGCAAGCTGGCGCTGCCGCCGAAGCGGACGCCGCCGACGCGGCCCAGTCCGCCGACAATGTAAAAGCCGAGGCGGCCGAGAGCGACAAATCCGCTCCGACCGCTGACGAAGGCAAGGAAGGCTAAGATGAAGGTCAAGGTTCAGACCCTGAATGGCACTGGCTCCGCCAAGGCAGGCGGCGACATCGATCTCAACGACGAGATCTACGGTGTCGAGCCGCGCGCCGACATCCTCCACCGCGTCGTCACCTGGCAACTCGAGAAGCGCCGCGGCACTGCCCGTGGCGCCCGCGAGCGGTCGGATGTCGCCCGCACCGGCAAGAAGTTCGGCAAGCAGAAGGGCGGCGGCACCGCCCGTCACGGCGATCGTCGCGCACCGATCTTCGTCGGTGGCGGCAAGGCCCACGGCCCTCGCGTCCGCGACTTTAATCCTTCGCTCAACAAGAAGATCCGCGCGCTCGGCCTGCGCATGGCGTTGTCATCAAAGGCGCAGGCCGGTCAACTGGTGGTGATCGACAATCTCGACATCAACGAGGGCAAGACCAGGGAATTGCATTCGAAACTGGGCGATCTCGGCTTCGGCAAGACCGCATTGGTGATCGACGGCGATGCGCTGAACGTGTCGTTTGCCCGCGCTTCGTCGAACCTGTCGAGCATCAACCTGATGTCCGCTGTCGGCGCCAATGTTTACGACATCATGCGCCACGAGACTTTGGTCCTGACCCGCGCCGCGGTCGAGAAGCTGGAGGCCCGTTTCAATGGCTAAGAAGCCGGCACAGACGGCGGTCGATATCCGCCACTATGACGTGGTGCTCGCGCCCCACATCACCGAGAAGTCGACTCTTTTGTCAGAGCATAACGCGGTGGTGTTCAAGGTCGCCGGAACTGCGTCGAAGCCCGAGATCAAAGCCGCGGTCGAGGCGTTGTTCAACGTCAAGGTCACCGGCGTGAACACGATCGTCACCAAGGGCAAGACCAAGCGCTGGAAGGGGCAGCCCTACCAGCGGTCGGACTTCAAAAAGGCGATCGTGACCCTGGCCGAGGGCCAGTCGATCGACATCACGAGCGGAATCTAAGCGATGGCACTCAAAGCATATAAGCCGACCAGCCCGGCGCGCCGCGGTCTCATCCTGGTCGACAAGTCGTCGCTGTGGAAGGGCAAGCCGGTCAAGGCGCTGACCGAAGGCAAGCGCAAGACCGGTGGCCGCAACAACAAGGGCCATGTGACCTCGCGCGGGATCGCCGGCGGTCACAAGCAGAAGTACCGGATCATCGACTTCAAGCGCCGGACCTGGGACGTCGCAGCGACCGTCGAGCGGCTCGAGTACGACCCCAACCGCTCGGCCTTCATCGCGCTGGTCACCTACGAAGGCGGCGAGCAGGCGTACATCATCGCCCCGCAGCGCCTTGCTCCGGGCGACCAAGTGATCGCTGGCAAGAAGGTCGACGTGAAGCCTGGCAATGCGATGGAAGTCGGTCAGATGCCGGTCGGCACCATCGTTCACAATGTCGAGCTGAAGCCCGGCAAGGGCGGGCAGATTGCCCGTGCGGCAGGCACTTATGTGCAGGTCGTCGGCCGCGATCGCGGGATGGTCATCGTCCGGCTGAACTCCGGCGAGCAGCGCTATGTGCGCGGTGAATGCATGGCCACCGTTGGCGCGGTCTCAAACCCTGACAACGGCAACCAGACGCTGGCCAAGGCCGGCCGCTACCGCTGGATGGGCAAGCGCCCGTTGACCCGCGGCGTCGCCAAGAACCCGGTCGACCACCCTCACGGCGGTGGTGAAGGCCGGACTTCGGGCGGCCGTCACCCGGTCACTCCGTGGGGCAAGCCGACCAAGGGTGCCCGCACCCGTCACAACAAGGCGACCGACAAGTTCATCATCCGGTCGCGTCACGCGAAGAAGAAGGGTTAAGCAATGGCCCGTTCCGTCTGGAAAGGTCCTTTCGTCGAGCTTTCGCTGCTCAAGAAAGCGGAAGCTGCTCAAGAGGCCAGCAAGCGCGCCCCGATCAAGACCTGGTCGCGCCGTTCGACGATCCTGCCGCAGTTCGTTGGGCTGACGTTCAACGTCTACAACGGCCGCAAGTTCGTGCCGGTGTCGGTCAACGAGGACATGGTTGGAATGAAGCTCGGCGAGTTCGCTCCGACCCGCTTCTTCCCCGGCCACGCCGCGGACAAGAAAGGCAAGCGCTGATGAGCAAGCCAGTTTCCCCGCGCAAGGTCGGCGACAAGGAAGCGCTCGCCGTCGGCAACACCATTCGTGGTTCGGCGCGCAAGCTCAACCTCGTCGCGGGCCTCATTCGCGGCAAGAAGGTCGAGCAGGCGCTCAACATCCTCAAGTTCAGCCCCAAGGGCATGGCTGACGACGTCTACAAGGTGCTCGCGTCGGCCGTCGCCAATGCCGAGAACAACCACAACCTCGACGTCGACGCGCTCGTCGTCACCGAGGCCAGCGTCGGCAAGTCGATTTCGATGAAGCGTTTCGCCACCCGCGCGCGGGGCCGGTCGACCCGCATCGTCAAGCCGTTCAGCCGCCTTCGGGTCGTCGTTCGCGAGCAGGAAGAAGCGTAATGGGTCAGAAGAGCAATCCGATCGGGCTCCGCCTGCAGATCAACCGCACCTGGGACAGCCGCTGGTTCGCGGAAGGCCAGGATTACGGCCGGCTGCTGCTGGAAGACCTCAAGATCCGCCGCTACATTCTTGCCACCCTGCCGCAGGCGGCGATCTCCAAGGTCGTC
>JALYPM010000027.1 GCA_030856365.1 Pseudomonadota bacterium
GCCCAGATCTCGTTCACCTGCGCCGGGTTGGCGTCGATCTTGCTCCAGAAGGCAGGCACCCAGAAGGCGTGGATCACGTCGTTCGACGTCACCAGGAACTTCACTACCTTGCCGGCCGGGATGACCAGGCGGTTGTCCACGGCGAGCAGCGGCGGGCCGTCGGCATCGGTGCGCGCGCGCTGCCCGGCCGGCGTGTCGCCGGCTTCCTTAAGCATGTTGGAGACGATCTCGAACCCGCCGTTGTCCGGATATTGATAGGTCCAATACCACTGATTGCCGATCACCTTGACGGTGAGGTCGGCGCGCGGCGGAGAATATTGCTTTTGCAGCAGCCGCATCGACGGGATCGCGATGGCAACCAAGATTAACACCGGAACCAGTGTCCACAGCACCTCGATGACCGTGTTATGCGAGGTCCGGGAGGGCGTTGGATTGGCTCCGCGCCGATACCGCACCATCGTGTAGGCTAGCAGCGCCAGCACGACCAGGCTGATCAGCGCGCACAGCAGCAGCAGCCAGTTATTGTGGAAATTGGCGGCATATTCGCCAACTTCGGTGACTTGGGCCTGGATGCCCCTGCCGCCGACCGGAACGCCGAAGTCGGCTTCTGCGGGAAGCGAGGGCGGCGAAGCAGGGGTCGCGGCTGCAGGCGCCGACGCCGCGGGAGTTGCTGCCGTGGGCGCGGCCTCCGCCGGAGTCGCGGTTGCCGTGGTCGGCTGGGCCGCCTGCGGAATTGCCGCGGCTGCGGGTGTAAGACCCGCCGCGGCCAGGGCCATCGCCCATCCAATCAATTTCATCTTTACCCCGACGAGTATGGGTTGCGACCCGGGGCACCGCGACTGGGCCCCTTGAATTGGGCGGCCTTATAGGCGCGGCTTGCCCCTCTCTCAAGCGCAGTTTCGGCGCATTCGCAGCATGGTTGAAGCAGCCTGCATGGCGGCCTATTTCGGCGCTTGGAAAAGGCGGGCAATGCATGACCGACGAAGAGGTTCTTGATGAGTTCCGGGCCGCCGACGCGCTCCTCGAAGGGCATTTCATCCTCTCGTCGGGGCTGCGCAGTTCCCGCTATTTGCAATGCGCCCGGGTGCTGATGGACCCTCGCCGGGCGGAACGGTTGGCGGTCGCGCTTGCCAAGAAGCTTCCGGCCGAGATTCGCGAGACTATCGACGTTGTGGTCTCGCCAGCGATGGGCGGGGTAATCATCGGCCACGAGATGGGCCGCGCCCTTGGCCGCCCGGCGATGTTCGTGGAGCGGCCTGAAGGCACGTTCGAGCTTCGCCGCGGCTTTCGGCTCAAGCCGAGCCAGCGCGTGTTGATGGTCGAGGATGTCGTCACGACCGGCCTCTCATCGCGCGAAGCGATCACGGTGATAGAGCAGGCGGGTGCAGAAGTCGTCGGCGCCGCTTCGCTGGTAGATCGCTCGGGCGGAACAGCCGAGCTTGGCGTGCCCTACACCGCACTTATTCGCATCGATGTGCCGACCTATGCCGCCGACCAGCTCCCGGCCGAACTCGCGGCCATTCCCGCGAAAAAGCCCGGAAGTCGCGCCGCGGAGTGACCCAGCGTCTCCGCCAAGCGTGTGAAAACCGGCTCCGCCTCGGGGTCAACATTGACCATGTCGCGACGATCCGGAACGCCCGTGGCGGCGGCCATCCGGACCCCGTGCGCGCCGCGATCGCCGCGGCCGAAGCGGGCGCTGACGGCATTACGGCCCATCTGCGCGAAGACCGGCGGCATATCACGGATGCGGATATCGAGCGGCTGATGGCCGAGATCGACCTGCCGCTGAACCTGGAAATGGCGGCGACCGATGAGATGCTCGAAATCGCCCTCGCGCACCGTCCTCATGCCGCCTGCATCGTGCCGGAAAAGCGGGAGGAGCGGACCACGGAAGGCGGCCTCGATGCGGCCGGTCTGCATGATATGCTTGCTCATTATATCGAGCGGCTCGGCTCGGCGAACATCCGCGTCAGCCTGTTCATCGAGCCTTCGGAGGAGCAAATTGCAGCGGCAATCCGGCTCGGGGCGCCGGTCGTCGAGTTCCACACCGGCCGCTACGCACATCTCGACGGGGAGGAGCGGGCGGCGGAATTGCGGCGCATCGCCGACGCCGCAGCACTGGCGGTCAAGAACGGGATCGAGCCGCACGCGGGCCATGGGCTCACCTTCGATAATGTCGCCCCTGTCGCCGCCATCCCGCAGCTGGCCGAGCTCAACATCGGGCACTTCCTCGTGGGAGAGGCGATCTTCACCGGGCTGGAGGAGAGCGTGCGAAGGATGCGGGAATTGATGGGCAGCGCGAGATGAGCCCCGCTCCCGCCCCGCGGGAGAGGGAGGGGCCCATTGCGCAGCAATGGGAGGGTGAGGGCCTGTGCATCTTCGCCCAACAGCCCCTCACCCTTCCGCAGCCTGCGGCTGCTCCCTCCCTCTCCCGCAGAGAGGGTGAGGGCTGATGATCATCGGCATCGGCTCCGACCTCTGCAACATCGAGCGGATCCAGAACTCGCTAGACCGCTTCGGCGACCGCTTCCTCAACCGCGTGTTCACGGACGTGGAGAAAGCCAAGGCCGAGTCGCGCGCCAACACGAGGGCGGGAACCCTCGCTAAGCGTTTCGCCGCCAAAGAGGCATTCTCCAAGGCGGTCGGCACCGGCTTCAAGCAAGGCGTATGGATGAAGGACATCGGGGTGGTCAACGCGCCGTCGGGTGCGCCGACCCTTCATCTGACCGGCGGAGCGCGGGCGCGGGTTGACGCGCTGACGCCGGAAGGCCACGCCATCGACATCCACCTGACGATGACCGACGATCATCCCTGGGCGCAGGCGTTCGTCATCCTCTCGAGCCGAAAAATGGAGTCCTGATTGAGCGACGAGACCTTGCCCGCGGATGCCGAAAAGGCGGATCGCGCGCCGGCCGAAAGAACCGAACCGAAAGGCGCGGTGGTATGGCGTGAGATCAAGGGCCTGTTGTGGGTCCTGCTCGCCGTGCTCGCCTTCCACAGCTTCGTCGCCAAGCCGTTCTACATTCCGTCGGAATCGATGATGCCAACGCTGCTGAAAGGCGATCGGCTGGTGGTCAGCAAATTCCCCTATGGCTGGTCATGGGTGTCCCCAAGCTTCCATGTCTTGCCCCATTGGGAAGGGCGGCTGCTCGGCAAGATGCCCGACCGCGGAGATGTCGTCATCGTCACGCCGCCGGGGCAGAGCGACGATTACATCAAGCGGGTAATCGGTCTCCCCGGCGATACCGTCGAGGTGCGCGATGGCCGCCTGATCCTCAATGGCCGGCCGGTGAAGGCCGAGCGACGCCCGCCGGCCATGATTCCGGTCGATCCGAACGTCCCCTGCAGCGACTATGAGTTCCCCGGGGCGTTGACGATGAGCGCGGACGGCAGCCCTTACTGCCGCGTGCCGATCGTTCGCGAAACACTGCCCAACGGCATCGCCTACGACACCATCGATATCGGCCGCAGCGCGGGCGATGATTATCCCCGCGTCCGGGTTTCAGCCGACCATCTGTTCCTGATGGGCGACAACCGCGACCGGAGCGCCGACAGTCGCTTCGAACTCGGCATGCCCGAAAATGGCCTGGGCGGACCGGTGCCGTGGGAGAATATCGGCGGCCGCGCTGAGTTCATCACTTTCTCCCTCGACGGCACGACCGAAATCTTCAATCCAGTCTCCTGGTTCGAAGCGCTGCGCGGGGGACGCGCCGGAAGTTCGCTGAGGGCCCAGAAGGAGTAGGGCAAGGGCATGGAAGAGCCGGCGACTGTCGAACCGCACGTCGAAAGGCCCGGTCCCGCCGAGTTCCGCGATCCGCTGATGCGCCAGGAACTGCAGCGCGCAAGCGTATGGATCGGCCTCGGGCTGCTCGTCGCCGGAATCATCTTCCTTGCCCAACCGCTGCTGCTGATCATGGGCGGCATGGTCGTTGCCGTCGTTCTCGACGGTGGCGCGCGGATGCTCGGGCGGGTGCTCCCGATCGGCCGCGGCTGGCGGCTGATGCTGGTGATCTTGCTCGCGTTCGGCTTCGTCGGCTGGGTCTTCTATTATGCCGGCACCACCTTTGCGCAGCAGGCCGAGGCACTGCGCACGGTGGTCGAGGTCCAGTCCGCGCGGCTTTACGGCTGGGCGCAGGAGGTCGGGCTGGTGAACGATCCGACACCCAGCAGTCTGGGCCAGCAGCTGATGGCTTCGGCGGGACGGCTGACGACGGCGGTCGGAAGTGCACTCGGCGCGCTGACCAGCGCCATTCTCATCCTCGTCATCGGCATCTTTATCGCCATCGAGCCGCGCCTCTACGACCGCGGCGTCGCCTGGATGCTCCCGCTTCGCTTCCGCCACCACTTCTACATAATCACCGACCGGGTCGGCTTCACGCTCCGCCGCCTGCTGTTCGGACGGATCGTCGGAATGGTGATCGAGGGCATCTTCACCTGGATCGCGCTCGCCATCGTCGGTGTGCCAATGGCGGCGCTGCTCGGCCTCATCACCGGCCTGCTCGCCTTCATCCCCAACATCGGGGCAATCGTTTCCGGCCTGCTGATGGTGGCCGTCGGTTTCAGCGCCGGCCCCAGCGAGGGCGTCGGTGCTATCGTCGTCTATTTCCTGGTACAGAACATCGATGGCTACGTGATCTTGCCGTACATCGCGCGGCGGACCGTCGACTTGGCGCCGGCGGTGGTGCTCGCCGCGCAGCTGATCTTCGGCGCCCTCTTTGGTTTTCTGGGAATCCTGCTGGCGGATTCGATCATCGCCAGCCTGAAGGTCACGCTGCAGGAACTGAGCAAATACCGCTCCGCCGATACCGGCGAAGGGCCTCAGCTGGTTACTGCTGAGGCGGCGGCCCCGGCTGAGCGCCCATCATCCGCGCCGCGTCCGGAACCACCTGGACGACCTTGACGTCGAATTCGAGGTCCGCGTTGGGCGGGATCGGGCTGCCCGGGGGCGGCGTTGCGCCATAGCCGAGACTTGCGGGAACTCTGATACGATAGCGGCCGCCCGACTGCATCTTGGTCATTGCTTCGGAAAATCCCGGGATCGACTGGCCGGCAATGATCGGCGTAGGGCCGCGGCCCTCGCTGCTGTCGAACACGGTTCCGTCCAGCAGCCGGCCTTCATATTCGATGAGCGCGCCGTCCTGCGGGCGAATCATCGCACCGGACCCGGCCTCTACGGTGCGGAACTGGAGGCCGCTGGCGGTCGTCTCGCCGCGCAGCTGCCCGGCGCCGAACCCAGCCAGCGCAACACCTGCGGCGATCAATGCAATGAGGCCCAGCCACAGCTTGGCGGAGATTCCGCGCTTGGCGGGGCGGTGGGCGGCTTCAGCGACGGACATCTTGCAGCGCCGGCTTACCGGCCGCCTTCGCGTTCCACTCGCTTACGCTCGAGCTTGCGTGCACGACGGATCGCAGCAGCCCGTTCCCGGGCACGCTTTTCCGACGGCTTTTCGTAATGACGGCGCAGCTTCATCTCGCGATAGACGCCCTCGCGCTGCAGCTTCTTCTTGAGCGCCCGCAGCGCCTGGTCGACATTATTGTCGCGAACAATGATCTGCATAAAGGCCCGTCAAACTCCCTGTCGCCCATCGCCGGGCCGCTTCGGGGACAAGACGGACCGTGGCCGATTGTGGCGCTGCCCGTCGTCATCCCAATGAATATTGCCCGCCGCAGGCACCCCTGCGTCGGCGGGCGCGCTCTAGCAGCGTCATCCGTCGCTTTCAAGCGCGTAGAGCGATTTGGGCCGCATGCGATGAGTCGAATGTAAGACGGGACGGGGAGCGCAACCTGAGCCTTTGGGTTATCGGCTATTAACCTTGGCCGTGTTAGACACACTTCCAGACGGAGGGTGCTAATGTCATTGAATCGCAGGGAAATTTTGCGTTGGGGCGCAGTTGGTGTGGGAAGCGCCATGGTCTCCTCTGCAGCGGCCTCGAGCCTGCCTTCGATCGTGTATAATGCTCCCGTGCGGCCGGTGACGCCCCTCGCGCCGCGGCCCGCTTTGATTGTCCCGGGTGGAATCGACCCGCAACTGTTCCAGCGCGCCAAGGCCGCGCTCGATTCGCATCGTATCGCGGCGCGCGACTGGATCGGAATCGCGGATTTCTCGAAGCCGTCAGGCGATGAGCGCTTCCATGTCGTCAATTTGATGAACGGCACGGCGGAAAGCTTCCGCGTTACTCACGGCAGCGGATCGGACCGCGCGCACCGCGGTTTCCTGGAGCGCTTCTCCAATGTGCACGGTTCGGAAGCGACCTCGAACGGCACCTACACAACCAGCGATTACTACCACGGCAAATACGGCCTTTCGATGAAGGTGCGCGGCCACGACTGGAGCAACAACAACGCCGAAGCTCGCGCGATCGTGATCCACAACGCCTGGTATGCGGAGCCGGAAGTCGTGCAGGCGCACGGCAAGCTCGGCCGCAGCCAGGGCTGTTTCGCCTTCAGCCGCGCTGATCAGCACAGCGTCATGAGTCGTCTCGCCGGCGGACGGATGATCTACGCCGACAAGCTTGCCTGATTGATCAACCGATTGGGGATGGGGAGAGGAGCCGGCCGCGAAAGCGGTCGGCTCTTTCGCGTTGGGGAACGCCGTTCGACTAACCCGATGACGCGCAAATTGCTGCAGACGCGCCATTTGTCTTAGCACCGGCGCTTCGCTACCCTGTTCGGATGGCTGACGGGGGGCACAGCGACAGGGGCGACGATAAGCTGCTCGGCGCTACGCCGCCGGCGGACGCCAATACCGCGGCTAAGGCAGTGGAGGGACTCACCGGTCCGCTGACCCCGGTTCCCGGTCTTCTCCCCAGCGGGGCCGTCGACTTCGCGGGAATGCTCGCCGTCGCTGACATTTTGCCCGTGATGATTGCCTATTTCGACGATCAGCTGGTGATGCGTTTCGTCAACAAGGTGCTTGCCGACTGGCTAGAGAAGCCGCGCAGCGAGTTGCTGGGCAAGCCGCTTCGTGAGATCATCGGCGAGGACGCCTTCGCGATACGTGGCCCGTTGCTGACGGCTGCGCTGAACGGGGAGCGTCAATTCTTCGCCTCCGATTTCGATCATCGCTCGCGCGGAAATCTGGCGGTCCAGACTGATTACGTGCCCTGGGCGGATCCGGGGGGGCGCGTGCGCGGCCTCGTGATCCTGGTCCAGGACGTCACCGAGCACCGTGTCGCCGAGCGGGCGCTTCGCGAAAGCGAGGAACGGTTCAGGCGCATCGCCAATCAGGCCCCGGCGCTGATGTGGGTCACCCGCCTCGACCGCACGCGCGATTTCGTCAACGACGCTTACGTCGATTTCGTCGGGGTGCCGCGGGACGAGGCTTCGAAGCTCGACTGGCGCACGCGCATACATCCCGACGATGTCGACCGCATCGTTGCCGAAAGCATCGCCGGAGAAAAGAGCCGCGACACCTTCACTCTCGAAGGCCGCTATTTGCGTGCGGACGGCGAATATCGCTGGCTGAAGAGCGTGTCGTCGCCGCGCTATGGACCAGACGGCGATGTGGTCGGATTCATCGGGGTGGGCACCGATATCAATTTGGCCAAGGAGGCCGAACTCCAGCTCCGGCGCCAGGTCGAGGAGCGCACCGCCGAGCTCGCCCGCCGCGAGGCCCAGTTCCGCGCAGTGTTCGAAGCGGCGCTCGAAGTCATGGTGCTGCTCGAACCCGACGGCACCGTCCTTGCGGTGAACAATCGGCGGGAGATCTGGCGCCACCACGATCCGCAGCAGGCGGTCGGGCTGAAGCTGTGGGATACGCCAACGCTCCAGGCCTTCCCGCAGCACATGGCGCTGATGCAGGACGGCATCGCCAAAGCGGCGGCGGGCGGCGTGTTCACGGCCCAGGTGCCGATGGAGCGCGACGGCTTGCCCACATCCTACCTGGATGTGTCGGTTCAGCCGGTTCGCGGTGATTCGGGCAAAATCGTCTACCTGCTGTTCGAAGCGCGCGACATCACCGAGCTCAGGGCGGCCCAGGAGCAGCTTCGCCAGAGCCAGAAGATGGAAGCGCTGGGCCAGCTTACCGGTGGCATCGCCCATGACTTCAACAATCTGCTGACGGTGGTCGTCGGCGGGCTCGACATCATTGCAAAGCGGATCGATGACGAACGGCTGAAGACCTATGCCCGCAATGCGCTGACCGCCGCCGAGCGCGGTGCGCGGCTGACCGGCCAACTCCTGGCCTTCAGCCGGGTGCAGCGGCTGGAGGTACGGCCGACACCGGTCGTCCCCCTGATCGAAAATATGCGGCCGCTGCTGCGTAACGTTCTTGGCCCGGGGATCGAGAAGCGATTCGATCTCGAGCGCGACGACTCGCCCGTCCTTGCCGACCCGACGCAGCTCGAGGTCGCCGTGCTCAACCTTGCGATCAATGCGCGAGACGCGATGCCCAGCGGCGGCGTGCTCAGCTTCCACACGCGCAAGGTCGCCATCGCCGGGGACGCGGAGCTTGCAGACGGCGATTATATCGAGCTGTCGATCAGCGACACCGGCGTCGGCATGACCGAGGATATCGCGAGCCGCGCGTTCGAGCCGTTCTTCACCACCAAGGAAGTCGGCAAGGGAACCGGGCTTGGCCTGTCGATGGTCTATGGCATGGCGCGCCAGTCCGGCGGAACCGCGCGGATCGAAAGCGAGCCGGGCGTCGGCACCAAGGTCAGCTTATACTTCGTGATCTCGCAGGAGCCGGATCTGCTTCCCGCGGCCGACGAGGAGGCGCCGCAAGCTACTGACCATCAGCCAGCGCTCGAGTCGATCCTCGTCGTCGACGACGATCCCGATGTGCGCTCCTTCATCGCTGCCAGCCTCGAAGAGGAAGGCTATCGGGTCCGCCAGGCAAGCGACGGCCAGGAAGCGCTCGACGCCATCGCCAGCGAGCCTTCCGAACTGGTGATCCTCGACTTCATCATGCCGGGCCTGTCCGGCGCGGAGGTTGCGAGCAAGATCCGAGAGACCCGGCCAGACCAGCCGATCCTCTTCGTATCCGGCTACAGCGAAACCGAAGCAATCAAGCGCACCGCCCCGGACGCGCCGCTGCTCCAGAAGCCATTCCGGGCGGGGGCGTTGCAGCATGCAGTGCGTAAAGCATTGACGCCGCGCTGAACCGGACGCCCTCGGCGGCGTTGTGCTGGAGATAGGGTCGCGTGGAGTCAGCGGATGTTTCGCCTTTCGATTGCCTGTCTTGGTCTCGGTCTCTCCGCGCCGCTGGCGGCGCAAACGGCCGCGAACCTGTCCGCCAGCTTCAATCCCCGAGCGCTCGAACTGTTCGAGCGCGACGGGATGCTGATGAACTGGGCACTGCGCCGCTTCGATTCCGACGGCGACGTGCGCCTGTCGCTGGCCGAAGCGCAGCCCGCCGCCCTGGAATTCAAGTCAATGGCCGACGGCGACGGCGACGGGCGCGTGACCACTTATGAGTTCGACCGCGCCAAGGAATTCATTCTCGCGCGTTATTAACGCGGTGGGCACGCGCTACCTGCATCTCAAACGGATACCAGCCGGTCGGACTGCGTTAGTGAACAATGCTGGAGATCGGCGCGCCTTTCGGACCCCTTGTACGGGGCCTCATCCTGACCGGAGTCGCAGTCCTGTGGACGGTGCTGCTCGTGCGGCTGGTCGGCCTGCGCGCCTTTTCGAAAATGAATTCATTCGATTTCGTCACCACG
>JALYPM010000031.1 GCA_030856365.1 Pseudomonadota bacterium
GCCCTGGGGATGGCCGACCAGCTCGTGACCACCATCGGCCAAGTCCCCTGGTTCGTAAGCGTCCGGTCTGACCGCTACCGGCTCCAGCGCCAGGGGAGCAGCTCATCGACCTTGGTCATCATGTAGTCGGGGATGCGCGCGAGCGTGTCAGCCAGCCAGGCTTGGGGATCGACGCCATTGAGCTTGGCGGTTTCGATCAGCGTGTAGGCGATGACGGCCGCCTTTCCGCCCGCCTCGGAACCGACGAAGAGATGGCGGTCTCAACCGGTCGTTGCAACGCTCTGGAGATGGAGGTTGCGATGGCTATGAATAGACGGCGTTCGGATCGAGCTGGACGGGGGAAGTTGTCGTCGCCCGGACGGCCGCCGGTTGCCCGCCGCGAAGATTTGGCCGGGTTCTGGGCGGCGATTGCGTTGGGACGGTCGAGCGAGGACGCGGCGGCAGACGTGGGTGTATCGATGCCGGTGGGATCGAGGTGGTTCCGGAGGTCCGGCGGCATGCCACCAACTCATCTTTCAGTCTCGGCCGAGTCGCTGTCGGGACGCTACCTGTCTTTCGCGGAGCGCGAGGAGGTCGCGCTGCTTCGGGTTCAAGGGCACGGCGTGCGCCACATCGCTCGAGCTCTGAACCGCGCGCCGTCGACGATCTCGCGCGAGTTGTGGCGCAATGCGGCCACCCGCAGCGGCAGCCTGGAGTATCGTGCGACGACGGCACAGTGGCATTCCGACAGATCGGCGAAACGGCCGAAGACGGCGAAGCTGGCGGCGAACGCGGCACTGCAATGCTACGTTCAGGATCGCCTGGCCGGCCTGATCACGCGGCCGGACGGGATGGCCGTCGAGGGACCGCGCGTCGCCTGGAAGGGCCGCAGGCATGGGCCGCGCCAGCACAGACGATGGGCCAGGGCATGGAGCCCCGAGCAGATCTCGCGCAGATTGCACATCGACTTCCCCGAGGACGCGGCCATGCGGATCAGTCACGAGGCGATCTATCAGGCGCTTTACATTCAGGGCCGCGGAGCCTTGCGTCGGGAACTGACCGCCTGTCTGCGCACCGGACGCGCGCTGCGCGTCCCCCGCGCCCGAAGCGCCGGTCGAGGTAAATCCTTCGTCACGCCGGACGTGATGATCAGCGAGCGGCCCGCGGAAGCCGCCGACCGGGCCGTACCCGGCCATTGGGAAGGAGATCTGATCCTGGGGCTGAACCGCTCGGCGATCGGCACGCTGGTGGAGCGCACGACGCGCTTCACGATGCTCCTCCATCTTCCGCCCATGCCCGGCCCGGCGAGAGTCCGCGGGCAAAGAACGGCCCGCCGCTCGCCGGCCACGGCGCCGAGGCCGTTCGCGACGCCATCGCCACCGTGATCACGACCCTGCCCAAACAGCTCCGGCGGTCGCTGGCTTGGGACCAGGGGGCCGAGATGGCACGCCATGCCGACCTGAGGATCGACCATGGGCTGCCGGTCTACTTTGCGACCCCCAGAGTCCATGGCAGCGCGGGACAAACGAGAACACCAACGGCCTCCTGCGCCAATACTTTCCCAAGGGAACGGATCTCAGCCTACACGGGCCTGACGAGCTCGACGCCGTCGCTGCCACGCTCAATGGCAGACCGCGCAAGACCCTCGAATGGCGAACCCCAGCCGAAGCGCTGGACGCGCACCTCCTCGCCGCGCAAAGTGCCAGCGTTGCGACGACCGGTTGAGACCGGCGTATCTCCGTCAGTCTTTGCAAACCGACGTGAATCACAACCTTCTGATATCGCTCAACCCTTTCTGGGTCAGGCTCTGACGCAATCCGTAACATATCGCCGACCTGTTCGAGCCCGGCGCGAAGCGGATCGTCGAGCAGGTGGGCGTAGCGTAGCGTTGTGTGGTCTGAACCTGCGTATGGCCGAGGAGCTTGCCGATCATCGGCAGACTCTGACCAGAGGCTACGGCCGTCGAAGCGAAGGTGTGGCGCAGATCGTGGATGCGGACGTCCTTCACTCCGGCGCGGGCGCGGACGCGCTGCCAGAAGGGCTGAAGGTCGCTGAGCGGCTTGCCTTGCAGCGTGCCGGTGATGACCCACGGGTTGCCCGCGATGCGATTGGCGTCGCGCAGAAGCTCCGCGGCAGGCTGACCGAGATGGACCACCTTGGCGCCGGTCTTGCTGTCGGGTAGGCGCAGCACGCGATCCGCCGGATCGACGT
>JALYPM010000036.1 GCA_030856365.1 Pseudomonadota bacterium
CGCCACGACCGCCGCGCGGTCCACCGCGCGGCGGGCCACGGCCCTCCGTCGGTGCGGGAGCGACTGTCTCGGCAGGAGCCGATGCCTCGGCCGCTGGAGCGGTTTCGGGAGCGGGCGCCGCCGGAGCGGGCGTCGCGTCTGCCGCAACCTGCGGGGTTTCGTTCTCGTCAGCCATTTAGAACTCCAATCCGCCTTCGCGAGCGGCATCGGCCAAGGCTTTCACCCGGCCATGGAACAGGAAGCCGCCGCGATCGAACACGACCCGCGACACGCCCGCCGCCTTGGCGCGCTCGGCCAGCGCCTTGCCGACGGCGGCGGCGCCCTCTCGGGTCGCGGCGGTCTTGCCCTTCAGCTCCTTGTCGAGCGTCGAGGCGGCAGCCAGCGTCTTGCCGGCGGTGTCGTCGATGACCTGCGCATAAATGTGCCGGCCCGAACGGTGCACGGACAGCCGTGGCTTGCCCGACGCAGTCGCGCGAAGCGCGGTACGAACGCGCTGACGGCGCCGATCGAAGAGAGAGAGTTTCGCCATGGCTACTTCTTCTTACCTTCTTTGCGGAAGACGAACTCGCCGCGATACTTGATGCCCTTGCCTTTGTAGGGCTCTGGCTTGCGCCAACGACGGATTTCGGCCGCGACCTGACCGACCTGCTGCTTGTCGATGCCGCTGATCTCGACCGTGTTGGGGTCGGGAGTCTTGACGTCGATGCCGTCCGGCAGCGGATAGTTGACGTCGTGGCTATAGCCGAGCTGCAGGCGCAAATTCTTGCCCTGAGCCGCGGCGCGATAGCCGACTCCGGTGATCTCGAGCACCTTGGTGAAGCCCTCGGTGACGCCGGTGACGAGGTTCTGAACCAGCGTGCGCTGCATCCCCCAGAAAGCGCGTGCCGCCTTGGACGGGTTGGCCGGCTGGACGCTGATGCCATCGTCGGAGATGTCATAGCTGATCTCGTCGCGCATCTGCAGCTGCAGAGTGCCCTTGGGACCTTTCACCGACAGGGTCTGGCCTTCCGTGGTCGCGCTAACGCCCGAAGGCAGCGGGACCGGCCGTTTACCGATACGAGACATTTAGAATACCTCCGCCAGCACTTCGCCGCCGACATTCTGGTCGCGCGCCTCGGCGTCCGACAGCACGCCGCGCGGGGTCGACACGATCACCGTGCCGAGCCCGTTGCGGATCCGCGGAAGTTCCTGCGAGCCAGAATAGACCCGGCGGCCGGGCTTCGACACGCGCGCCAGATGCTGGATCGCGGGCTGACCCTCGAAATACTTCAGCTCGATGCGCAGGCCCTTCTGGCCGGCAAGCTCTTCCTCGGCATAGCCGCGGATATAACCTTCCCGCTGAAGCACATCGAGCACGTTGGCGCGAAGCTTCGACGCCGGCGTCAGGATGCTATCCTTGCGCGCCTGCTGGCCGTTGCGAATGCGGGTGAGCATATCACCCAATGGATCGGTCATTGGCATAGGGTGCCCTTACCAGCTCGACTTGGTGAGACCGGGAATCAGGCCCTTGTTGCCCATTTCCCGAAGCATGATCCGCGACAGGCGGAACTTGCGATAATAAGCGCGCGACCGTCCGGTCAGCTCGCAGCGGTTGCGCACCCGGGTCGGGTTCGCGTTCCGCGGCAGCTCAGCCATCTTCAGACGCGCGATCAGGCGCTCGGTGTCGTCCTTGGTTGCGTCGTCCGCGATGCTTTTCAGCTTCTCGTACTTCGCCGCATACTTCTGGACGAGCTTCTTGCGCCGCTCGTTCTTGTTGATCGAACTCAGTTTCGCCATGACTTAAGTTCTTCTCCTTGAGCAGGGGCCTTAGGCCGCCTGCTGCTGCTCCTCGGCCGGGAAGGGAAAGTTGAAGAGGCGCAGCAATTCGCGCGCTTCGTCATCCGTCTTCGCGGTGGTGGTGATGATGACGTCCATGCCCCGGACCTTGTCGATCTGATCGTAATTGATCTCGGGGAAAACGATCTGTTCTTTCAGGCCCATGGCGTAATTGCCACGGCCGTCGAAGGACTTCGGGTTGAGGCCGCGGAAGTCGCGGACGCGCGGGAGCGCAACCGTGACCAGCCGGTCCAGGAATTCGTACATGCGCTCTCGGCGAAGGGTGACCTTGCAACCGATCGGCATGCCCTCACGCAGCTTGAACTGGGCGATCGACGTCTTGGCCTTGGTAATCACCGGCTTCTGGCCGGCAATCGCCTGCATCTCGGCAGCGGCCGCCTCGACCTTCTTCTTGTCCTGAGTCGCTTCGCCAACGCCCATGTTGATGACGATCTTGTCGAGGCGCGGGACCTCCATCCGGTTCTTGTAGCCGAACCGGTCGGTCATCGCCTGGACGATGCGATCATCATAATCGCTCCTCAGGCGCGGCGTGTATTTCTGCTCAGCCATTGATCAGGTCTCCGGTCTTGGCGGCCACGCGGACCTTCTTGCCGTCGCGGGTCTCGAAGCGGACGCGGCTCGGCTTGCCGTCGGCGGTCGCGATCGCGACCTTCGACACGTGCATCGGAGCTTCCTTGCGCTCGAGGCCGCCCTGCGGGTTGGTCTGGGTCGGCTTGCGGTGGCGCGTCGCGACATTGACGCCGGACACGACCACCTTGCCGTCCTTCGGAATCGACCGGGTGACTTCGCCGGTCTTGCCCTTGTCCTTGCCGGACAGGATCACGACCGTGTCGCCCTTGCGGATCTTTGCGGATGCCATGGTTACAGCACCTCCGGCGCAAGGCTGATAATCTTCATATGCTTGCGCGCACGAAGCTCGCGGACGACCGGGCCAAAGATGCGGGTGCCGATCGGCTCCTCGTTCTTGTTGACCAGAACCGCCGCATTATTGTCGAAGCGGATCACCGAACCGTCGGGACGGCGGATGTCCTTGGCGGTGCGAACGATCACCGCGCGGTGGACGTCGCCCTTCTTCACGCGGCCGCGCGGAGCGGCTTCCTTGACGGAAACGACGATAATGTCGCCGACGCCGGCCACCCGGCGCTTCGAGCCGCCCAGCACCTTGATGCACTGAACGCGCTTCGCGCCGCTGTTGTCCGCAACGTCCAGGTTGGACTGCATCTGGATCATGGTTCGACCCTACTCTCTCTCAATATTGCTCAGGCGTCCGCTTCGGCGACGTCTTCGGCCTGGGCCTTTTTCGACTTCGCTTCCGCTTTCGGCGCCTTGGACTTGGCCGGAGCCTTGTCCGAAACGGGGTTGGATTCGCCCTCGACGATCTCGACCGCCTCCGCCCTGGCGGCGCCGATCCGATCGACAACGATCCAGGTCTTCAGCTTCGAAACCGGAGCGCACTCCTCGATGCGCACCTGCTCGCCGGCACGGAAAGCATTGGCTTCGTCGTGGGCGTGGTACTTCTTCGAGAGCTTGATGATCTTGCCGTACAGCGGGTGCTTCACCCGCCGCTCGACGCGGACCACCACGGTCTTGTCACCCTTGTCGGACACCACGGTGCCGCTGAGGACGCGCTTGGGCATTTCCTATACTCTCCTCAACCCTGCGCGCTGGCTTGCTGCGCGCGGGCACGTTCGTTCTGAAGCGTTCGGATCTGGGCGATGGTGCGGCGCACCACGCGGACCCGCGACGGCTTCTCGAGCTGATTGGTCGCCGACTGGAAGCGCAGGTTGAACTGCTCGCGCTTCAGCTCCGACAGCTGCTGCTGCAGCTGGTCGTCGCTCGCGACCTTAAGATCGTCGATCTTCGCCACTTGCTTAGTCCTCCTCGACCAGGGTTTCACCAAGGCGGGCAACCACCTTGACCTTGATCGGCAGCTTTTCGGCTGCACGCTCGAATGCGGTCTTGGCGAGCGGGCCGGGAACGCCGTCCAGCTCGAACAGGATGCGGCCGGGCTTGACCCGTGCGACCCAGAATTCGGGAGCGCCCTTGCCCTTGCCCATGCGGACTTCGGCCGGCTTGGAGCTCACCGGCACGTCCGGAAAGATACGGATCCAGAGACGGCCGGCGCGCTTGATGTGACGCGTGATCGCACGGCGAGCCGCCTCGATCTGGCGCGCGGTGATCCGCTCGGGCTCCATGGCCTTGAGGCCGAAGGCGCCGAAGTTGAGCTCGGTTCCGCCCTTGGCATTGCCATGGATGCGGCCCTTGAAGGCCTTGCGGAACTTGGTGCGCTTGGGTTGCAGCATGATGTTTCTCTCTAGCCCTTAGCGGCCGCGGTCTTCGCGGGCCGGACGGACTCCGGAGGTCTGAGCCTCCATCATCAGCCGGTCCTGCGCAGTCGGGTCGTGACCCAGGATTTCGCCCTTGAAGATCCACACCTTCACCCCGCACACGCCATAAGCGGTGTGGGCTTCGGCCTCCGCATAGTCGACGTTGCCGCGCAGCGTGTGCAGCGGAACGCGGCCTTCACGGTACCATTCGGTGCGGGCGATCTCCGCGCCGCCGAGACGGCCGGCGCAGGTGATACGAATGCCCTCGGCGCCAAGCCGAAGCGCGGACTGGACCGCGCGTTTCATCGCGCGGCGGAAGGCGATGCGGCGCTCGAGCTGGTCGGCGACGCCCTGGGCGACGAGCTTGGAATCGATCTCCGGCTTGCGGATCTCGACGATGTTCAGGCTCACCTCGCTCGCCGTCATCGACGAAAGCTTCTTCTTCAGCTTCTCGATGTCGGCGCCCTTCTTGCCGATGATCACGCCGGGGCGCGCGGCATAGATGCTGATCCGGGCGATCTTGGCCGGACGCTCGATGACGACCTTGGAGATCGCCGCCTGCGGCAGGGTGGCAAGAATGTAGCGGCGGATCTTGAGGTCTTCCAGCAGCAGCCGGCCGTAATCCTGGCCTTCCGCGAACCAGCGGCTGTCCCAGGTGCGGTTG
>JALYPM010000062.1 GCA_030856365.1 Pseudomonadota bacterium
CAGGAACGGACCCGGGTCCGCGCCAGCCATCGGCGGTCCGCTGGGACCTTCAGTCGAGCGGTGAAGGGGCGGCGCTGGTCCTTCGCGCGGGAAGCGGATCGACGCTGATGCGATTATTCTGTCCCACGGGGCAGAAAACGCTGCTCGTCAATGTCCCGCGCTTCAAGCCCATCGCAAGCGAGGAGCGGCTCTCGTTCGGCGGCTCCGGCGATGCGGTGGCTCTGGTGGCCGATTCACGCGGCGATCCGGCGCGCGGCGGCGTCAGCGGCAGCGGCGCGGTTCCGGAGAGCCTCGCTCAAATGCTGACCGGCGCGGCGTCCGCATCTTACGGATCGCAGGTCAGCGGGCCCCATCCGCCGGTTCCGGCGGAGCTTGCGCGAGACTTCGAGCTTGCCTGCGAAGACGCTGCGCCAACGGTCTCGCCGAAGCCGACGCCGGCCGCCACGTCGGCAGAGGCCTGCAGGGTGCAGGACGGGCGCCAGGTTGCGGCCAACCGTCTCCGCGCGATTGGGACGGAGCCTTTCTGGGGGGCAAGGATCGACGGCCGTTGCGTCACTTATTCCCATCCGGACGACCAAGCCGGCACGCGGGTCTGGACCCGCTTCAGCGGGTCGGCCGACACTGGCGTGTGGACCGGCGCGCTGCGCGGCAAGCCGTTCGTGCTGCGGACGCGGCCGGAAGCGGGCTGCTCGGATGGGATGTCGGATCGGCGCTATCCAATCGTCGTCAGCCTCACCGTTGGCGGCGAGCAGCGGCAAGGTTGCGCGGAGCCGCTCTAGACCTCGGCCGCGCGAAACCCCACGTACGCGACGAGCAAGTCAGGAAGGGAAAACAACATGGCGAATGCGGGGCCGATGAACTGCCCGGTGGACGGGACCACGCTGGTGATGAGCGAGAGGTCGGGGATCGAGATCGATTATTGTCCGAGCTGCCGCGGCGTCTGGCTGGATCGCGGCGAGCTTGACAAGATCATCGAGCGTAACGCGGCGTCGCAGGCGCAATCCACCCCCGCGCCTCAGCAACCGCAGGCGCCGCAGCAGGCCCCGTGGGCGCAGCAGCCACAGGGCCAGTACGGCCAAAGCTATGGCCATAAGCCGCACAAACGCCGCAAGTCATTCCTTGAGGAATTGTTCGACTAAGCATCGATGACATGGCTGGCGCGGCCATTAGCGGTCCGACGCCAGCCAGCCGGTGATCAGGTAGAGGAAGATCATCACCGGGCCGGTGATCAGCGTCGCGACGACCATCGCGAGCCGAATGATCAACGGGTCGACGCCGCTATAGTCGGCCAGCCCGGCGGCGACGCCCATGATCTTGGCATCGCGGCGATTGATGAGAAAACGTCCGTTCATTGGCTGTGTCCCTCGTGAGCGTTCAAGCGACCGGCAGAAGGCTGGTGGCCGAGCTGACGAACAGCAATGCCGTGACGAAGGCGGCCGCGAGCGAGGTCAGCGTTTCACGAGCCTGGAACGAAGAAGAAGCGAACATTGTAGTCTCCCTTTTTGGGTGAACCCGTCGATCGGGTCCACACCAGTTCCAATGCAGGGAGTGTGCCAATTCATAATATCGTTGTATTTCAGTAGCAATCATCTGCGAAGGCAGAGGAAGGCTGGCGCGGTACGCCACGGGTTGGTGATAAATCCCAACCCGCGAAAAGCGCAGCCTCAGCCGTTGACGACGGTGCCGCCATTGGGGTGAAGCACCTGCCCGGTCATGTAGCTGCTGTCCTCGCAGGCGAGGAACAGAAAGGCGGGAGCGACTTCGTTGGGCTGGCCGGGGCGGCCCATGGGGCTGTCCTTGCCGAATTCCGGGACCTTCTCCTTGGGCTGGCCGCCGAACGGGGTGAGCGGAGTCCATATCGGTCCCGGCGCGACCGCGTTGACACGAATGCCGTCCTTCACCAGCGCCTGGCTCAGCGAGCGGGTGAAAGCGGTGATCGCCCCTTTGGTTGCGCTATAGTCGAGCAGCAGTTCCGACCCCTTGTACATGGTGATCGACGTGCAATTGACGATCGTCGACCCCTCCTTGAGATGCGGCCGCGCTGCCTGGACGAGGTAGAACATCGAGAAGATGTTGGTCTGGAACGTCCGCCGCAGCTGTTCCTCGCTGATGTCGCGGATGTCCTTTTCCCAATGCTGTTCGCCGGCATTGTTGATCAGGATGTCGAGCCCGCCGAGCTCCCGCACGGTCTGGTCGACGACCTTGTCGCAGAAGTCTTTGCTGCCAAGATCGCCCGGGATGGTGATGGCGCGGCGGCCCTCCGCTTCCACGATCTGCTTGGTGCGGGCGGCATCGTCATGCTCGCAAAGGTAGGAGATGGCGACATCGGCGCCTTCGCGCGCGAACAGCGCCGCGACTGCCCGGCCAATGCCGCTGTCGCCGCCGGTCACCAGCGCAACCTGGCCTTTCAGCCGGTCGGAGCCCTTGTAGCGAGGCTCCCAGTCGGGCTTGGGGTCGAGTTCGCTCTCGTGGCCGGGAAGCTCGTCCTCGTGGATCATCGGTTCGATGACATCAGACATGTCTATTCCTTCGGCGCGATGCCCGCGCCCTCTTCGTCGAACGCCTCGATCGTATCCTGGTCTTGAACGTCCTTCTCCGGCGCCTTTTCGACGGGCGTGGTCCCGTCCTTGCCGGTGGTGAACGAGGTGCGATTGCCGTCGGCAGGATCGTCGGACATCCGATTATTCTGGTTGGCCGAGGCTTGCGACTCGTTGCTGCGATGCTGATTCTTGCTCATGTCATGCTCCCTGCCAGTGTAACCACGCGCCGAGGGAGCAGGTTCCTGTCAGCCGCCGCAGCGGCGGAGCGCTTCAGCCCCGGATCGCGTCCGCCGGCATCGACCGGGCCCTGTCCTGCGAAGCCGACAGTGGCGCCGTCATCGACCGGCACTCGGCGACGAGGTTGGGAGCGTCGAGGTCGCTGTTCGCCATCAGGGCATCGCCGCGGGCGGCGGAGCAGCTTTCGCGGCTGGCGTAATGGGTCGGGACGGTTGCCAGCGGCGTGCAGGCGGCCGAGCCGTCGGCGCAGCCCATGATCGCGATGATGAAGTAACCCGGTCCCATTGTACCCGTCCCTGCTTGGTCAACGATTCGATAACTGCTGAAAAATGAAGCAGTTCCAATCATTCCACGAACAACGTTTGTGGCTTGCCGCTTGCGTCCTTACTTAACGGCCATGGCAGAGGCGGAGCAGTCGGGAACAAGCGGCAACGGCAGCTTCAAGGTCCTGCTGCGCTTCCTCCCGATGCTGTGGCCGAAAGGCGAGGCCGAACTCAAGGCGCGGGTGATTGCAGCAGTGGTGCTGGTGCTCGTCGGCAAGGCTGCCGTGCTGATGATGCCCTTCGCTTACAAGGCGGTGATCGACCGCATGTCGGTCGAGACGGCGGCGTTCGGAGTCGTCGCCGGCATCGTCGCAGCCTATGCCGGTGCGCGCTTCGCCGGCGTGCTCGCCGATAATCTGCGCAACGCCCTGTTCGAAAAGGTCGGTCAGAATGCCGCGCGCAGGCTTGCCGGGCGCGTCTTCCGCCACATCCACGACCTCTCGCTCCGCTTCCACCTCGAGCGGCGCACCGGAAGCCTGACCAAGATCGTCGAGCGCGGGACGAAAAGCATCGACTCGATGCTCTATTTCATCCTCTTCAACATCGCCCCGACGATCATCGAGCTTGCCGCCATCTGCATCATCTTCTTCGTCAAGTTCGGCGCGGGGCTGGTCGCGGCGACGCTGGCGATGGTCGCCGTCTACATCGTCTTCACCCGCAAGGTCACCGACTGGCGGGCGCAGATCCAGCGCGACATGAACGAGGTCGACAACAAGGCGATCGGCCGCGCGGTCGACTCGCTGCTCAATTACGAAACGGTCAAATATTTCGGCGCCGAGGAGCGCGAAGCCCGGCGCTACGACGAGGCCATCAGCGCCTTCACCCGCGCCGCCGAGCGCAACGAGACGTCGCTCGCCTGGCTCAACATCGGCCAGTCGCTGATCACCAATCTGATGATGGCCGGCGCGATGATCTTCACCGTCTGGGGGTGGAGCCAGGGCCGCTTCACGCCGGGCGACGTGGTGCTGGTGAATGCGCTGCTGATGCAGCTGTTCCGGCCGCTCGACATGCTCGGCTGGGTCTATCGATCGATCCGCCAGGGGCTGATCGACATGGAGGCGATGTTTAACCTGGTCGATACGCCGGCCGAGGTCGTCGATGCACCGGAAGCACGGCCGCTGGAGGTGGCGCGGGGTCGGGTGCGCTTCGAAGGCGTGCGCTTCGGCTACGAGCCCGGACGGGAAATACTGAAAGGCCTCGACCTCGACATCCCGGCGGGCACCAGCCTGGCCGTCGTCGGTCCGTCGGGCGCCGGCAAGTCGACCATCGCGCGGCTGCTCTACCGCTTCTACGACCCCAGCGAAGGGCGCATCCTGATCGACGGGCAGGACATCAGCGCGGTAACGCAGGCGAGTCTCCGCGCTGCGATCGGAATCGTGCCCCAGGACACCGTGCTGTTCAACGACACCGTCGGCTACAACATTGCCTACGGCCGCGGCGGCGCCGAGCATTCGGAGGTCGAGGCCGCTGCGCGCGGTGCGGCGATCGACGGCTTCGTCGCCGCCCTTCCCAATGGCTATGAATCGATGGTCGGCGAGCGCGGGCTCAAGCTGTCGGGCGGCGAAAAACAGAGGGTGGCGATCGCCCGCACCCTGCTCAAGAACCCGCCGATCCTGGTCCTCGACGAAGCAACCAGCGCGCTCGACAGCCGCACCGAACAGGCGATCCAGGACACGCTGGAGCGGATCGCCGAAAGCCGCACCAGCATCGTCATCGCGCACCGTCTGTCGACCATCGTCAACGCCGACCAGATCGCCGTCCTCGACGACGGCCGGGTGGTGGAGCGGGGCACGCACGACGCGCTGCTCTCGCTCGGCGGCCTTTACGCCGAGCTGTGGAACCGTCAGGCTGCCGAGCGCTCGGTCGAAGAAGCGGCGCAGGCGGCGGGATGACGGGCGAACCCAGAACAATCCTCAAGGATGTCTTCGGCTTCGACGCCTTTCGCGGCGTGCAGGAGGATGTCGTCGCGCGGGTGATGCGCGGAGACCATACGCTAGCGGTGATGCCGACCGGCGCCGGCAAGTCGCTTTGCTATCAGCTGCCGGCACTGGCTCGGGAGGGCACCGCGCTGGTGATCTCGCCGCTGATTGCGCTGATGCACGACCAGATCCGCTCGGCCGACGCGATGGGCATTCGCGCCGCCTCGCTGACGTCGGCCGACGGCGATCGCGAACGGACGATCGACCGCTTCCGCTCGGGCGAGCTCGACCTGCTTTACGTGGCGCCGGAGCGGGCGACGACGGAAGGGTTCCGGCGGCTGCTCGATCGCGAGCGGCTGGCGCTGATTGCCATCGACGAGGCGCATTGCGTCAGCGAATGGGGGCACGACTTCCGGCCCGACTATCGCCAGCTGCGCGATCTTCTCAACCATCATCACGACACACCCCGTCTGGCGCTGACGGCGACGGCCGACGCCCGCACCCGCGCCGATATCCTCGCCCAGCTCGGGATCTCCGAAGATGGGCTGATCGTCGCCGGCTTCGACCGGCCGAACATCCGCTATCATGTGCTGCCGCGCGACGGCATCGGCGGGCAGATCAAGCATCTGCTCGGCCGGGTGTCGGGTCCCGGGATCGTCTATGCCCCCAGCCGCGACAAGGCGGAGCGGATTGCCGAGCAGATCGCCGGCACCGGGCGCAGCGCTTTGCCCTATCACGCCGGGCTCGAGCCGCAGGTCCGGGCGCGCAACCAGTCGGCGTTCGTCGCTTCCGAAGAGATGGTGATGGCCGCCACGGTCGCGTTCGGCATGGGCATCGATAAGCCCGACGTCCGGCTGGTCGCTCATGCGGCGATCCCCAAATCGATCGAAGCCTATTATCAGGAGACCGGCCGCGCCGGCCGCGACGGCGACCCCGCCGAGGCGTGGCTATTCTGGTCGGCCGAGGATTTCGCCCTTGCCCGCCGCCGGATCGAGACGGAGCTGGAACCGGAGCGACGCACCGGCGAGCGCGAGCGGCTGAACACGCTGGCCGCCTTTGTCGAGGCCACCGGCTGCCGCCGCGCCATCCTGCTTCGTCACTTCGGTGAGGATCCGCCGGAAAGCTGCGGCAATTGCGACAATTGCCTTGATCCGCCGGCCAGCATCGATGCGACGGAGGTCGCGCGAAAGCTGCTGTCGGCGGCGTTCCGGACTGAAATGCGCTTCGGAGTGGCACACCTGGCGGAGGTCCTTGCCGGCAAGGACAGCGAAAAAGTGCGCAGCTTCGGCCACGACCGGCTGTCGGTATTCGGGATCGCGTCGGCGGACGAGGTCGCGCTGGTGCGGCCGGTGGCGCGGGCGCTGATCGCTCGCGATGCGCTTCGGGCCGATGCTTATGGCGGGCTGTCGTTCGGCCCCGCCGCACGGCCGATCCTCAAGGGCGAGCAGGCGCTGAGCATCGCCGTTCCGCCGCCCCGCCGCCGCACCTCGCGCAGGCGTGACGAGGGGCCGAGCGACCCAATTTTCGAGGCGTTGCGGGCGGCGCGGCGCGCGATCGCCACCGAGGCAGGAGTGCCGCCCTATGTCGTGTTCCACGATTCGACCTTGCGCGGCATCGCCGAAGTGCGGCCACGGAACCTTGCCGAGCTGGCACGAATTCAGGGAGTCGGCGCGGCTAAGCTGGAACGCTATGGTGACGTCATGCTGGCGGCCGTTGCCGCGCAGGAGGAGAGTGGCGATGCACCGGCAGCTTGACGAAAAGACGCTGGTCAGCGGCCAGATCTCTCCGGACGACATCGCTCAGCTCCGCCGTCATGGCGTCACCATGATCGTCAACAACCGGCCTGACGGTGAGGATCCGGGGCAGCCGCCGAGCAAAGAGATCGAAGCGGCGGCCGAGGCGGCGGGGATGGAGTATCGCTTCATCCCGATCCGGCGCGGGATCGGCCCTTCCGATGTCGAGGCGATGCAGGAGGCCTATCGTGCGGTCGACGACGGCAAGATGCTTGCCTTCTGCCGGACCGGAAACCGCTCCGCGCTCGCATGGGCGGTGGCGCGGTCCACCGACGGGGTGGCCAGGGACGAGCTGGAGCGTTGCGCGGCCAGTGTCGGCGTCGACCTCGCGCCGGTCGCGCACCTCCTCTAGAGGAGCCCCTCGTCGACGAGGATGCGCGCGGCATCCTTATATTCCGATTGCAGCACCATCAGCCGCACCGGAATTAGCGGCCCCAGCCCGACATGCGCCATGCCTTCGTCGAACAGGACCACGTCGAGACCTTCGGCTTCCAGAAGCATCCGTGCGATGTCGGCTTGGACCAGGCTTTGGAACCGCGCGAGCTCGACCAGTCCCATCTTACCAGGGAACCACATTGCCCGCCGCAATTTCCTCCGCCCGTGGCTTGCGGCCGAGGATGGCGTTGCGATGGGGGAAACGCCCGAAGTGTTCGATGATCGCGTGGTGCTTGCGGGCAAACTCCAGCTGCTCCGTCTCGCCGAGGCGAGTAAACAGCTGCAGCGAGCGAAGCTGGTCGTCGATATCCTCGCTGTGCATGAACGGCATGTAAAGGAATGGCCGTTGTTTCGGCTCGCGGTCGTCGAAGCCGCGCCCGATCGCCCCATCGGCAATTGCCCGGGCCAGATGATCGGTGGCGAACTGCTCGGCGGAACCACGGAACATGTTGCGCGGGAACTGGTCGAACAGGATTGTGCCGGCGAGCGCCGTCTGCGGATCGTCGAGGAAGCTTTCGGCGGGGAGCTGGCGCTTTTCCGCCCATAGATCGCAGAAGCGATCCCGCACCTCCTCATCCCGCTCCGAACTGGCGGTCCACCACTGACGGTCGTCCAGCGCGAACCAGAAGCGCAGGACGTCGCCGGCCCAGCCGATGTCGCTCAAGCGGCGGTCCCGCCGACCGTCAAGCCGTCGATCAGCAGGGTCGGCTGGCCAACGCCGGCGGGCACCGACTGGCCGCCCTTGCCGCAGATGCCGACGCCTTCATCCAGCGCGAGATCGTTGCCGATGCCCTTGACGCGGGTGAGGACGGTCGGCCCGTCTCCGATCAACGTCGCGCCCTTGATCGGCGCGCCGAGGCGGCCGTTCTCGATCCTGTAGGCCTCCGTGCAGGAGAAGACGAACTTGCCGCTGGTGATGTCAACCTGGCCGCCGCCGAAGCTTTTGGCGTAAATGCCCTTCTTCACCCGCGACAGCAATTCCTGCGGATCGTCGCGGCCGCCAAGCATGAAGGTGTTGGTCATCCGCGGCATCGGGGCATGGGCGAAGCTTTCGCGGCGGCCATTGCCGGTCGGCGCGACGCCCATCAGCCGCGCGTTGAGCCGGTCCTGAAGATAGCCTTTGAGGATGCCGTCCTCGATCAGGGTCGTGCGGCCGGTCGGCGTCCCTTCGTCGTCGATGGTGAGCGAGCCGCGGCGGTCGGTCATGGCGCCGTCGTCGACCACCGTCACTCCGGGCGCGGCAACCCGGTCACCGATGCGGCCGGAGAAGGCGGACGTGCCCTTGCGGTTGAAGTCGCCTTCGAGCCCATGTCCGATCGCTTCGTGAAGCAGCACGCCGGGCCAACCGGGGCCGAGCACGACCTCCATCTCGCCGGCCGGAGCATCAACGGATTCTAGGTTGGTCAGCGCCTGCGCCATCGCAATGTCGATGCAGCGGTTCCACTCCTCGGGTTTGAACAGGTGGCCATAGAGATAGCGGCCGCCGATCCCGTGAAATCCGGTCTCGCGCCGAGGGCCGTCGGCAGCGACGATCTGGACGTTGAGCCGGACCAGGGGACGGATGTCGGAAGCGACGAAGCCGTCGGCGCGGACGATGTCGATGACGCTCCAGCTGGCCGACAGACCAACGCTGACCTGGGCGACGCGCGAGTCGCGGGCGCGGGCGGCGGCGTCGATCTGCTGGCACAGCGCCACTTTCTGCGCGAACGGCACCGCCGACAGCGGATCGCCAGCGCCGTACATCGCCTGGTTGGTGCGCGGCGGCGGCGCGGCGGGCGCGCCCTTGCGCGGGTCGATCAGCTGCAGCGTCTCGGCTGCGCGGGCGATGGCGGCGGCGCTGATCTCGTTGGCGTGAGCAAAAGCGGTGGTTTCGCCGCTGACGCCGCGAAGGCCGAAGCCGGAGCTGGTGTTGAAGTCGGCGGTCTTGAGCCGGCCGTCGTCGAAACCGAACGACTCGCTGGCGCGGTACTGGAGGTAAAGTTCGCCGTCGTCGCAGCTGGCGAGGTGCCGGGCGGCGAGCCGTTTGGCGTCATCGGCATCCAGCAGCCCGTCGCGGTAGAGGAAGCGGCGCGGGTCCAGCATCAGACCGGCCGGTCCGCGCTGTGCCCTTCAAGGACGAAGCGCCGGTCGCAATAGCCGCATTCGACGAAGCCGAGCTCCGGCTCGATCCGCAGGAAAACGCGCGGGTGGCCAAGCTCCGGCACAACCTCGCCTGAGCCGTCGCAGGCGACCTGCAGGGTCGAAACCTTGAACACTTCGGGCGGTGGAAGCGCGTTGGCGGAAGAAGCGGGCTGGTCCATCTTCACGAGGTAGCAACGGCTAACCCGCGCTTCAATGCGGCAACGCGATGATTCGCGATGGTTGCCCGGCGTTTATGGCCGGTCAGGGATATTGAACGTCGACTTCGAACGTGCCGAGGTAGACCCCCTCGACCTGGCCGGCGTTGACCGCGAGAGTGCCGCCGACCTTGAACGCGAATGGCTCCTGCGCGGCCACGGTACGGCGGGAATTGCCCGACATTGTCCAGTTGGAGACGGTCATCGTCTCGGTGCCGCCGACGCGGGTGAGTGTGATGGGATCGCGGGGCAGGCGGATGATGACCACGGACTTGGCGGGAGCGATCGCCTCGAACATCGCCGCATAAGGCGTCCAGCCGGCATGGAGAACGCCGCCCGTGGTGGTCATCGCATCGGTGTTGGGATTGATGACGGCCGTGCCGGCGGTCGTGACGGAGAGCAGCGCGAAGTTGAGGTCCTGCAGCTTGCGGACGCTGGTGGAGGAGCGAATCTGCACCGTCGCCGTGGCGTTTCGGTCCGGTCGGACGGGCGCGGCATTGGCCGCCACTCCCAAGGGGAGCAGCGCAGCGATTGCCGCGAAGAAAGCCATCAGCCGGTTCATTCCAAGCTCAGCGGTAAACGGATTGTCTCAAGATGAATCTAGCGCCCGTGGTTAATGACGCATTAGGAAGCGCGGCTTGTCGCCATGAGCGCTGCGCCGCTATGCGGCGGCGATGGAGCCCGTCCCCGCAATCCGCATCGATTCCCTGACCAAGGTCTACGCGGGCGGGAATCGCGCGCTGGACGACGTCAGCTTCGACGTACCGCGTGGCCAGATTTTTGGGCTGCTGGGCCCCAACGGGGCGGGCAAGTCGACGCTAATCAATATCCTTTCGGGGATGGTGGTGAAGAGCGGCGGAAGTGCCAGCGTGTGGGGCTTCGACATTGACAAGCACCCACGCAACGCCAAGCGATCGATCGGGATCGTACCGCAGGAAATATTGTTCGATCCCTTTTTCACCCCTCGCGAGGCGTTGGAACTGCAGGCCGGGCTCTATGGCATCCCCGCCAAGGCGCGGAAGACCGACGAGCTGCTTGCGGCCGTGCATCTTAGCGACAAGGCCGACGCCTATGCGAGGACGCTTTCAGGCGGGATGAAGCGACGCCTGCTGGTGGCCAAGGCGATGGTCCATTCGCCGCCGATCCTGGTACTCGACGAACCCACCGCGGGCGTCGACATCGAGCTTCGCCAGCAGCTGTGGAGCTACGTCCGCTCGCTCAACGCGCAGGGCGTCACCGTCGTCCTCACCACCCATTACCTCGAGGAGGCCGAAGAGCTGTGCGACCGGATCGCTATCATCAATCATGGCCGGCTGATCGCCAATGAGCCGACGCGCGAGCTGATCGCCAGGGCGCAGGAGAAAGCCGTCGTCGTCACCTTCGACCACGACATCACCGAGGTTCCGACCGCATCCTGCTTCGACGACACTGCCTTGCTCGATGAGCGGACGCTGCAAATTCGGTATCGCAAGGACCGGGTGAATGCCGGCGAAGTGCTTGCGGCACTGACAAAAGCCGGGCTGGTCATCGTCGACGTGTCCACCCGCGACCCCGACCTCGAGGACGTGTTCCTCGGCCTGGTTGGCGAAAAGACAGGCGCGTGAGCAGCGCGGACGTCCTCATCGTCGGGTCGGGCGCCGCGGGCCTGACCGCCGCGCTCAATCTTGCCGAACATCGTAAAGTTGCAGTGATCGCCAAGGGCGCGCTTGGCGAAGGCGCGACCGGCTGGGCCCAAGGCGGAATCGCCGCGGTGCTGGAGGAAGGCGACAGCTTCGAAGCCCATGTCGAGGACACGATGGTGGCGGGTGCCGGTCTCAACAATCGTGAGGTGGTCGAGCATGTCGTCGGCGCTGCACCCGCCGCCATCGCGCGGCTAAGCGAACTCGGCGTGCCGTTCGCGACCGATGGAGACGCGCTGCACCTGACCCGCGAGGGCGGGCACAGCCACCGGCGCATCGTCCATGTCGCCGATGCCACCGGAGCGGCGATCCAGCAGGCGCTGGAAAAAGCGGCGGCTAGGCATCCGAACATCGAACTGCTGCCGGACATGGTCGCGATCGACCTCATCAGCGGCCGCCACGCGGCCAGTTTCTCGACCAGCGGCGCGATCCACGGCCTCTATGCTTACAACCGCCGGACACGGCGGGTGGAGGCGGTGACGGCCCGAGCGACCATCCTCGCCAGCGGCGGGGCGGGGCGCGCCTATCTTTATTCGACCGCTCCGCGCGGAGCGACCGGCGACGGCATTGCGATGGCGTGGCGGGCAGGCTGCCGGGTCTCCAACATGGAATTCATGCAGTTCCATCCGACCTGCCTCTACAACCTCACGGTCAAGAATTTTCTGATCACCGAGGCAGTGCGCGGCGAGGGCGGGCACCTGAAGCTGCCGACCACTGGCGAGCGGTTCATGCCGCGCTTCGACGAGCGGGCGGAGCTGGCGCCGCGCGACATCGTCGCCCGGGCGATCGACCATGAGATCAAGCGGCTCGGCCTCGATTATGTCCACCTCGACATCTCGCATCGCGAACCCGATTTCGTCCGCAGCCACTTCCCCAACATTTACGAGCGGCTGCTGGGGCTCGGCGTCGACATCACCCGTGAGCCGATCCCCGTGGTCCCGGCGCAGCATTACACCTGCGGCGGCGTGGTGGTGGACCTCGCCGGCCGCACCGATGCGCCGGGGCTCTATGCGGCCGGCGAAGTTACCGAGTCGGGACTTCACGGTGCCAACCGGCTGGCGTCGAACAGCCTGCTCGAATGCCTGGTGTTCGGCGAGGCGGCGGCGCGCGACATCCTCGAGCGCTGGGACCTGCTGGCCGAGCCGCCGGACATCCGCGCCTGGGACGAAAGCCGGGTCACCGACAGCGACGAGGAAGTGGTGATCCAGCAGATCTGGGGCGAGATCCGCCGCTTCATGTGGAATTTCGTCGGCATCGTGCGCACCACCAAGCGGCTGGAGCGGGCCAAGCGGCGGATCGACATGCTGCGCCAGGAAGTCGCCGATTATTACCGCCACTTCCGGGTGACGCCCGACCTGATCGAGCTTCGCAACCTGGTCGAGGTCGCGGACCTGATCGTCCGCTCGGCGCTGGCCCGGCACGAGAGCCGGGGGCTGCACTATACGCTCGACTATCCGGAGACGGTGGCGGAAGCGAGGGACACGGTGCTGGTCCCTTAACGCGACGCGCCTTTGTCTTCGGAATGCCCCCCAACATTCCTGCGGCCGAGAAAGTTACAAAGCCACGAGACCATATAGCGCTGCTGTACGACAGGCTTCTCGGTGCAGCGACTGCGGGTGCTTACAAAGCGGGACAGTTGGGCTATGCGGATCAGGCGAGGTTGCAGATGGAAGGGAACGCTTTTGGCGGCTCCCCTGTTGTTTGTCCGTCGTTACTCTTGCGAATGAAGATCCGGAACCCGGATTCAACTACAGGAATTATCAAAATGCCCACAGGAACTGTCAAGTTTTTCAACGAGTCCAAAGGCTTCGGCTTCATCCAGCCCGAGGGCGGCGGAGCGGACGCGTTTGTCCACATCTCCGACGTCGAGCGCTCGGGCATGAGCACGCTGCGCGAGAATGATCGCGTGTCCTACGATGTCGAAGAGGACCAGCGCGGCAAGATGAAGGCGACCAATCTGAAGGCCGCTTAAGACGCGAAATGATTTTGGGGGGCGCCTGTAGCGGGCGTCCCCCATGTTTTTAAAGCCTGCTTGGGTGAAAAGCGCACGAGCTTTTCCTCCCCGCCCTGGCGGTTCCGAGCTGTCCCCCAGCTCGATTGTCCGCCCTATGCCCAGAATGCTGGCCTCGCGCGAGGAGCCTGCTAAACCCGCGCATTCATGCCTGACGCACCCATTCCCGAAGCCCAGCCCCACCTCTATCTTGTCGACGGGTCGAGTTACATCTTCCGCGCCTATCACCGGCTGCCGCCGCTGACCAACCGGCATGGGCAGCCGGCGGGCGCCGTCTATGGCTATACCGCGATGCTGTGGAAGCTCGCCGACGGGCTCAACAAGGCGGACGGGCCGACGCACATGGCGGTGATCCTGGATGCGTCGGAACATACGTTCCGCAACGAAATGTACGACCAGTACAAGGCGCAGCGGCCGCCGCCGCCCGAGGATCTGGTCCCGCAGTTCCCGATGATCCGCACCGCCACCCGCGCCTTTTCGATTCCCTGCATCGAAGAAGCGGGACTGGAGGCCGACGACATCATCGCCTGCTACGTCACCGCCGCGCGCAAGGCGGGGTGGAAGACGACCATCGTCAGTTCCGACAAGGATCTGATGCAATTGGTCGAGGACGGGCATGTCGACATGCTCGACACGATGAACGACCGCCGCATCACCGAGGCGACGGTGCAGGAGAAATTCGGCGTCGAGCCAGGGCGGGTCGGCGACGTGCTGGCGCTGATGGGCGACAGCGTCGACAACGTGCCAGGAGTTCCGGGTGTGGGTCCGAAGACCGCGACGGCGCTGATCCAGCAGTTCGGATCGCTAGAGGCGGTGCTGGCCAATGCCGAGACCATCACCAAGCCCAAGCTGCGGCAGAATTTGATCGAGCATGCCGATGCCGCGCGCCTGTCGCGCGAGCTGGTGCGGCTGGTGTGCGACGCCAAACTGCCGGAGCCCCTGGAGGATCTAGCGCTTAAGGGCATTCCTCCCCAGCCGCTGAAAGAGTTCCTGGAGGAGCAAGGGTTCAAGACCCTGCTCAACCGCATGGTCGGCGGCGGCAGCGCGCAGGGCCGAAGCAGCAGCG
This sequence comes from Pseudomonadota bacterium, assembly GCA_030856365.1. GTDB lineage: Bacteria > Pseudomonadota > Alphaproteobacteria > Sphingomonadales > Sphingomonadaceae > Sphingomicrobium. The sequence continues at coordinate 14,340 of JALYPM010000062.1, forward strand.
GCGGCGGGATCAACGACGTCATGGCGGCGATGGACCGGAAAAGCGCCGCGCCGGCCGCCCCCGAAGCGATCGAGGTCGACCGGTCCAAGTATGAAACGGTGATCGACGAAGCGGCGCTCGACCGCTGGATCGCCGACGCTCGCGCAACCGGCTATGTCGCGGTCGACACCGAGACCGACTGCATCGACTGCGTGATCGCCAGGCTGGCGGGGATCAGCATCGCCACCGCACCCAATCGCGCGTGCTACATCCCGGTCGGGCACAGCGGCGCCGATTTATACTCCGACGCTCCCAACCAGCTGCCGTTGGCGCTGGTGATGGAGCGGCTGAAGGCGCTGCTGGAGGACCCCTCGGTCCTCAAGATTGGGCATAACCTCAAATATGACTGGGTGATGTTCGCCAAGGCCGGGATTGAGGTCGCGCCTTACGACGACACCTTGCTGATGAGCTTCGATCTCGACGCGGGGCGGACGCTCGGCGGGCACGGGCTCGACGAACTCGCCAAGCTGAATTTCGAGCATGAGTGCCTGCCGTTCAAGCAACTGTGCGGGACCGGCGCCAAGCAGATCACTTTCGACAAGGTGCCGCTGGGCCCGGCGACGGAGTATGCGGCGGAGGACGCAGACGTCACGCTGCGCCTGTGGCTGCGGCTGAAGCCGCGCCTGGCGGCTGAGGGCGTCGCGCAGGTCTATGAGCGGGTCGACCGGCCGCTGGTGCCGGTGATCGGGCGGATGGAGCGGCGCGGGATTCGGGTCGACCGCGACTATCTGGCAAAGCTCAGCCGCGACTTCGCGACCGACATCGTCGCGCTCGAGGAGAAGATCTACGAGGCGGCGTGCGGGCCGTTCACCATCGGATCGCCGCAGCAGCTCGGCCAGGTGCTGTACGAGCGGCTCGGCCTCAAGGGTGGGCGCAAGGGCAAGAGCGGGCAGTATTCGACTGACGTCACCGAGCTGGAGCGGCTGGCGGACGAGGGCGTGCCGTGCGCGCGGCTGGTGCTCGACTGGCGCCAGCTGTCCAAGCTCAAGTCGACCTATACCGACGCGCTGCAGCAGCAGATCAACCCGGAGACCGGACGCGTGCACACCAGTTTCAACCTGTCCGGCGCGCAGACCGGGCGGCTGTCGTCGAACGATCCCAATTTGCAGAACATCCCGATTCGAACGGAGATCGGCCGCAAGATCCGCGACGCTTTCGTCGCCGAGCCCGGACACAAATTGCTGAGCGCCGACTATAGCCAGATCGAGCTTCGCCTCGCCGCGCACATGGCCGACGTGCCGCAGCTGAAGGAGGCGTTCCGCGCCGGCGCCGACATCCACAGCCTGACCGCCGAAGAATTGTTCGGATCGTCCGACCGCGACAATCGCAACAAGGCCAAGACGATCAACTTCGCGATCCTCTATGGGATTTCGGCCTGGGGGCTGGCGGGGCGGCTGGGGGTGCCGAATGACGAGGGGCAGGCGATCATCGCCCGTTACTTCGAGCGCTTCCCGGGCATCCGCAGCTATATCGACGAGACGCTGGCATTCGTCCGCGCCAACGGCTTTACCAGGACCTTGTTCGGGCGCCGCACCCACTTCCCCAACATCCGCGCCGGCAACCCCTCGATCCGCGGCGGCGCCGAGCGCGCGGCGATCAATGCGCCGATCCAGGGCACCAGCGCCGACCTGATCAAGCGGGCGATGGCGCGGATGGACGGCGCGCTGGAGGCGGCCGGGCTGGATGGTGTGCGAATGCTGCTGCAGGTCCACGACGAGTTGGTGTTTGAGGTGCCGGACGGCCGCGAAGAGGAAGCGGCCGCGGTCATTCGCGACGTCATGGGGCGGGCGGCCGAGCCTGCCATGACCCTCGACGTGCCGCTCGACGTCGAGGTTGGCTGGGGCGAGCATTGGGGCGCCGCGCATTGACCGACGGGCGAGCGGCGCAATCAGGGACAGCGGACCTCGCGTCGCTGGCGCGCGGCGGGCGAATCAACTTCTTCGGCTTCCTGCTTCGACTGATGGCCAGGCTGCCGTTCCTGTTCATCGCCGGCCGGATGTATGGCGCCGAAGCGCTCGGCCGGTTCGCTTATGCGGTGCTGGTCGTCGAGCTGGCAGCGCAGCTGGCGACGCTGGGGCTGAAGCGCGGGCTTGCCGAGCAACTTGCCCATACCGACAAGCCGCACGCCTGCGTCGCCTGGGACGCGCTGCTGCTCGCCGCAATCGGATCGGTCATCGGCATGGCTTTGCTGTTCGCCTTTCCGCAGGCGATGTTCCCGAACAGCGAAGTGCATGGGATGGAATGGCTGCTGCCGGTAGCGGTGATCGCTTTCGCCTGGTCCGACGTCATGCTGGCGGCGCTCGCCTATCGCGACGATGTGGGCGCGACCGTTCGAGCGAGGGCCGTCGTCGAGCCGTGGACGATCAGCATCGCTGCCTTCATCTTCGCGTTCATCTCCACCCGCGACGGGCTGATCCTGGCTTATGCCCTGTCAATGCTTGGCGCGGTGATCGCCTCGGCGATCCCCTTTCTGAAAAGCTATGGCGTGCCGCATGGCTGGAGCCCGGCGCCCGCCGAATTGTGGCGGATGACCCGCCGCAGCGTTCCGCTCGCCGCCGCCGACGCGGTCGAATGGGCCTCGCGACGGGTCGACATTGCGGTCCTCGGCCTGTTCTTTTCGCCCGCGATCGTCGGCATTTATTACGTCGCACAAAACGTTGCGTCGCTGCCGTCGAGGCTCAAGAACAGCTTTGATCCCATCCTTGGGCCGGTGATCGCGCGCAACGTCGCCGCCGGCAACCGACCGGCCATCGCCAAGCAGCTTCGGCAAGTCGGCTTCTGGGTGATTGCGGCGCAGCTTGGCGTTGCGCTGGCGCTCGGAATTCCCGGCGAGGGCGTCCTGGGACTGGTCGGCCCGGCATTCGTGGCCGGCACGGCGGCGCTCGGCTTCCTGCTCGCCGCGGAGGTTGTGTCGTCGATGGCGGTGGTGAGCGAATCTGCGCTGGTCTATGTCGCGCGCCACCGCAACATGTGGATCAGCCTGACAATGCTGGCGATCGAGGCGGGCCTGGCGGCGCTGCTGATCCTGCTGTTCCGCCGGATGGAGCTGCCGCTGATGTGGCAGGCAACCGGCCCGGCGATTGCGCTTCTGCTCGCACTGGGGTTCGCGGCCATCGCCAAGACGCGGCTGCTCCACCATGTGCTTGGAGGGCCCGTTTCGGGCTGGCGCTGGCCCCTGCTATGGGCTGCAGCGGCCGGTGGGCTGGTCGGCTGGGGCGCGGTGATGCTGCCGGAGTGGGCATCTTTGCTGTTCGGCATTCCGGCGATCATGCTGGCGTTCGGGGCAGTACTGTGGACACGCGGGTTCGGGCCGGAAGACCGCGAGCTGTTCCGAATGCGCAAGGCGGATATCGATCAGCTTCGCGTACC
>JALYPM010000073.1 GCA_030856365.1 Pseudomonadota bacterium
GAGCAAGCCCGGCGAACACCAGCCCTCCGAGGATCATCCAGGACGCGAAGTTGGTCCACTGGACATGATAGCTCGAGCTGTAGGCCCAGTCGCTGAGCAGCGCCCCGAGGAACAGCGGAAACGTAGACGCGGTCAGGATCGCGTGCACCGGATGAACCGTCCGAAGGTCGCCTGTTGCGGGTAGATTAGCCACTGCAGTTACCTTTCCTACGTAAGAGAGGCCCTCTTGCACGATCCGCAAGAGCACCGTCGATCCGGGACAAATCCGCGTCCAGGACCCCCCGCGCCGGCACCTCCGTCAGGCGTGTCGCCGTTCCTTCGCGACGACGTTGGGCCCTGCGGCCTGCGGCAAGCAACGAAACAGCCGTAGTTTATCTCCGCATTGCTCGGCGGGTTTTTTGTTGCTTGCAGCTTAGTCTTTATTGACAGCTCCGATGCGTATTTTCCCATTGGCGCCCATCGTAATGATAGGGACCGGATTTACGCCGCATCCCCTTGGGCCGACCGCACGACAACCAAGTGCCGGATCAATGCTATTGGCGCGTCGATCAGTTTGTTTTGACGAAGTTCTAAACTCAACAGGAAGGCGGTATCGCTCATCGGAACGCCGGCCTTCGACCAATATCTCGGAGTGAGTCTTGCTGCCTTCCTCTAACTGCCCGCTACCTTCTTGAGTCTGAAGCGGGGCCGCAAGAAGGGGCGTTGCGACGGCGCAGCACAACAGGGCCGCTGCTCGACCAACCGTTTGATGCATCTTGAGTAGAAACTTGGCGCTCGTCATCAGAATTTGCTGTTGTCCGGAATATTGAATGACCGCAATGGGGCGAGTGCAGACATTGAGCGTTCAGCAAGGGAGGAGCATAAGCACCACATGACCGCCGCGTCCGCCTCGACATTTTGCATTCGCGCTGCCGCTTTGGCTGCGAGCGCGCTCTATTATTATCCGCGGGAGGCCTGGACGGACTGACGCCCTGCGACAGTTCCGCCACGGCCTCCGACCCGCCAAGCTTTCGCTCGGCGGGTTTTTTGTTTGCTTTTGAAGGACCCCGACGATGCTGGATATCGAAGAGAAGAAAGCCACTCCACCGCTCAGCGACACTGAGCGGTCCCCCTGCCCTGCAAATGCAGCGGAGGAATGGCGGTCCTTTGTCGTGCCGCAGGGGTGGAACTCGTTTAGCGCGGAGGACCATGAAGTGTGGGACCTGCTGTTCGAGCGGCAGGTGGAGTTGCTCGGCACCCGCGTGGTGACTCCGTTCCTCGACGGAATCGACCTGCTGCGCCTTTCGCATCCGGGCATTCCCGAACTCGGCGAGCTGAATGCGATCCTCGAGCCGCGCACCGGCTGGCGGACGGTCGCGGTGGCGGGACTGGTGCCGGATGCGGCCTTCTTCGCGATGCTGGAGCAGCGCGTATTTCCGGTCGGGAACTTCATCCGCACGCGCGAACAGCTCGACTATTTGGAAGCGCCCGACTGTTTCCACGACCTGTTCGGCCATATCCCGATGCTCGCCCACCATGAGTTTGCGGAAATGACCCGCCACATCGGCGAGCTCGGCACCGCGGCCATCGCTGCCGGCCAGGGGGATCGGGCAGCGCGGCTCTACTGGCACAGCGTGGAGTTCGGCCTTGCCCTGGAAGGCGGGGCGCTGAAGATCCTGGGCGCCGGGCTGGCCTCCAGCTTCGGCGAGGCGCATTTCAGTCTGGAGAGCGGCGACGTGGAACGGCTGCCCTTCTCGGTCGAACGGGCGGTGTCGACCGCTTACCGCCACGATGCGTTCCAGCCGCGCTACCTGGTGTCCGCCACGCTGGAGGCGACGGTCGCGGAGATTTGCGCGCTGACGCCCGAGCCGCTGCTGGCGATTGAGTGAACGGGCATCGGCTGTATAGCCCCATGCATGCCTGACGACGCCACTCCACGCGAATATCGCAGCGGGTCCGACCCGCGGACGCTGCGCGATGCGCTTGGCTGTTTCGCCACGGGCGTCACGGTCGTCACCTGCTTCGACGCGGACGGGCGGCCGTTCGGCCTGACCGCCAACAGCTTTACGTCGGTATCGCTCGACCCGCCGCTGCTGCTGGTGTGCATCCATCGCGATGCGACCTGCGCCCTCGCCCTCACCGCGAGCGAGCATTTCGCGATCAACGTGCTGCAGACGGGGCAGCAGCCGGCATCGATCCGCTTTTCGCGAAGGGACGAGGAAAGGTTCGGGGCCAACGACTGGTCGCCGGGTGAGTTTGGGGCGCCGGTGCTGAAGGAATCGCTCGGCGTGTTCGAATGCGAGCGCCACGCGGTGCACGAAGGTGGCGATCACCATATCCTAGTCGGGCGGGTGCTCAAGGCGAGCTTCGACCCCAATCTCGACCCGCTTTTATTCTTCCGCGGGAAGTACCGCCGGCTTCACTTCGACTGAGTGCGCATCGCGGCGGCGGTGGTAGAGCTTGAGCGCGAAAGCGATCGGCAGGCCGACGATGATGCCGACGATCGACGCGCCGATCGCATTGGCGAGCCATTCGACCACGCCCGGGATCACGCCGAGGCCGACGGCGATCGCGTGGGCCCCTTCGTGAATGGCGTGAGGAACGGCTTCGAGGATGTTCAGCTCTTCGAGTCCGTGGAGGAAGATCCCGCCGCCAACCCATAGCATCGCAACGGTGCCGATGGCCGCAAGCCCCGTGAGCAGCTTCGGCACGACCTGGACCACGCCACGACCGAAAGCGCGGGTGGCGGCGTTACGGCGCTCGGCGAGGTGAAGGCCGATGTCGTCGAGCTTCACGATCAGCCCGACCGCGCCATAAACGACGACGGTGATGACGATCCCGACCGCGGCAAGGGCGGCGGCCCGCATCCAGATATTGAAGTCACCAAGCTCAGCGAGCGCGATGACCATGATTTCGGCGGACAAGATGAAGTCGGTGCGGATGGCGCCTGCAACCTGCAGCTTTTCCAGCTCTTCGGGACTTTGGATCGCGTCGAGCAGCTGTTCGGTATGGTGATGGTCCCCGGTCAATTTCTCGAGGATCTTCTCCGTCCCTTCGAACGCGAGATAGGTACCGCCGATCATCAGAAGCGGCGTGATCAGCACCGGCAATATCGCCGACAAGGCGAGCGCGCCGACCAGGATGAACAGCTTGTTCTTGAGGCTGCCGATCGCGATCTTGCCGATGATCGGGAGCTCGCGGTCCGGAGTGAAGCCGGTGACGTAGCGGGGCGTGACGGCGGTATCGTCGATCACGACCCCGACCGCCTTGCTGCCGGCCTTGCCCACTGCTGCACCGACGTCGTCGACCGACGCGGCGGCGATCTTGGCGATGGTGGCGACGTCGTCGAGGAGCGCGATGAGACCGGAGGGCATGCCGCGCCGTTAGGGCAACTTGCCCTCCCCACGCAATTCGCGCAGTGCCGCGCCCATGCTGGGAATGGATTTCATCAAGGCCAACCGCGCGGCCGTCGAAGGCGCGATACGGGACAAGGGCGTGTCGCTGGACCTTGGCGAGCTGCTGGCGCTCGAGGGCGAGGTCCGCGGACTCAAGACCGAGATCGACGGGCTGCGAGCCGAGCGCAACGCCATCAGCGCCGGATTCAAGACTGCTGCGCCTGAGGATCGGGCAGCGCTGGGCGTGAGGGCCAAGGAAGCCGGAGCGCGAGCCGGCGAGCTGGAGAAGCAGCTTGGCGACAAGGATGCGGCGCTGAAAGCGCTGCTGCTGAAGCTCCCGAACATTCCCTATGAAGGCGCGCCCGTCGGCCCTGACGAGAGCTTCAACACCGTCATCCGCACCGAGGGCAGGCCGCGCGCGTTCGATTTCGAGCCGCTCGACCATGTCGCGCTGATCGAGAAGAACGACTGGGCCGACCTCAGCCGCATCACCCAGGTTTCGGGGTCGCGCACCTATTGCCTCAAGGGCGGTCTGGCTTTGCTCGAGATGAAGCTGATGGGCTGGGCGATGGAGACGATCGCCAAGTCTGGCTTCACTCCGATCACCGTCCCCGCGATCGCGCGCGAGCAAGCCTTTCTCAATCAGGGCCAGTTCCCGGGCCACGAGGAAGAGACCTACCAGCTGCCCAACGACGATCTGTGGCTGGCGGGTACGGCCGAGGTGGCGCTGACGTCGCTTCATTCGGGGGAGATCATCGAGGCGGACAGGCTGCCCCTGCTCTACGCCGGTTTTTCGCCCTGCTTTCGCCGCGAGGCGGGCAGCGCCGGCCGCGACGTTCGCGGGCTGCTGCGCGTCCACCAGTTCGTGAAAGTCGAGCAATATGTGATTTGCGAGGCGGACGAGAAACAGTCGGCCAACTGGCACGCGCAACTGCTCCAGCAGGCCGAGCTGCTGCTGCAGGCGCTGGAGATCCCTTACCAAGTGATCGAGACGTCGACCGGCGACATGGGGCTCGGCAAGTGTCGGATGAACGATATCGAGAGCTGGGTGCCGACCTTGGGCAAATATCGCGAGACGCACAGTTGCTCGACGCTGCACGACTGGCAAGCGCGGCGGGCGAACCTTCGCTACCGCGGCGGCGACGGCAAGGTTCGGTTCGCCCACACGCTCAACAATACCGCGCTGGCGAGCCCGCGCATCCTGGTGCCGTTGCTGGAGAATCATCAGACCGAGGACGGCCGGGTGCGGCTGCCGAAGGCGTTGCAGGAGCTGATGGGGAGCGAGTTTCTCTGAGCGAGGAGCGCGCACCGGGCAATTTGGCGCGCTTGCGCGAAGTGGGGGCGTTGGGGGCGCGGTTCTGGCGCTCGTTCGGGCATCTGGGACCGCGTGGGCCGAAGGACGGGCCGCCGGCTATGGTCATTCCCGGTTTTATCGCCAGCGACCGGACCACGATGGAGCTGCGGCGGGCGTTGGCCGAAGGCGGTTTTCGGGTGCACCCGTGGCGGCAGGGCTGGAACCTCGGCGCTCGGCCGGACACGCTCGACCGGCTGCGGCGGGCGGTCGACCAGTGCGGCTGCGACCAGCCGCTGCTGCTGGTCGGGTGGAGCCTTGGCGGGCTCTACGCGCGGGAACTGGCGAGGGCCGAGCCGGAGCGGGTGCGCGCGGTGGTGACACTCGGTTCGCCGGTTTGCGGCGACCTGCGCCAGCTGACCAATGTGTGGAAGCTTTACGAGCGCGTGGCCAAGCATCCGGTGGACGATCCGCCGATCCCGACGCTGGAGGAAAAGCCGCCGGTGCCGACGCTGGCCTTGTGGTCGCCGCGCGACGGGATTGTCGCCGCGCCATCAGCGCGGGGGACCGAGGACAGCCATGATCGTGCGGTGGAGATGCGGTGTAGCCACATGGGGTTTGCCGTTTCGCGCTACGGCACGCGCGCGGCAGTGCGGGAAATCCGGCGATTCGTCGATGAAATGGAAGGCGCCGAGTCGTACCCTTGACTCCCAACGCTGAGTCGAGAGACAAAGAACAAAATAGGAACATAAGAGTTGTGAGTCGTGTGGCTGCGAACCTTTCCCTGGTCGCCGGCGGGGGAGCCCGTGCGGATGTCTCCTCCCCACGAATTCGTGGGGAGGTGGCAGCGCGTAGCGCTGACGGAGGGGTCCTCACGCGCTCTCGCCAGAACCCCTCCACCATCGAATCTTCGTTCGATGGTCCCCCTCCCCACGAAATCGTGGGGAGGAGACAAACCCTTTCCGAAATCTTCGCCGCGAGTCCGCGTGATGCCGGGTGGGCGGGGTTTCTGCTGGCGCAGCTCGACCGCTCCCGGCCATTGCTGTGGGTGCAGGAGCGGATGGCGATCCTCGAGGCCGGGCGGGTGCATCCGCCGGGGCTGCCTTCGGCGAACCTCATCCATGTCGAGGCGCGTGACGCCCGCTCCGCTTTGTGGGCGATGGAGGAGGGCGTAAGATGCGCCGGGCTATCGGCCGTGATCGGCGAATTGTGGGGCGATCCCGCAGCGCTCGACTTCACCGCGACGCGGCGGCTAGCAGTCGCCGCCGAGCGGTCCGGCGTGGCCGTCTTTTTGATCCGGCTGGGCGGCCACGCCAATCTGAGCGGAGCGCGGATGCGCTGGCGGATCGCCAGCCAGCCCTCGCTGGCCCATCCATTCGATCCGCGCGCTCCCGGAGCGCCGGCGTGGGACGCCGAGCTGTTCCGGGCACGCGGACACGCACCCGGCCGCTGGAGCATCGCCCATGAGCCGGGCAATGGAGCGGCGGATCCTTTCCGTCTGGTTTCCGCACCTGCCGATCGAGCGCTGGGCGAAGGAGAGCGACTCCGCGCCTGAGTCTCCGGTCGTCCTCACCATCGAGGGGACTCACGGACCGATCATCCACGCCGTGACGCGCGCTGCCGCCGAACGCGGAGCGAGGGCCGGAACGCGGCTGACCGATGCGCGCGCGGTCGATCCGTCGCTGATCGCCGTCGCCGCCGACACCCAAGGCGATGGCGCGCTGTTGCAGCGGCTCGCGCGCTGGGCAGGGCGCTGGTCGCCGTTGGTCGAGGTGGACGGCGCGGACGCCCCCTCGACGGGGCTCGGGACAGGGCTTCGGCTCGACGTCACCGGCGCCGCGCATCTGTTCGGCGGCGAAGCGGGGCTGCTGGCCGACGTGCGCGAGCGGTTCGAGGCGATCGGGCTGACGTGTCGCGTGGCGATCGCGCCGACGCCGGGCGCGGCATGGGCGCTGGCGAGGTTTCCCTCTCCCCGCTCGGCTTCGCCGAGTCGCCCTCTCCCTCAAGGGGAGAGGGATTTGGCGGCCGCCCTTGCCCCCCTCCCCGTCGCGGCGCTGCGGCTTTCTCCGCAGGCGACGCGGACGCTCGAGCGGCTCGGGCTGAAGACGATCGGTGCGCTGGCGGGGATCGAGCGGCGCTCGCTGGCGCGGCGGTTCCGGGAGGCGGACAATCCGGTCGATGCGCTCGACCGCATGCTCGGCCGCAAACCCGACCCGCTGACTGCCGCCCCGTTCGCCCCACCGCCGCGCGCGACGATGCGGCTGGAGGAGCCGGTCGCCGATCCCGCCGCAGCGCCCCGGGCGCTGGAGCTGCTGGTGCCGCGGCTAGTCCGGGTGCTGGAGCAAAGGAAGCTCGGTGCGCGGCAGCTGGCGCTGACCGGCTTTCGAGTCGACGGCAGCACCGCGCTGGCGAGCGTCGCCACCTCGATCCCCAGCCGCGAGCCCGCGCACCTGATGCGCCTGCTCGCCGAACGCGCGGCGGCGCTCGACCCCGGTTTCGGCTTCGACGGCTTCGCGCTTGAGGCGAGCTGGGCCGAGCCGCTCGGTGCCGCGCAACAGAGCCTGGTCGAGGAGCCGCCGGGAGAGCGGGATGTGGCGCGGCTGGTCGACCGGCTGAGCGTCAAACTGGGTGCGAGCAAGGTGCGGCGGCCGGAGCGCCACGAGAGCCATTTGCCGGAGCGGAGGAGCGGGTGGGTGGCGGGAGTGGATTCAACTCCCCTCCCGCAAGCGGGAGGGGGAGCTGAGACCCCAGCGCCTCCTCGACCGGCCCGAAGGCATCGCGGTCATCTATGCCACCCCCGAAGGGGTGCCGCGGCGGTTCGTGTGGCGGCGGTCGGTGCATGACATATCGCGAGTCGAGGGGCCGGAGCGGATCGCTCCCGAATGGTGGCGCGAGCGGTCGACGGCGCGGCTGCGCGACTATTATCGCGTCGAGGATCAGAGCGGGCGGCGCTTCTGGATCTATCGCGAAGGACTGATCGGCGACGGCCGCGGCGGCGTGCCCGAGTGGTTCATCCATGGGCTGTTTGGCTGATGCCCGAATATACCAATTTCGCGCGCAAGAAACTGGTGCGGGATCCGACGAATCCGCCGCCTGAGATTCCCCGCTCCCCCTATGTCGAGTTGGGCGTAGCCACGCCTTTCTCTTTCCTGCGCGGAGCTGCGGACGCGATCGAGCTGGTGCTGCGCGCGGTCGAGCTGGGGCTGGATTGCCTGGGTGTCGCCGACCGCAACACGCTGGCCGGCGTGGTGCGGATGCATAGTGCCTGTGCGGGGGCGGGGTTGAGGCCGTTGATCGGGTGCCGGCTTGATCTTGCTCCCCTCCCGCTTGCGGGAGGGGAAGAGGCGCGCAGCGCCGAAGGGGAGGGCCTGTCCGAGGGCACCACAGTCCCTCCCCCCATCGCCCTCCCGCGAGCGGGAGGGGGAGAAGTGAGCCTCCTCGCTTATCCTATCGACCGCGACGGCTATGGGCGGCTGTCACAGCTGTTGAGCCTGGGCAAGATGCGCGCGAACAAGGGCGAGTGCGAGCTGAGCCTCGCTGATGTCGCAGCGCACTCGGAAGGCATTGCCTTCATTGCCTGGCCTGACGCGAATCTCGACGCTTTCGAAGCCGGGTTGCCGCGGCTTCGTGACGCCATTCCCTCGCTGCGCCACATCGCCGCATGCCATCTCTACCGCGGCGACGATCTGGCGCGGATCGAGCGACTCGACCGCATTGCGCGCGCCCAAGGCTGCATCATCCTTGCCACCAACGACGTCCATTACGACCTGCCCGAGCGGCGGCCGTTGCAGGACGTGATGAGCTGCATTCGCGAGAAAGTGACGATTGCCGAGGCCGGTTATTTGCTCAACCCCAATGCGGAGCGGTACCTGAAACCGGCGGAGGAGATGGCTCGGCTGTTCGCGCGCTGGCCGCATGCGATTTCCGCCACGCGCGATTTCGCCGATGCACTGGACTTCAGCCTCGACGAGCTGCGTTACGAATATCCGCGCGAGACGGTGCCCGACGGGCGCACGCCGCAGGAGCATCTGGGGCATCTCACCTGGCAGGGCGCGGCGCAACGCTGGCCGGACGGCGTGCCGGGCAAGGTCGAGAAACAGCTTCGGCACGAGCTGGGGCTGATCGAGAAATTGGATTTCGCGCGCTACTTCCTTACCGTTCACGAGATCGTCGCTTTCGCGCGTTCGCTCGATCCGCCGATCCTCTGCCAAGGGCGCGGGAGCGCGGCCAACAGCGCGGTCTGCTATTGCTTGGGCATCACCGCGGTCGACCCGGCGACCAGCGACCTGTTGTTCGAACGGTTCATCAGCGAGGAGCGCAAGGAGCCGCCCGATATCGACGTCGATTTCGAGCATGAGCGGCGCGAGGAAGTGATCCAGCACATCTACGCCAAATATGGCCGCGACCGGGCCGGGATCGCGGCGACCGTGATCCATTACCGCCCGCGATCGGCGATCCGCGAGGTCGGCAAGGTGATGGGGCTGAGCGAGGACGTCACCGCCGCCATCGCCTCCAATTACTGGGGCAGCATGGAGGCGGAGGCGTCGGAGGAGCGCGTCGCCGAAGCCGGGCTCGACTTGAATGACCCGCGCCTCAAGCGAACGATCCGCCTGGCCGAGCAGTTAATCGGAATGCCTCGGCACCTGTCGCAACATGTCGGCGGCTTCATCCTCACCGAACGGCCGCTGACCGAGACGGTGCCGGTCGGCAATGGGGCGATGGATGACCGCACCTTCATCGAGTGGGACAAGGACGACATCGAGGAGCTGGGAATTCTCAAGATCGACGTGCTCGCGCTCGGCATGCTGACCTGCATCCGCAAATGCTTTGACCTGATCGCGCAGCATCATGGCGAACGGTGGGAGCTGGCGACGGTCCCGCAGGACGTGCCGGGGGTTTACGACATGCTGTGCAGGGGCGATTCGCTGGGCGTGTTCCAGGTCGAGAGCCGGGCACAGATGAACATGCTGCCGCGCCTTCGCCCACGCTGCTTCTACGATCTGGTGATCGAGGTCGCGATCGTTCGGCCCGGGCCGATCCAGGGCGACATGGTTCACCCCTATCTGAAGCGGCGTCAGGGCAAGGCCCCGATCCTATTCCCTTGCCCCGACCCCGAGCATGGCGACCCGGACGAGCTCGAGCAGATCCTCGGGCGGACATTGGGCGTGCCGATCTTCCAGGAACAGGCGATGAAGATCGCGCTCGATGCGGCCAAATTCTCGTCGCAGGAGGCTAACCAGCTCAGAAAAGCGATGGCGACCTTCCGCTCGCGCGGGTCAATTGAGCTGCTGCAGGAGAAGATGGTCGGGCGGATGGTGACGCGCGGCTACGACCGCGATTTCGCGCAGCGCTGCTTCGACCAGATCAAGGGCTTCGGCGAATATGGCTTCCCCGAGAGCCACGCAGCGAGCTTCGCGCATCTCGTTTACGTGTCGAGCTGGCTCAGGTGGAAATATCCGGCGGCGTTCGCGGCGGCGCTGCTGAACTCGCAGCCGATGGGATTTTACGCACCCGCGCAGATCGTGCGCGATGCCCGCGAGCATGGGGTTGAGGTGCGCGAAGTGGATGTGAACCACTCAAAGTGGGACTGCACTCTTGAACGAATATCCGTTCGTACCGAGCGAAGTCGAGGTGCGCTGGGGCCGCCGTCTCAGGAGCGCCCCTCGACTTCGCTCGGGACGAACGAAATTGGGCAACTCGCTTTACGGTTGGGGCTGCGCCAGGTCGAAGGCCTGCGCGCCGCCGATGCCGGGCGGTTGGTGGCGGGGCGGCCTTATGCCTGCGTCGAGGAGCTGCGCAGCCGGGGCAAGGTGCCGGTGCATGCGGTCGAGCGGCTGGCGGCGGCGGATGCGTTCCGGTCGATGGGGCTCGACCGGCGGGCGGCGCTGTGGGACGCAAAGAGCCTGAAACCCGCGCCGGACCTGCCTTTGTTTGCCGCCGCCGACGCGCGCGACGAAGGAGCCGAGGCGGTGGCGACGAAGCTTCCGGCGATGCCGCTCAGCGAACATGTGGTCAGCGATTACCAGACCGTCCGACTGTCGCTGAAGGCGCATCCGATGCGTTTCCTTCGCGATCATTATGCCCGCCGCGGCTTCGTCACCGCCGACCGGCTGGCGACGGTGCGCGACGGAAAGCGGCTGTCGCTGGCCGGGCTGGTGCTGATCCGCCAGCGGCCAGGCAGCGCCAAGGGCGTCTGCTTCATCACGCTGGAGGACGAGACGGGCATTGCCAATCTGGTCGTCTGGCCGGACCTGTTCGCGCAGCAGCGGCGGATCGTGATGGGTGCGCGGCTGATGGCGGTGCACGGCATCGTCCAGCGCGACGAGGCGGTGATCCACCTGGTTGCGCGAAAGCTGGAGGACGACACCCACATGCTCCGGCATCTGAGCGAGGATAGGATGCCCTCGACCCTCAATTATGGCGACGGCGCGGGAGCGATGCGTGCGCCGACGCCGGCCCATCCCCGCAACGCCAATATCATCCCCAAGAGCCGCGACTTCCACTGACCCGTTCATCTGAGCGTCAGGAAATCGAACGATTCCCGCCACAAAGCGTCGCTAGGGGGACGAAATGAACAGGATTTCCATCACTATTGCATCGCTGCTGGCGATCGCAGCACCCGCAACCGCCGCTGCGCCGTCGGTCGAAGGCAATTGGGCGAACCCCAAGCGCAGCGTCGTCGTCAAGGTCGCCGCCTGTGGCAGCGCTTATTGCGGCACCGTCGTCAAAGCCTCCGACAAGGCACAGGCCAAGGCGCGCGCAGGCGGCACTTCCAATCTCGTCGGCACCCGCATCCTTAACAATCTGAAACCCGCCGGTAAGGGCACCTTCAAGGGCCAGGGCTTCGATCCCAAGCACAACATCCGCGCTCCGGCGACGATCCGCCTGCTCGGGCCCAACGCACTCGAAGTGCGCGGCTGCGCGGTGATCGGCATCCTGTGCAAGGAACAGCGCTGGACCCGCGTCAGCTAAGCGCGATCACTCCAGCGCCAATTTCGCCGGCGAGAACTGCAGACTGAAGCGCCGCCATTTCGTCCGCCCAGTAGCGGTCGGCGGTGAAATGCGGCGACAGCGCACGGATTTTGGAATGAATCGACCGAAGCTTGCCGCTCGTTTTCAGCGGCGCATGATAGTCGATGCCTTCTGCCCCCGCCATCAACTCGACCGCGATGACCCCGGCCGCGTTGCGGGCGATCTGCCCTGCCTTGCGGGCGGCAATCGGCGCCATCGATACATGATCCTCCTGCCCCGCCGAAGTCGGGATGGAATCGACGCTGGCGGGGAAGGCCATGCTCTTGTTCTCGCTGACAAGAGCAGCGGCGGTGACCTGCGGAATCATCAGCCCCGAGTTCAATCCGGAGTCCGGGGTCAGGAAGGCAGGCAGGCCGCTCATCTTCGGGTCGACGAGGACGCTGATCCGCCGTTCGGAAATGCTGCCGACTTCGCACAGCGCAATTGCGATCGTGTCCGCGGCGAAGGCGACCGGCTGGGCGTGGAAATTGCCGCCGCTGATCGCCTCGTCGCTATCGGGGAAAAGAATCGGGTTGTCGGTGACGGCGGCGGCCTCGATGGTGAGGGTCCTCGCCGCGTTGACCAGGAGGTCGAGCGATGCCCCCATCACCTGCGGCTGGCAGCGGAAGCTGTATGGGTCCTGCACGCGGCTGCATTCGACGTGGCTGGTGACGATTTCGCTGCCGTCGAGCAGATCGGCGATGACGGCGGCGACTCGGATCTGGCCCGGCTGGCCGCGAAGCTCGGA
>JALYPM010000106.1 GCA_030856365.1 Pseudomonadota bacterium
CCCTTCATCTTGTTGAAGCGCGGGAAGTTCATCAGCATCGCGAAGCTGGCGAACAATTGCAGCCCCTCGGTGAAGCCGCCGAACATGGCGAGTGTCTTGGCGATGTCCTCGTCGGTGTCGACGCCGAACGTGCTCAAATAATCGTGCTTGTCCTTCATCTCCTTGTACTGAAGGAACATGCCATATTCGCTCTCGGGCATGCCGATGGTGTCGAGCAGGTGGCTGTAGGCGGCGATGTGCACCGTCTCCATGTTGGAGAAAGCGGCGAGCATCATCTTGATCTCGGTGGGCTTGAACACGCGGCCGTATTTCTCGTGGTAGCAATCCTGCACCTCGACGTCGGCCTGGGTGAAGAAGCGGAAGATCTGCGTCAGCAGGTTGCGCTCGTGGGGGGAAAGCTTCTGCGCCCAGTCGCGGCAATCCTCGCCCAGCGGCACCTCCTCCGGCATCCAGTGGATCTGCTGCTGCCGCTTCCAGAAGTCGAACGCCCAGGGGTATTCGAACGGCTTGTACTGCTTGCGGGCTTCGAGGAGGGGCATCAGGGGGCTCCTTGTAAATGGCGGCTGTTTGGATTGCGGGCGGCGCGGTTCATCACATCACCGGGCCGTTGTACTGGATGTAGAGGGCGAGCACGACGAGCGCGAAGACGACGAAGGCGATGCGCCGGCGCAGCTGGTGAGGCAATCGGTCACCGCCGCTCTATCTCCGTCGGGCTGGGGCGGTAGTCGAGCAGACTTAGTCCGTGGACGAGCAGGATCGCGCCGCCGATCAGCATCAACACCGCGCTCTGGCTGTCGCCGCGCCGGCCGTCCGGTCCGCGGCGGCGGTAAAGCCAGATGCCGCCAACGATCAGCGCGGCGGCAAGCACCAGCTCGATGATTTGCTGAGTCATCACCGGCCGGGCGCTCCCGAGGCCCGGGTTACTGGCACGCCAGGCATTCGTCGTAGTCGGTCGTGCTGGCCAGCTGGATTTCCTTGAGGTCGGGCGTGTTGTCCGCCTCGACCCCGCCCGCGAAACCGGCGCGCTGCACCGATTTGCTGCGCAGGTAATAAAGCGACTTGATGCCCAGCTCCCAAGCGCGGAAATGGAGCATCAGCAGGTCCCATTTATCGACATCGGCGGGGATAAACAGGTTGAGCGAGGTCGCCTGGTCGATGAACGGCGTGCGGTCGGCGGCAAGCTCGATCAGCCAGCGCTGGTCAATTTCGAAGCTGGTCTTGAACACGTCCTTTTCGTCCGCGGTCAGGAAGTCGAGGTGCTGGACGCTGCCGCCCTGCTCGAGGATCGCGTTCCAGACATTGTCGCTGTTCTTCGACTTCTCGATCAGCAGTTTCTCGAGATAGGGGTTCCTGATCGAGAAGCTGCCCGACAGCGTCTTGTGGGTGTAGACGTTGCCCGGAATCGGCTCGATGCAGGCCGAGGTGCCGCCGGCGATGATGCTGATGCTGGCCGTGGGCGCGATCGCCATCTTGCAGCTGAAGCGCTCCATCACGCCCATGTCCTGCGCGTCCGGGCACGGCCCGCGCTCGTGAGCGAGCATCATCGACGCCTCGTTCACCTGCGCGCTGATGTGCTTGAACACTTTCATGTTCCACGACTTGGCCATCGCGCCTTCGAACGGGATGTTGCGGGCCTGGAGGAAGCTGTGGAAGCCCATCACGCCGAGTCCGACCGACCGCTCGCGCTCCGCACTATATTTTGCGCGCGCCATCTCGTCGGGGGCGCGGGCGATGTAGTCGCTCAGCACATTGTCGAGGAAGCGCATGACGTCCTCGATGAACAATTTGTCGCCGTTCCACTGATCCCAGGTCTCGAGGTTCAGCGACGACAGGCAGCACACCGCGGTGCGGTCGGCGCCGAGATGGTCCTTGCCGGTCGGAAGCGTGATTTCCGAGCAAAGGTTGGAGGTGGTGACCTTGAGCCCGAGGTCTCGGTGATGCTTGGGCATCGACCGGTTCACCTGATCGATGAAGATGATGTAGGGCTCGCCGGTCGCAAGCCGGGTCTCGACCAGTTTCTGGAACAAGGCGCGGGCGTCGACCTTGCCGCGCTCGGAATGGTCCTTGGGGCTGCGCAGGATGAACTCGTCGCCGTTGCGAACAGCCTCCATGAACGCGTCGGTGACGAGCACGCCGTGGTGGAGGTTGAGCGCCTTGCGGTTGAAGTCGCCGCTGGGCTTCCGGATCTCGAGGAATTCCTCGATCTCTGGATGGTTGATGTCGAGGTAGACAGCGGCCGAACCGCGCCGCAGCGAGCCCTGCGAAATCGCCAGCGTGAGGCTGTCCATCACGCGAACGAACGGGATGATGCCGCTGGTCTTGCCGTTCAGGCCGACCGGCTCGCCGATGCCGCGCACGCTGCCCCAGTAAGTGCCGATGCCGCCGCCCTTGGACGCCAGCCAGACATTCTCGTTCCAGGTGCCGACGATGCCTTCGAGGCTGTCGGACACGCTGTTGAGATAGCAGCTGATCGGAAGGCCTCGGCCGGTGCCACCGTTGGACAGCACGGGCGTCGCCGGCATGAACCATAATTTCGAGATATAATCATAGACGCGCTGGGCGTGGTCTTGGTCGTCGGCATAGGCCGAGGCGACGCGCGCGAACAGGTCCTGGAAGCCTTCGCCGGGAAGCAAATAGCGGTCCTTCAGCGTCTCCTTGCCGAATTCGGTCAGCAGGGCGTCGCGCGACGTGTCGGTGACCACCTCGAACGCGCGCGAGTCGATCGTCTTCGACGTGCGCGTGACGGTGCCGACATCGTCGCTGCCGACTTCGCTGGTGACTGAAAAATCCATTGTGTTTCCCCGTCCGCTGGCGGCCTCGTTAAGGTCCGCGTGTTCCCGACTTGTTCGACTCGGAGCCATGCCGGCACCCTAGTCCTTTTTGGCGCCTCGCAGGGGCTTTTCTCCGCTCGGCCCCTGTGGAAATCGGGGACGAGTTGTCCGTCACCGGAATATAGGGATTCCGGCGCCGAACACCAGCTATTGAGTGTTACCCCTCTCGCGCTACCATCTATTGTGCCTCAACCGGGGCGAGACGCAAGCAGGTAAATGCGAATTAACGAAAATTTCCTGTGGAAAGGGGCGCTGCGGTGATGGCTGTGGCGGACTCGCCTAAGCGCTAACGCCGGAGTCGCGCCAGCAGCCCCGGCCGTGCCATCGGCTCGAACTCCTCGCCGGCGCTTTCAGGGTCGAGCGCTTCCTTTTCGGCGAGCGTCTCCTCGACAGCAGTTGGAGCGGTGGGAACGAACGGCTTCAACGTTCGACCGTCGCCGCGCAGCCGCTCGATCGCGCCGATCAGCGAGCCGCAACGTTCGATCTCCTGGCGGACTTCGGCAGCGGGAATCTCAAGGTGCTCGGCGAGCAGATCGTCCATGATCGCGGCGATCGCCGGGCCGGCGGCGCGGTTGGCTGCAAGCGCGGTGTCGATGGTCACGTCGCATTCGCTGTCGAGGCCCATCGAGCGATTGTTGAGATTGGCCGAGCCGACACGGATCAGCTGATCGTCGACGATCATGATCTTGGCGTGGACGTAGATATCGTCACCGCCTTGCGTCACGGGACAGTAGATGCGGAAGCGGTCGCCGCCTTTCGTCTCCGCGATGGCCTCCAGCACCTTGGCACGCGCCGGGCTCATCGCTTCCTCGTCGAGCCAGCCGCGGCCCGTCCGCGGATTTACGATCACGAATTCCGGGCAGTCGTTCTCGCCCAGACGCTCCAGGATCGCCTCGGCAATCTTGCGCGACGCGAAATACTGATTCTCGACATAGACGAACCGCTTCGCCCGGCGAATCTGGTCGACGAACAGGGCCTCGATCTCGCGCAGCGGCGGCACATCGCCGAAGGCTCCGCGGGTGCGGGAAATGGCGATATCGACTTCGCGGAACATCGGTTCGAGCGAGTCGGGCCAGGGCTGGTTCTTGCCGCCTGGCGCCTTGATCGGATCGCCTCCGGCCATCTCCCAGCGCTCGCGCGAGAGGTCGCCAAGAGCGGCGGCGGCGGCGCCGTCGACGGCCATCGTCGCATCGTGCCACGGATCGTAGCGCCGCCGCGTGGTCGGGCGCCGGCGGCCTGGATCCTTGTCGACGTGGCCGCGCGTGTCCCAGCGGTCGGCGGTCATGTCGATCCCCCCACAAAAGGCGAGCCGGTCGTCGATGACCACAATCTTGTGGTGGTGGCTGGCGCCGGTCGGGTGGGCGCCGTCGAGCTTGAAGTGGATGTTCTTGCTGTATGCCCAACTGGCGAGGCGCAAGGCGGTGGTGCCGCGGCCGAGCAGCTTGATCGACCCCAGGTCCCAGCGGAGGATGTGGATCTGCAGGCCGGGGGTCTTGTCCGGCAGCCATGACAGGAAGGCGCCAAGTTCGGTTGGCGCCTCGTCATTCTCGTTGGAATCGAGCGCGATGCGGGTGTCGAAATCCCAGCCGATCATCAGGATCTGCGAGCGCGCCTTGAGCATCGCCTGTCGCGCTAGCCGGAAGTAATCGGCCGCGTCGACGATCAGCGCTGCCCGCTGCGCGCGTTCGATTCGCCAGCAATTCCGTCCCGTCTCAAGCATGCAATCCATCGCCCTTCCGCTGGCATGATCGGTGCGAACGGCGGTTCTGAATGGGAACGCCGTCCATAGCCGCCCCGTTAGCGCAACCGATGACCGAGCGCACGTCCGTCGCCGAAAATGCCAGCCGCCAAGGGCAGCTGCTGGCGTGGAGCGTCCATCTGTTCACTGCGAGCGGCGTGGTCCTGGCGCTGCTCGCCCTCGACGCGATCGAGCGCGGCCAGTGGAAGGAAGCCTTGTTGTGGCTGTTCGTGGCGCTGGCGGTCGATGGCGTCGACGGCAGCATGGCGCGGGCGGTGCGGATCAAGGAACGGGTGCCGCGGATCGACGGCGACGTGCTCGACCTGGTGATCGACTATCTCGGCTTTGTCCTGCTTCCGGCCTTGCTGATCTGGCGCGCCGATTTCCTGCCGCCGCCAGTCGCGTTCCCACTGGCGGCGCTGATCCTGGTTTCCGCGCTCTACAATTTCGCGCGCCGCGACATGAAGACCGACGACGGCTATTTCCGCGGCTTCCCGGCGCTGTGGAACATCGTCGCATTCTACTTCGTGGTCGCTCCGCCGGACCCGGCGGTGGCGGCAGGGGTCGTAGTGGCGCTTGCTGCACTGACCTTCGCGCCGGTGCACTTCGTCCACCCGTTCCGGGTGAGCGACTATGGCCGCTGGCTGCCGGCGCTGGCCTTGCTGTGGGGGGTGACGACGGTGGCGCTGCTGCTGCCGGGGCTTTCGACGGAAGTGGCCAAAGCGTTGCTTGCCATCTCGCTTGCGGCAGCGGCGATGCTGGCGGCCCTGGGCCTGCTGCGGACCCTGCGCGGCCCCCGCGCCCGTCTTTAGGGACGAGGCCGGAACGCCTACCCCTCAACCGTGATGCTTCACCTGCTGGTGTAGTCGCTCAATCCCAAAATGATGATCGTAATGGCGATCCCGAACATGAGAACACCAAGGATGACGGTCCACGCCTCGCGCTCGGTCGGTTCGGGCAGCAGCCCTTGCTGCGCCGCGGGCGAGGGCGGCTCGCGCCGGATCTTCGACGGGCTCAGCTCGACGGTTTGCCGGCTATGGTTCTGACGCTTGATCACGCGGCGGAGCATAGAAGCGAAGGACTTACCGTTCGGTTACCCGCCGCACCGCCGTCTCCGCCAAAGCGGTCCCCGCTTCGAGCTGCTGCTGCGAATAGGCGGTCAGGCAGCGGATGATCTCGTCGTGGCGATACGGCGCGCCACCCGTAGAACGTCAGTGGCCCGGCCGCGACATCGTCATCGGCGCACCGCCCACACGGACGCTGACCTTCGGCTTGCCTGCCTTGGCTTTCTCTGCCTGATACACCCGGTAAGCCTCGGGACGCGTGCGCAGCGGTTCGACAAAGTCCTCGCCCTTGATCGCCAAGACCGCCACTTCCGCCGCCTTGCGCGCGATCCCCAGCACCGGGATCACGTCCCTCCCGGGACAGCCCCTCTGCCCATAGGGCACGCAAGACTGGTCGGTGATCGCCTCATGAGCCGGAGGGCGATTGTCGGGTACGGCTTCGCGGCTCCGGATGACGCCAAGGATTGCAGGGTCGAGGCGATACGGGCTGGCCGCCCCGCGCTGCCCGCAGACCACCACCTCGTCTGTTGTTTCCGGCAGGCACAATGGCTTCGCGTCAAGATCGGCTTCTGCAGCGACGACGGCAGGGCCTTCGAACGCCACCGCGGCAGCCGCCGCAGCCGGCGCGGGAGCGGCCGCCAGCCCCGGGCTTGCTCCGCCGATGGCAATTGCGAGCGCCAGGAAAGCATTTATCGAGTGCAGCTGCATCAAACCATCTCCAACTGCCGATCGGGTCAAGCATGTCCTGACATCGACTTCAAGGTGAGCAGACGAAAGATGCGCTTAGCGATTGTTGGTTTGAACGGCACCTTGCGCGGAGACGCCGCCCAGCCAACCCGACGGCACAAACTCCAACGCAGCGGTCGCGCCGACCATGAAGCCGATCACCAGCAGGCTGCCAAGATGCACCCGACCCCGCTGTCCGCGCCCGCGTTGGGCGTCCGGCTCAAACCCCACCGGAGCGGCATAGGCGCCCGGCCGCAGCCAGTCGCCGCCCGCCCGCCCGCGCCGGCGCGGGCCGCGGCCGCGCACGACATTGTCATCGGGGCGCCAATGCTTGCTCATCGCCTTCGGCGTAAGCGGTCGTGGTTGCGAAAAGCTTACCGGCGGTCGCGAATTAACGCGCCGCGAGAATTGCTCCGTTGCCGCCGCGGTCGGCATATCCCGAGCGATCCCAGCCGTAGCTGTCCTCAAAGAAGGCCACCCGCGATCCGCTCGGAACCGTCGTGATGTAGGTGAGGTACACCGGCACCGGCTGGTCGAGACCGACCCTCTGTTCGGCCTTCGCGCCCTGCGGCTTGAGCGCTTTGCCATACAGCCACTTGCCGAGGCGATCGGCGTCTTGGAGCCGCACGCAGCCCGCGCTCAGCAGCCGCGCGGCTTCGTCGAACAGTTCGTCGCGGGGGCTGTCGTGGAGGTAGATGCCCTGCTCGTTGGGGAACATGAACTTCATTCGCCCCATCGAGTTGGATGGGCCGGGAAGCTGACGCATGCGGACCTGCTGCTGACCCGCCGCGACGGCTTTCCAGTTGATCGACTTTGGGTCGAGCACCTTTTCCTGGGTATTTGCCAGCACCTGATAGCCCTTGGCGCGAAGATAACCCGGACCCTGCTTGAGGACGTTGGGCGCGAGGTTGGTCGAGGCGAGATCGCTCGGCACATTCCAATAGGGGTTGAGGCTGGTGAAGCGGATGAAGGCGGCCATCATCGGCGTCGGCTGTGCCGGTTTGCCGGCGACGACACGCATGTAATCGACCACCTGGCCGTTTTCGTACATGTAGAGGCGCTGGGCAGCGGCGTTGACCACCACGTGGCGGCCGGTGAGCCCCGGAAGCTCGCGCGCCCGCTGCATGTTGAGCGCGATCTGGGCGCGCTGCGGCTGGGTGTAGGGACCGCTGACCATCGCCGTGCGCAGCTGGCCGTAGAGCGGGTGCATCCAGCCCATGCCGGCGATATAGCGCTCCAGCGACGGAGCATTGGCCGCCGCCTGCAGGATTGCACCGGTCGACTGCCGGTCGGGCCGCAGCTCGGGATCGACGTAGATCGTCTTCGGCGCGGGGTTGCGGCGCAGATCGCGGGCATAGTTGACCAGCGCCTGGCTGAGCATCACGTCCGCCTTGCGGATGGCGTTGGGATTGCCGCTGCGCGCCGAACGGACGGCACGCTGCAGGTCGCGCAGGCGGTAGCGGCGGGCATCAAGGCCGTCGAGTTGGGCACTCGACAGCGTCTGCATCAGCACGTCGACCTGCCGGCCCGGCTGGGCGAACCACATCGGCTGCCAGCCGCGCGACGCGTAGAAAGCCTCCACGCTGTCGCCGGAGCGGCTGCTTTGAGCGCTAACGGCGAAGCCTTGAATCGGCAGCGGCATCGCCACCGCGGCAACGACGGCAAGGCTCGCGGCGGCGCGAATCGCGTTGCGGCGGGAAAGTCGGGTGTCGATCACATGCACACTCCAGCTTGGGCTCATCGAACCCGCATTATCCAGGTTGGGGAAAATCACTCCTGTTTATAGTGGGTTCCCCATGAATGGGCGATGACAACCCCGCACACGGGCTTTGGCCCAGCAGTGAAACTCGGCGAAGCAGCGCCGCGTTCCCCTTACAAGGAGAACACATGCGCCCCCGCCTCAAGCCGGCTCAAGATCAAACCATCGTCATCACCGGCGCCTCCAGCGGCATTGGCCTCGCCACCGCGCGGCTGGCGGCGGAGCGCGGCGCCAGTGTCGTGCTCGCCGCGAGGAACGAGGAAGCGCTGAGCAAGATTGCCGGTGAGCTGCGTAGCCGCGGCGCGCGGGTGGCCGTCTGTGTTGCGGATGTCGCGGTCGAGACGGATGTCGAACGCATCGCGGCAACGGCGGTTCGCGAGTTCGGCGGTTTCGACAGCTGGTGCAATATCGCGTCGGTCTCCGATTATGGCACGCTCGAACAGATCGGCATGGACGAGCATCGCCGCGTCTTCGAGGTCAATTATTTCGGCCTGCTCAAGGGTTCGCTGATTGCCCTCGCGCATCTGCGCGAACGCGGCGGCGGCGCGATCATCAACGTCGGCTCCATCCTCTCCGACCGATCGATCATCCTGCAGGGCCCCTATAGTGCGACGAAGCACGCGGTGCGCGCGGTCAGCGAAGCGCTGCGGATGGACGTCCAGCGCGAGGGGCTGCCGGTCTCGGTAACCCTGATCAAGCCGGGCGCCATGCACACCCCCTTCCCAGAGCACGCGCGCAACCACATGGACGCGCCGCCGCGCGTGCCGCAGCTGGTCTATGCGCCCGACCTTGTCGCCGATGCGATCCTGTTCGCGGCCGAGCATCCGCGGCGGCAGCTCTATGTCGGCGGCAACGGCTTTGTGCTCTCGCTGCTCGCCCGCATCTTCCCGTCGATCACCGACCGCATCATGGTGGCGGCGATGGTGCGCGCTCAGCAGTTGCCTTCGGACCCGGGCGATCCCCTCCTGCGCGACAATCTCTACCAGCCGCGCCGCGATGGCGACGTCGAGGGGCACCAGGACATCTATGTCCGCCGGCAGAGCTTGTTCCTAGAAGCGCAGAAGCGCCCCGGCCCGGCCTTCGCCCTTGCTCTCGCGGGTTCCGCCTTGGCCTTGTTCGCACTCCGTCGCCGCCCGCTCCGGTGACACGCCCGCGCCCCTCTGCTACTCGCGCCGGACGATCCTCAATACAAAGTTGAAAACTTGTCTAGCGATCTGAAAAACATTCGCAATTTCAGTATCATCGCGCATATCGACCATGGGAAGTCGACGCTTGCCGACCGGCTGATCCAGCGCACGGGCGGGCTGACCGACCGCGAGATGGTGCGCGGGCAGATGCTCGACAATATGGAGATCGAGCAGGAGCGCGGGATCACCATCAAGGCCCAGTCGGTGCGCCTCGCCTGGCAAGCGGCCGACGGCGAGACCTACGAGCTCAACCTGATGGACACCCCCGGCCACGTCGATTTTGCCTATGAAGTCAGCCGCAGCCTCGCCGCCTGCGAAGGCGCGCTGCTGGTGGTCGACGCGGCGCAAGGGGTCGAAGCGCAAACCCTCGCCAACGTCTATCAGAGCATCGAGCACGACCACGAAATCGTCCCCGTCATCAACAAGGTCGACCTCCCCGCCGCCGA
>JALYPM010000133.1 GCA_030856365.1 Pseudomonadota bacterium
GTGCGGGCACCGGGCTCGATGGTGACGAGATTGCCGGCCATCCGCGAGGGCGCCTCAACCGGGGTAGCGTCCGCGGACGTGGTGGACTTTCAGGTGGAGGCTGAGGTGGTCATCGGGGCCCGTGGCTAAGGTGGAGTTTGCCGACTTCAACCGAGCCCGAGAGGATCCCCCGATGACCGACGACAGACTACCGCTGGCCGAGCTGATGGCGAAGAGTGGCGATGCCGATTTCCTGCGCCTTGTCGCCGAGAGCGTGTTGCAGCTGATCATGGAGGCCGACGTGGATGGCGTGATCGGGGCCGGCCGCTTCGAGCGCAGCTCCGAGCGGCAGACCTGGCGTAACGGCTACCGCGACCGCACCCTGGAGACGCGGCTGGGGCCCTTGAACCTGAAGATCCCGAAGCTGCGCACGGGCAGCTACTTCCCGGGGTTCCTGGAGCCGAGGAAGACCGTGGAGAAGGCGCTGGTATCCGTCATCCAGGAGGCTTGGATCGCTGGTGTCTCGACCCGCAAGGTCGACGAGCTCGTGCAGGCCATGGGCATGAGCGGCATCTCGAAGTCGTCTGTGTCCAAGCTCTGCAAGGACATCGACGAGCGGGTGAACGCCTTCCTCAGGCGCCCGCTCGATGGCGAGTGGCCCTATCTCTGGCTCGATGCCACCTACCTCAAGGTCCGCGAGGGTGGCCGCATCGTCAGCGTAGCAGCCATAATCGCTGTCGCCGTGACCACGGACGGCAAGCGCGAGATCGTGGGCCTGCACATCGGGCCCTCCGAGGCTGAACCCTTCGGGACCACGTTCCTGCGTGACCTGGTCAAGCGTGGGCTCAGGGGCGTGAAGCTGGTGATCTCGGACGCGCACGAGGGCCTCAAGGCGGCGATCACCCGCGTCGTGGGCGCCACCTGGCAACGATGCCGCGTCCACTTCATGAGGAACGCCCTCGCGCATGTGCCCAAGGGCCAGACCACCGTGGTCGCGGCCGCCATCCGCCAGGTCTTCCTCCAGCCGGACCATACCTCGGCCGTCCAGTCCTGGCGCCACGTCGCCGACCAGCTCCGCGTCCGCTGGCCCAAGCTCGGCGCCCTCATGGATGGGGCTGAGGCCGACGTGCTGGCCTACATGGCCTTCCCCAGCCAGCACCGGACCAAGCTGCACTCCACCAACCCGCTCGAGCGCCTGAACAAGGAGGTGAAACGGCGCGCCGACGTCGTGGGGATCTTCCCCAACGAGGATAGCATCGTGCGCCTGATCGGCGCGGTGCTCCTCGAGCAGAATGACGAGTGGCAGCTCCAGCACCGCTACATGCAGATCGAAGGCATGGCCGAAGAGCTATGGCTGAAACTGGGTGACGCGGCTGGTCAAGCGGCGCGTTGTTCGGCGGTCGCAGTGACGGCGACACCGTCGCTGAATGTGACGCCGGCGATGAGCATCGGCAAGGTGGTTTCGCCCTTCAGCCGCCGCCAGGTCTTTGCGGCGGCCATGACGAGTTTGAAGACCATGAGCCGGGCGGTCTTCTGCGACAGGGCGCCTTTGGTGCGCACGGTCCGGTGTCGGACGGTGGCGAACACGCTTTCGATCGGGTTCGACGTGCGCAGATGATCCCAGTGCTCGGCCGGGAAGTTGAAGAAAGTCAGGAGCGTGTCGCGATCCCGGGTCAGGCAGTCCACCGCCTTGGGGTACTTGGCCGCGTACTTCTCGGCGAACACGGCAATGGCGCGGTCTGCCGTCCCCCGCTCCGGCGCGTCCCGCACCTCGCGCAGGTCGGCCTTCATGTTGGGCTGCACGGACTTCGGGACCTTGTTGAGAATGTTGACGAGCTTGTGCTGCCAGCATCGCTGGTGCCGGGTGGTCGGGAAGATCTCCTCGAGCGCCCGCCAGAACCCCATGGCGCCGTCGCCGACGGCGATCTCGGGCGCGACGGCGAGGCCATCGGCCTTCAGGTCGACCAGCAGCTCGCGCCAGCTCTGAGCGCTCTCGCGCACGCCCACTTGGAAGCCGACGAGCTCCTTCTTGCCCTCGGGCGTGGCGCCGATGATCACCAGCATGCAGGCCGCGTCATCTTCCATGCGCGCCTGGAGGTACACCCCGTCGGCCCAGATGTAGACGTAGCGGCGAGCCGAGAGGTCGCGGCGCTGCCAGCGCTCGTAGTCCGCCTGCCAGTCCTCCTTGAGGCGGCCGATCACCGAGGGCGACAGGTTGGGAGCCTCCCGGCCCAGCAGCGCCGCCAAGGCCTCCTGGAAGTCCCCAGTGGAGATGCCGCGGAGATAAAGAACCGGCAACAGGGCATCGAGGCTTCTGGTGCGGCGCGCCCACTTGGGCAGAAGAGCCGAGCTGAAGGTGATGCGCTCGCCGGCCTCTTCGGACGCGGCCTCGGCGCGATCGCGGATCTTGGCCCGCCGGACCGGCACCGGGCCGATCCCGGTCTGGATCACTCGCTCCGGCCCGTGGCCGTGCCGGACCAGACGGGCACGGCCATCAGGCAGACGCTCCTCCCGCATCGCGGCCAGGAACGCCTCGGCTTCTGCCTCGATGGCCTCGGCCAGCAGCCGGCGAGCGCCCTCGCGCAGCACGGCCGTCAGTGGATCGTCGATCTCGTCAGGCTGTCGAAACGGATGAACGGTGGTATCGGTCTTCACAGGCGTATCGCTCCTTCTGGAGGTTCTGGCAGGCTGGACACCCGCCACGATACGCCGCCCTCTCAAACCGTCATCACCCAGGTTCCCGCATAGCTCCCAACCGGCGCGCAGCCACCCGTCCATGAATTGACCAGGTTTCCCTCGGCCAGGGCGAGGCTCTAGCTCTCGGTCTCAGCCGCATTGCCACGGGCCGCCTCACCAGCGGAACGCCGTACCCCTGCCATGGTTAGGGTGCGCTCGCGGATTGAGAG
>JALYPM010000061.1 GCA_030856365.1 Pseudomonadota bacterium
GTATAGATGCTGTTGTAGAGCCAGATCGCCACAAAAGCGGCGATGACGAGCGCGGCAGCAGGCCAGTTCCCCCGCCCCCCCGCCGGGAACACGTTGCGGAGCCGGTCCTGGCTGCGCTTCAGAAGCTCTTCCAGGTCCGGCGGCTGCGGCCCGCGCTGCTGAGGCCCCGAGCCCCAGGGCCCACCGCCGCCGCCCTTCCAGCCACCCCCGCCGGAATTGTTGTTCCAGGGCATCCGTTCTCCTCAATATCGCGCCCCCGCGATGTTTCCCCAACCGGCTTATAGATGAGCCGTGGCGGACGTTGCAACGCTGCGGGATTTCGCCGCGCCTTTCGTCGAAGCTCAGCTCCGCCGCTCATAGACGGCGTAAGCCGCCGAAGCGCTGTCACCCTCGCTGGCGGGCAAGGCTTCTCGGCGGACCTCCAGCCACTCCGACTCGCTTATCTCGGGAAACCAGACATCGCCATCCGGCGCGGCCGCAATATGGGTCAGATGGAGCCGGCTGGCCAGCGGAAGCGCGGTGGCGAAGATTTCGCCGCCGCCGATGGCGCAGACCTCGTCGACGCCCCGCGCCCTCGCCCGCTCCTCCGCCAGGCCAAGCGCCTCGTCGAGACTATGCGCGACGATGACGCCGCCCGGAGAAAAGCCCGTCCGGCGCGTCACTACGACATTGTCGCGGCCGTCGAGCGGACGGCCGATCGACTCGTATGTCTTGCGCCCCATGATCAGCGGCTTTCCCATGGTGATGGCGCGGAAGCGTCGGAGGTCGGCCTTCACCCGCCAGGGCAGCCCGCCTCCCTTGCCGATGACACGGTTCTCAGCGACGGCGACGACAAGGGCGATTGGACGACGGCCTGTCACTTCGATCCGGATGCTAACTCAAAACCGTCAAGCCGTCGCCACATCCGGTTCGAGCGCCATCGCGACGACAGCGTATTCGATGAAAAGGCCCGGCCACATCGCATCGCGGATGATGACAGGAGGGCGACCGAGCCGTTGTGCATAATCGATGCCGCGCGAGGCTTCAATGTCGTCGACATGAGGAATCAGAATTCGAACAGAATTGTCTGTCCGGGGAAGAGCTCGTTCTCGCCTTAAGGGCACCTCGAAGAATGCCCTTTATGGCGCGGGGTGAAAGTGATTCCTTTTGGGGATGGGTTGTGAATGCGGGAGTTGGGCCATGGGGCAGCTGGGATTTTTTGATCTGAGCCGGCGCTACGCGGGGCTGGACGGGAAGAACGATCCGCTGGTTGCGCTGGCCGTCATGGTTCCCTGGGCGAGCTTCCGGGCCGAGCTGCGGGCGGCGCTGGTGACAGGCGGGCTGCGCGCCGCGGCCGCGGCTCGCAAGAGCGCGGCGGGACGCAAGCCTTGGGACGACGTGCTGATCTTCAAGGTTCTGGTGCTGCAGGCGCTTTACAATCTGTCCGACGAGCAGATGGAGTATCAGCTGCGCGACCGGCTGTCGTTCATGCGGTTTCTCGGGCTTGGGCTGGAGGACGCGGTTCCCGACGCGACGACCTTGTGGCTGTATCGCGAGGCTTTGGCCAAGGCGGGCGCGGTGGAGGACCTGTTCGGCCGGTTCGATGGCTACCTGAAGGAGAAGGGCTATCTCGCCATGGGCGGCCAGATGATCGACGCGACGATTGTCGCGGCGCCGCGGCAGCGCAACAGCCGCGAGGAGAACGAAGCGGTCAAGGCCGGCAGGACGCCCGAGGGCTGGGACCAGCAGCCGGCGAAGGACCGGCAGAAGGACAAGGACGCACGCTGGACCAAGAAGCACGGGCGCTCGCATTACGGCTACAAGAACCACATCAACGCCGACCGCCGCCACAAGCTGATCCGCCGCTACGCGGTGACGGACGCATCGGTGCATGACAGCCAAAAACTCGATGACATCCTGGACCCCGCCAACACCGCGTCGGCTGTCTGGGCCGACAGCGCCTATCGCTCGGCGGAGATCGAGGCCAGGCTTGCGGAGCGCGGGCTCAAGAGCCGCATTCACCGGCGGGCGGCGCGCAACCGCCCGCTCACCCAACGCCAGGCGGCGGCCAACAAGACCCGCTCGAAGGTGCGGGCGCGCATCGAGCACGTCTTCGGCGATCAGCAGACCGGCATGGGCGGCAAGCTCGTGCGCACCATCGGCGTCACGCGGGCCAGGATGAAGATCGGCATGCAGAACCTCGCCTACAACATGCGCCGCTTCGTCTGGCTCGAACGCAGCCTGCAAGCGGTATGAGCCGGGAAGGCCCTATGGTGCAAAGGCCAGCCGCAATCGCGCCCACCGCCCCGTCGCGGTGACCCCAGACGCCTCGCTCAGAGGATCAACCGCCAGGCAATGGCCCACAATGTCGATCAAAACGCCGAACCTCGTGATTGTTCGAGGCGCCCTGGAGGCGGCTTATTGCTAACCGTTCTTCACGTGGAAACTTCTCCGTGTTTAGCTCGCTTAGCAGGGCAACGACGCTAACAACCACTGCCACCCCCCAGGACCTCCCGAGTTTACTGGACCTCCTCGAAAGCAGTGGAGGTGCCTCTGCACAACGATCCGGGAAACCCCCTATCTCACCATGGCAGCGTTAGCTCAGCGCCTGCTTAAGGGGAGCGCGAAATATCAGAGACTATGCCAAGCTGACGGTAGTTAGGCGGGGAATTCAGATGGCGACCGAGATCCTAGATATATTGATGCGGCTCGTAGCTGCAGGCGTACTTGGCGCGTGCATCGGGTTCGAGCGCCGGCTCCACCACAAAGCGATCGGCATTGCTGGGATGGTGTTGATTGCCATCGGAAGCACAACCTACATGCTGCTCGGCAGACATCTTGCCGAGATAGACCCAAGCTCCATCAGCCGCACGCTTCAAGGATTCCTATCAGGAATTGGCTTTCTCGGTGGCGCGGTCATCTTCAAGAGTGGATTCGACGTAAAAGGGATCAAGGCCGCCGCGGCGATATGGATTACCGGAGCGCTCGGCCTTGCCGTCGCGACTTCCTACTGGTGGCTGGGGATCACTGTCGGACTGGTCACAGCGGTCGTAATGTTCATCGCGGACAGCTTTCCCGACGAGGTTCGGGAGGAGAAGCAGGAGACGGCAGATCCAAACGGCGACGCGAAGCAATAGAGTCGGGCCCTGGGCACCGGCAGTTCCCCAAACCCGAGGGGGTGGCGCATTCTACCGGCAGCGGATTGCGCTTGCCTGACGGCTTTCTATTACGCCAGCTGTTTCTTGCCCACCCTTGTCAGAGCCGGATGGAATAGAGCAGAGCGTTCCGAGAGAAACGCTCTGCTGCAAACGGCCATCTGCGGCAGAGCGGCTGGCGGTCGGATCGAGCCCCGGCGGCAGCTCCAAGCCTCGACCTGACTACGGTGTCCGGGGAGAGGTTCATAGGTGGTGATCTCGG
>JALYPM010000173.1 GCA_030856365.1 Pseudomonadota bacterium
AGCGCAAGGCCTCGCGTGAGTTTCAGCAGACAGCTCTTACGGCAACAGCTTCTGCTCATAAAGATGCGGCGGTGCTTGTCATGCACGACCGAACCGAATGTCCGCTTTGGGTCGAAAGGAGACCTAAGCCGCTAATGTCCGGAATGGGTGGAAAGCGGACGTAAGCTCGCTAGTGCCGACGCGCTCGACTGAAGCGAAGAATAAGCCACTAACCTCGGAACGCATCGAAGAAGCCGACCTCACGCATCGTCATGTTCGACAGGTCCAAGCCGCACCCGACCCGCACGGCATCACCAGCTCGCCTCATGGCTGCCCGTGCAGGCGGGAACACTGCTTGGGGCAGCTTGTCGTACGCGAGGAAGGCGTGTGTGACGTGCGTTCCACTCTTGACATGGTCAATACGGAGGATGGCGGCCCCCTGTTCGTTGCCAGGCGTGAAGTAGTACTCAAACTGCGCGACTGGCGTTCCTTCCGGGGGAACGACGAAGTCCAAGCGGTGCACCTGATCGAAAGCCTTCCGAAGCGCTCCGTCCACACATTTCACGTCTATCTTCGTGGGATACTCGGCCTTGGCGCGGATTCCATATGCGGTATCACAGCCACCCAGAAACAGGGCAAAGCAGACCAACGTCATTCGTATCCGGCGCATGACCGCCTCCAGCGCTAGCCCCCGTTACATCTCGTGTGACAGCGACTGCTAATGTCCGCAATGGGTCGGAAGCCGACATTCGGACTACGGGCTATTTTCAAACTGACCCACTGCCGAATGAGCCTTTACCGCGCGGCCGACACGGCGATCAGCGCCCCGCGCTCAGTGGCGGCGACCAGCGCATCCTTCTGGGTTACCGCCCGGGCAAGTGTCTCGACGCGGCAGCGGCGAACGTCGTTCTTGCCGTTGAGATCGGCGTCGGACGCCGTTCCGCAAACTTCGCGCGCGGCCCTGGCAAGCCTGGCGTCGAGTCGCCGCCGGCCGGCATTGCTCGACAGGTCGAGACCGGCGGTGCGGACCAGGATGACGTGGGTTGCGGCGTCGGCCAACGGCTCGGCCGATGCGGGCGTTGCAAGCAGCAGACCGGCGGTGACGGCCGCCGACGCGAACATGAGCAGGATGGGCTTCTTCATTGGTCGCTTCCCTCTGTTTGTAGGGGCCGGTGTCCCGGCGCGACCAATATCTAGTCCGCAATTGCAACTTACTTGAGCAACGACTTCGTGCTATCATTCTGCATCTTTGCAGAATGGGTGGGCCATGCTCGACTGGAACGACCTGCGTTATTTCCTCGCGGTTGCGCGAGGTGGAAGTACGCTGGCCGCGGGGCGCTCGCTGCGCGTCAGCCAGACCACGGTTGCTCGGCGCGTCGCCGCGCTCGAAGAGTCGCTCGGCATCCCGCTCTTCGAGCGGCGCCAGGCCGGCTATTCGCCGACTCCCGCCGGCCAGGAACTGCTGGCCCGCGCCGAGCAGGTCGAGCATGCCGCCAACGGCTTCGCGGAGGCCGCCGCGGGCCAGGCGCGCGACCTCAGCGGAACCGTCCGCATCACGACGGAGGAGATTTACGCGATCACGCTGCTGGCGCCGCTGTTGCCCGAGCTTCACGATCTGCACCCCGACATCATGATCGATCTCGACACGTCGCAGGCTGTTCGCGACCTTGGCGCCGGCGAAGCCGACATTTCCCTGCGCAGCACCAAGGCCGACCCCGCGCTGTCCGCCGGCCTGGTGGGGAGACGGCTCAGCCGCGACGACTGGGCGCTCTACTGCAGCCGGGATTATGCTGCCCGGCATGGCGTCCCCCGTAACCGCGCGCAGCTTCGCGGCCATCCGCTCATCGGCGGCGGCGGCGGGAATCTGTGGATCCATTATCAGGCATGGCTGCGTACCCTCGGCATTGAGGGTCAGGTGGCGATGCACCATGCCACCTCCGGAGGGCTGTTATCGGGCGTTCGGTCAGGCTTTGGGCTGGCCGTGCTGCCGTGC
Organism: Pseudomonadota bacterium; assembly: GCA_030856365.1. Lineage (GTDB taxonomy): Bacteria > Pseudomonadota > Alphaproteobacteria > Sphingomonadales > Sphingomonadaceae > Sphingomicrobium. The sequence goes on from JALYPM010000173.1 coordinate 1,973, forward strand.
ATCACCGCCGATGACGATCCGGACCTCGTCCGCTGCTTCCCGCCGAACCCCGATCATGAGCGCCTACTGTGGCTGTTCACACACGACCGCGTCCGTCACATGCCGCGGGTGCGGGTGGTGATCGACTTTCTCTACGATCGGCTGATACAGCGGATCCGGCGGCTGGAAGCGACCAAGGCGGCCGCCTAGCCGCTCATTCAACCGTCACGCTCTTCGCCAAATTGCGCGGCTGGTCGATGTCCGTGCCTTTGAGGACGGCGACGTGATAGGCGATCAGCTGCACCGGCACCGCATAGACCAAAGGCGCAATCAGCGGGTGGACTCTGGGCATCTCGATCGTCGCCATGCAGCCTTCGCCGGCCTCGGCGATACCCTCCGCATCGCTGACCAGCACGATTTTGCCGCCCCGCGCGCGGACCTCCTGCATGTTGCTGACGGTCTTCTCGAACAAAGGCCCTGACGGCGCCAGCACGATCACCGGGACCAGTTCGTCGATCAACGCGATCGGGCCGTGCTTCATCTCGCCCGCGGCATAGCCTTCCGCGTGGATGTAGCTGATTTCCTTGAGCTTCAGCGCGCCCTCGAGCGCCATCGGATAGTCGGGGCCGCGGCCGAGGTAGAGCACGTCGCGGGCCGGCGCGATGAGGTGGGCCATGCCGGCGATCTCATCGTCATGAGAAAGCGCTGCGTTGAGGGCGGCGGGCGCTTCCTGGAGGTGAGCGAC
>JALYPM010000010.1 GCA_030856365.1 Pseudomonadota bacterium
AAGCTGCTGCGGGTCTCCACCTCGTTCGATTTCCTGCTCAGCGTCTCGCCGATCAATTCGGAGCAGGCGTTCGACCAGTTCAAGGCCGACAAGGCGGAGAAGGCGCCGTTGTTCCGCTACCGTCCGCTGACGGTCGATCCCGACCTCGCCAAGCGGGCGCTCTACGCAATCGACCTGCGCCGCGTTGAAGACCCGGTGCTCGAGCGCCTGTTCGCCGAGAAGCGGCGCGAGCTCGACCAGCAGCTGACCATGCTCGACTGCCGCAACAGCCGCGACTTCCGCTATGTGTCACTGACCGTCTATGGACCGGTGGAGCCCGAGCTGCTGGCGAATGCCCGCGACATCCTCGACCACGTGCCGCCCGACAGTCAGCGCGGCCAAGCGATCGGCGCCGACGCGGTACGCAAGGCGGCGGAAGCCCTGATCGCGAACTATTGCAAGTCCGATCCAGACTTCTCGGGCCGCATTGAGGTTCGCAAGGACATTCCCGCCGGCCTGATGGTGTCCGGCCGCACCCTGATGATTTCGCAGTCCACTAAGATGCCGGCTGACCGTCTCGACCCGCTGCTGCAGCACGAGGTGAGCGTGCACCTCCTGACCTGCGTCAACGGCGACGCCCAGGGGCTGAAAATCTTCCGCACCGGCCTCGCTGGTTACGAGGGCATACAGGAGGGCCTGGGCGTGTTTGCCGAATGCGCGGTTGGCGGGCTAACTCCGACGCGGCTCCGGCTGCTCGCCGCGCGGGTTGTGGTCGTCGATGCGATGGTCTCCGGGGCCAGCTTCATCGAAGGTTTCCGGTTGCTCCGCGAACATGGGCTGGGCAGGCGCATGGCCTTCAATGTCACCGCGCGCGTCTACCGCTCCGGCGGGTTCAGCAAGGATGCGATCTACCTGCGCGGATTCAAGCAGGTGCTCGAACTGCTCAAGTCCGGCAGCGACCTTGCGCCCTTCTGGTACGGCAAGATCGCAGCCCGCCACGTTCCCGTCGTCGAAGAGCTGGCGGCTCGCGGCCTGCTGCAACCGCCGCGGACGGTCCCGCAGTTCCTCTCCCGGCCTGACGCTCAGGCTCGGATTCAACGCATGCGTGGCGGACTGCCGTTCTCGCAACTCATCTAAGGAAACTCCGAATGCTGATCGCCTTTTTCGTCAACGACATGGCCAAGGAATTTCCGAACTACACGACCACCGTGCTGGCCCATCAGGCGGTCCAGCGCGGCCACCGCGTCTGCTACATCACGCCCGGCGACTTCGTGATGCTGCCCGACGACAGCATGCAGATCCATGCGCGCATGGCCCCGGACAAAAAGTCGAAGACCCACGCCGAATTTTTTAAGGGCGTGCAGACGGTTGGCGAAAAGACCGAGCAAATCGCGATGAGCGATGTCGACGTGCTGTGGCTGCGCAGCGACCCGTCGCTCGACGCCCAGACCGCTTCGTGGGCGGCGGAAGCCGGCATCCTGTTCGGGCGCGAAGCGGTCAAACGCGGGGTACTGGTTCTCAATGACCCCAACAGCCTCAGCCTCGCCGTCAACAAGATGTATTTCCAGTCGTTCCCCGAGGCGGCGCGCGCGGAAACCTTGATCACCAAGCATGCGCCCGACGTAAAGGCATTCGCCAAGAAGCATGGCGGCGAGTGCATCCTGAAGCCGCTCCAGGGCTCGGGCGGATCGGGCGTGTTCAAGCTCGACGCCGACAATGCGTCCAACCTCAACCAGATGATCGAGGCGATTACCCGCGACGGCTATGTCATCGCTCAGGCCTATGTGCCCGCCGCGGCCAAGGGCGATATCCGGCTGTTCATGATGAACGGGCGGCCGCTCAGCATCGGCAAGAAATATGCGGCGCTTCGGCGGGTCAGCGCGAAGGACGACATCCGCAGTAACATCCACGCGGGGGGCAAGGCCGTCGCCGTCGAGGTCGGCGAAACGGAATTGCGGGTTGCGGAGCTGATCCGGCCAAAGCTGATCGCCGACGGCATGTTCCTGGTCGGCATCGACATCGTCGGCGACAAGATCCTCGAGGTGAACGTATTCAGCCCCGGCAATCTGCAAAGCTGCAGCAAGATCGCCGGGGTCAACTTTGCCGAGCCGATTATCGCCTCGATTGAGCGCAAGGTCGAAATCTCGAAGGAGTTCGCCAACGCGTTCGATAATCGAGCGCTGGCGGTAATGTGAACCAATTACGGTTGAGTGAAGAAGCCGCGCGGGACGTCCTGCTGGTTCGCGCGATCGAGACCGAGGACTCGGCGGCGGTCATATTCACCCGCGAGGATCGCCACTACGCCACTAGCGCCGCACGATCCGCAGTGCCCCTGTCAGCAAACAATGACAGCAGGGAAGCGGCTGTTTTCCTCAGGCACCGCGCTCAATTGGCCCTCGATCGGCTGGTTGCACGCTATCCGAAGCTCAACCGCGCCCGGATCCTCGCCCGCTGGCCCGCCTGGTTGAACTGGGCACTGCCGCTGGCGGCGCTGGCGATCGGGCTCGCCGCTAATGCGATCGACGGCAATCGGCTGAACATCCTGGCCTTTCCGCTGCTGGGGATGCTGGCGTGGAATCTAGCCGTCTATGCCTGGCTGCTCCTGAGCTGGGTGAGACGGGCTCTTGGCAGCAGTCGGCCCAGGCCCAGCCGTTCGCTCGACTGGATGTTGAGCCCGGCCGCCTATCACCTCGCCGGCCATCCGACGCTGGAGCGGGCGGTCAGCCGCTTCGGCTCCGAGTGGGTGGCGGCGGCGGCGCCACTCACCCGCTCGCGCGCAGCCCGCACCTTCCACCTCAGCGCAGCCGCCTTCGCCGCCGGAATTATCGCCGGAATGCTGGCACGCGCCCGCTACACGGCGGAATATTCGGCGGGATGGGCCGGCACCTGGGCCGGCGCGGAGGCGGAAATAGCCGCGCTGCTCAAGGTCGTGCTCGGACCCGCAAGCGTGCTCACCGGCATTGCCCTGCCCGGCGTCGAGCGGCTGCGCGATTTGCGCGGCACCGGCGAGAACGCCGGCGACTGGCTGATCCTGTGGACGGTGACCGCCGCGCTGGTGGTGATCGTGCCGCGGCTGCTGCTTGCACTTGGGAGCCTGCTGAGGACCCTGCGCCTCAGGCGGCGAGTGGAAGTTCCGCATGAATACTACGTCCGGCGCGTGTTGCGCGACGCGCTCGGCCAGGCGCGCAGCGTTCGGGTGATCCCCTACAGCTTCGATCTTTCCCGCGAGGTCGAGGAGACGCTCAGGCAATTGCTGGTCGAAGCGCTTGGCGAGAAAACCGGCGTGGAGGTGGATGCGGGCGTGCCCTATGGCGGGGAGGACGAATGGCTAAAACGGCAGGGACCCGGCTTGTCCGGCGCAGACCAGCTCATCCTGCTCTTCAACCTCGCCTCTACTCCAGAAGCGGAGAACCATGGCGCGATCGTCTCCGCCGTTCGCCAGCGGGTCGGCGATGCCGTCGAGCTGATGGTATTGCTCGACAACAGCGGCTTCCTCCGCAAGTTGCGTGGCCAGGCGTCCGCGGAACGCCGCCTCGAGGAGCGGCTGCAGGCGTGGAAGTCGGTGCTGGCGCCCTCGCAGATTGACCCCGTCAGCGTGCGTCTCGACGAAGGGCCACGCGCAAATGCCGCTCGCGATCTGGAACAGGCGTTGCTTCGCACGGAGCCGGCATGAGCAGCGCTCCGGACACCACCGTCACCCCTGCGCAGACGATCAACCTCAGCCTGGTCAGCCACACCAACGCCGGCAAGACGACGCTGGTCCGCACCTTGCTTCAGCAGGATGTCGGCGAGGTGCGCGATGCGGCGCACGTGACCGAGGTCGCGACCGGTTATGTGATGCTGCAGGAGGGCGCCCACACGCTGATGCTGTGGGACACGCCGGGCTTCGGCGACACCGCGCGCCTGGTGAGCCGGCTGCGAGCGTCGGGCAATCCGATCGGCTGGTTCCTGAGCCAGGTATGGGACCGCTTTCGCGACCGGCCTTTGTGGTCCAGCCAGCAGGCGGTGCGGAACGCCCGCGAGGAAGCGGACGTCGTCCTTTATCTCGTCAACGCCAGCGAGGATCCCGCCGGCGCGGCCTACGTTCCGCTGGAGATGGAAGTGCTCGCCTGGGTTGGCAAGCCGATCGTGCTCCTCCTCAACCAGACCGGGCCGCCCGGCGAGGACGGGCAGGCGGAAGAGCGGCGCTGGACGGATCATCTCGCCTCGACCGGCCTGGTGCGGGACACGCTCACGCTCGACGCCTTTGCGCGCTGCTGGGTGCAGGAACGCACCTTGCTGCAGGGGATCGCGCCGCTCCTCGACGCGCCGCAGCAACAGGCCATGGAACGGCTGATCGCCGCCTGGACCACGCGCAACCTGGATCGCTTCGAAGCGTCGATGAAGGTGCTCGCCGAGCAGCTCGCGACCATTGCCTGCGACCGGGAAGAGATTGGCGATCGCAAATGGCACGACCGGGTTCGGGGCGCGGTGATGAACCCGTCGGGCGGCGACAGCTCTCCGGAGGCGCAGCGGGCAATGGGGCGGCTCGGCGAGCGCGTCGACCAGGCCATCCGCACCTCGACCGACCAGCTCATTCTGCTCCACGGTCTCTCCGGCCGCGCTGCCCAGGAGGTGTTGAAGCGCCTGCGCGACGACTACACCGAGGCAGCGCCCGCCCGAGAAGGAGTGGTGGCCGTGCTCGGAGGACTGCTTTCGGGCGCGGCCGGCGGTCTTGCCGCCGACGCAGCCGCGGGTGGATTGACGCTCGGGGCCGGAATGGTGGTCGGCGGCATCCTCGGCGCGGTCGGAGCGGGCTCGGCGGCTCGCGGCTACAATCTCACCCAAGGCGACGACAGCAACTCGGTCCGCTGGTCGGAGGAGTTTTTCGCCGGCCTCGTCCGCTCGGCGCTGTTGCGATATCTCGCCGTCGCCCACTTCGGACGCGGTCGCGGGCAATGGGAGCAGGGCGAGCATCCGACTAGCTGGCAGGATGCAGTGGCTGAAGCGGTTGCCGCTGACCGTCGGGCGATTCAGTCGCTCTGGAAACGGGCCCGCGACGCCGAGCCCGAAGCCGTGACTGGCTCGCTCCAGGAGCTGCTCGGTGCGGCGGCCGCGCAGCTGCTGGCCCGGCTCTATCCCGATGCCGCAGACCTGTTCCGAGGGCAAGACCGGGCGCGGCTTAGATAGAATCGAAGCTTCAGCTTGCAGTATCGCCGCGTCGGCTTCGCGGAACCTGGGTGGCCATCCACCACAAGGCGCAGGCCAGATTCGCCACCGCGGCTGCGACATAAGCGGCGCCGGGTGCATAGAGGCCGAGCAGAGGGAAGGCCGCGAACATGACGGCGACAAACAGCCCGTTGGCAATCAGTGCGGTGATCAATGGCCGCGACGGCTTGCCCAATGCGTACATCGTTGGATCGACGGAGAAGACGGCGACCGTGACGGTGGTTGCCGCCGACAGCAGGAGCAAAAGGCGGTAGGCTCCGTCGAAGCCGTCGCCGAACACCAGTTCGATCACACCACGTCCGGTAATCAGCAGCAGCAGCGTCGTCAGCGCGCTGACGGTCGCGGCGGCAGCGCCAGTCCGCAGCACCAGCCGGCGCAGTCGTTTCCATTCTCGGGAGGCGGCGAGCCGGGCGATGTCCGGATAGACGCTCTGGTTGATGAGATCGATCGGCTTGGTCAGCGCGGTGCCAAGCTCCTGCGCGACCTTCATCAGTGCCGCAGGTCCCGACCCCAGCACCATTCCGACCGAGAAGGTCGCGACGTGGCCCGGCATCTGGGCAAGCGAGGAATGAATGTTGGCGATGAGCGAGAAGCGGAGAATTCCCGGGTTCGCCTCGCGAAGCCCGGACAGGGACCGGTCCATTCCGACCAGCAGGCCGCGCCGGCGCGCTTCCCTCCAGCCGAGGAAAACGCCGGCGGCAGCGCCCCCGGCGCCGGCCACGATCCACATGATGACCCAGCCGAACAGATCGCCGCCGAGCACCGCCAGCAGGATCGCGCCGGTCAGCCGCAAAAAGGGCGTGATGGTGACAAAGCGGGACAGCAGGTCGAACCTCCCGAACAGGCGCAGCAGCCCCTTGGGAGTCGCGACCGCCAGGGTCAGCGGCAGAAGCGCCAGCCAGCGCCAGGCATCGAGCTCGCGCTGTTCCCAGTTCGCCCATTGCGCAATCAGCGGCGCAAGCAGCATTGCCGCGGCGGCGGCGGCAATCCCGGCGCCAATGTCGAGCAACGTGGTGAACTTGATTAGCCGCTGGAAGGCGCTGCGGTCTTCGGAACGCAGGTGCATGACGCCGTAACGGACGATCGCCTGGTTCGACTGGAACGTGGCCAGCACGATCAGCAACTGCATTCCGGCAAGCAGGACCGAGAGGAGTCCGAACGCCCCGATGCCAAGGCTGCGCGCGGCGATGGCGAAGGTCGCCAGCTGCATCAGGCCCGCGGCCGCCTTGCCGGTCAGCAGCACGCCGGCATTGCGCAGCGCCCTTCGCAGAACACCGGTCGCAACCTTGCCCGTTGCGGCGCCGGGCTCAGCGATTTCCGGCGGCTCCGGCACGAAGCACCGTGCGCGCCTCCGGCTGGTCGAGCACATCGCTGATCCGCTCGCTGGTCCGAAGCGCCAGCGCCATCAGTGTCAGGGTCGGGTTGGCCCAGCCCCCGGTCGGGAACAGCGAGCTTCCGGCGATATAGAGATTGTGCACCCCGAAGACATTGCCGAAGCTGTCGGCGACGCCGTCCCGCTCGTCGGCCGCCATGCGGGTCGTGCCCATATGGTGGTAACCGCCGATCGGGTGCGCGCTGATCAGCGCGTCGGTGCGCCAGAGCTGGTCCGGGTCGCCCAGCCACGATGCGGGCTCGACCGTTCCCAGGCCCAGCCGCTCGCACTCGCGTCCGAATGCCGCCACCAGTTCCGCGACCGACCTTTTGTCCAGCTCGGTCAGCCGCCAGTCGAGAACGACCCTCGGCACGCCGAGCGCATCGCGGTCTTGGGACAGGCAGATCCGGCTGTCCGGGTTGGGCGCCTGCTCGGCGCGCACGAGGAGCGAAAGGTCGAGCACGCCCATGCGATGGAGAAGCCAGGGGCGCAGGGGATCGGCCATCATCTGCAGCGAGGTGACGACGCTTTTGCCGCGCCGCCACATCGTCCGGTTGAACCGCCGCGGCGCCATGTCGTGCTTGGCCTTGTTGTAGAGGCGCATGGCGGCGAACGGCTTGGAATCCTCGGGCTGGCGCGGGGCGAGGGTCATCGACGTGTTGAGAATTCCTAGCCGCGCCTGTTCCTCTTCGGCGAGCGCGATCAGCGCCGCCACCCGCTGCGGACCGACCCAGTGGCTCCGCCCGAAGGTCTTCATCAGATCCCAGCTTTGCGCCGATTGGACCTTGCCGCCGCGGGCATGGGGATGCTCCATGAAATAGCGTCCGACGAGGTCGCGGCCGTTGCCGATTCCGGCCGGCACATGGCGGTTGGACGCCAGCATCAGCCGCGCATTCTCGATCCCTCCCGCGGCGAGCACGAAGGCGCGGGCCGTCACCCGCATCTCCCTCCCGCTCTGGCTCCTGACGAGCAGCGCCTGGACTTCGGAACTGGCGGGATCGGTCAGGATCTCGGTGACCGTGGCATGGGTCAGCACATGGCAATTCGGGTGCTTCCGAAGATCGCGCGACGCGCTGAAGCCGAAGCGGTCGGCGTCGCTGTCGAAACCCCAGTAGCGTAGCGCCAGCCGGTCGCCATCGAACTGGGGCAGCTTGACCCCGTCACCCAGAGAGCCCGGACCCTCCACCGGCCGCGAAAGCCCGAGCAGCCGCCACGCCTGGTCATAATAAGGGCGGAGCTGGGAGTAGCTCAGGGGCCAGCCGCTATGCGGAACCCAGGCCCGCGCCTCGAAGTCGATCGGGTCGAGCTCGGCCACTCGCCCGCCCCAGATCGCCGCCGTCCCGCCGAAGAAGCGCAGGCGGGCGTGGTCGAGCCGGTAATAGGGCTCGCCGATCGACTCGCCGCTGTTGAGGTCGGCGGTGGAATCTTCATAATCGGCGCCGCCCGATTCGAGCAGAATGACCTTCCGCCCGAGCTCCAGCAGGCGCCGCGCAGCTGTCAGCCCCGCCGCGCCCGCGCCGATGACGCAGACTTCGCCGTCGAGGTCCGACAGATCGGTCGATCGAAGATCCGAATACATTTGAACCGGAAGTTACCGCTTTCCCGCCCGCTTGGCACCCATATATGCGTCAGGGACCGCAGCGGAGTTGCCGGGCGGCCACATCCGAACCGCCCAACCCCCCGCCTCCATTAGGCTTTCAGGGCGGCAGCCTCCGCCTCCCGCTGCAGGTTGCGGGCGAGCTGAGCCATGCCGGTCTGATACTGCGGCGGCACGTGGATGTCGCGATAGTCGAACTGGGCTGCGGCGCGAAGCGTCCAGAACGGGTCCAGCTGGTGGGGCCGCGCCAGCGCCACCAGATCGGCGCGGCCGGCGGCGAGGATGGCGTTGGCATGGTCGGGCTCGTAAATATTGCCGACCGCCATCGTCGCTACCCGCGCCTCGTTGCGGAGCTTGTCGGAAAAGGGGGTCTGGAACATGCGGCCGTAGACCGGCCGGGCATCGGCCCAGGTCTGGCCCGCGGACACGTCGATCAGGTCGGCGCCCTCGCACGCAAAGGCTTCGGCGATGGCGACCGCCTCGTCGGGAGTGATGCCGTCCTCCCCCGCCCAGTCGGTGGCCGAGATGCGCACCGACAGCGGCATATGCCGCGGCATGGCCCGTCGCATCGCGCCGAACAGTTCGAGCGGATAGCGCAGCCGATTCTCCAGGCTTCCGCCATATTCGTCGGTGCGCCGATTCTGCAGCGGCGTCAGGAAACTGGACAGCAGATAGCCGTGGGCCGCGTGAAGCTCGATCATGTCGAACCCGGCTTCGACGCCCAGCCGCACAGCGGCGACGAACTCGTCGCGGATCCGGTCCATGTCGGCGCGGGTCACCGGCGCCGGCACTTGGTTGGCCGGCGACCAGGGAATGTCGCTCGCCGCCATCACCGGCCAGTTGCCGCTTTCGAGCGGAACGTCATTCCCTTCCCAGCCGACGCGCGTCGATCCCTTGCCGCCGCTGTGGCCGAGTTGGAGGCAGATTTTCGCCGCCGAATGGCCGTGGACGAAATCGACGATGCGTTTCCACGCCGCCGCCTGCTCGCCGTTCCACAGACCGGTGCAGCCGGGGCTGATGCGTGCCTCGGGCGAGATGCAGGTCATCTCGGTGAACAGCAGCCCCGCGCCACCGAGCGCGCGCTCGCCATAATGGACGAGATGGAAGTCGTTGGGCATGCCGTCGACCGCCGAGTACATGGCCATCGGGGACACGGTGATGCGGTTTGGAAGCTCCAGCTCGCGCAGCCGGAACGGCGCGAACATCGGCGCGGCGGACTTGCCGGGCACGCCCGCGCGTTCCCAGAACCAGCGTTCGACCTGCTCCAGCCAGGCGGGGTCGCGGAGGCGCAGATTCTCGTGGCTGATGCGCTGACTTCGAGTCAGCAGCGAGTAAGCGAATTGCAGCGGCTCGAAATGCAGATAGCGGTCGAGCGTCTCGAACCATTCGGTCGAGTTGCGCGCGCTGTTCTGGAGCTTGAGCACCTCCAGATTCCGTGTCGCGACATATTCGTCCATCGCCGCCTCGAGCTTGATGCCAGGCCGGCTGAGCACCTCCGCCAGTTTGATCGCGTCCTCCAGCGCCAGCTTGGTGCCGGAGCCGATCGAGAAATGCGCGGTGTGCGCGGCGTCGCCGAGCAGGATGAACTTGCCGTGATTCCAGCGCTCGCACTTGATCCGCCGGAAGTGGAGCCAGGCGGCGGAGCCGACAAGGTGGGAGGCGTTGGACTGCAGCGAGTGGCCATCGAGATATTGGGCGAAGATGCGCTCGCAGACGGCGATAGCTTCCGACTGATCCATGGTGTCGAAGCCGAGGCCGCGCCACGTGGCCTCCGAACATTCGACAATGAAGGTCGAGCAGTCGGGTGCGAAGCGGTAGGCGTGGGCCCAGA
>JALYPM010000029.1 GCA_030856365.1 Pseudomonadota bacterium
TCGGCTGCACGCCGCCGAGCGAGACCGGCCGCACCTTGTCGCTATTTTCATCGAGGAAGCTGTAGCCCAGCACGCCGAGCGTTCCCGGATCGGCCGCGACCTTCTGGACTAGCAGATTGTCATTCTCGCCGGCCTCCACAAACAGGCCGTCCTCACGGATCTTGGTGCAGATGTCCTTATGGCGGTCGCCGTCCTGCGCCTTGAGCGCCTTCATCTGCGGGTTGGAATCGCAACCCTTTTCGAGGATTAGCTCAGCGAGGCTGTCACGGCTGCCGGACGTCGGCGGCGGGCCGAGCACGCGGATCCTGGTTGCCGGAAGCGACGGATTCACATCCTTCCAGGTCTGCGCCTTGTTCGGCCCCTGCCCATAGGGATTGGCCGCGAGCGCTTCATAGATGTCCTGGGTGGTCAGGTTCATCGCCGGGGTGCCGACGCCGCTAATGAAGGTAAGTCCGTCGATGCCGACCGGCAGCTCGATGACCTGATTGACGCCGGCCTTCGCACACGCCTCATACTCGCTTTTCTTCATTGGACGCGAAGCATTGACCATGTCCGGGAACTCATTGCCGACGCCGCTGCAGAACAGTTTGATGCCGCTGCCGGTCCCGGTCGATTCGACAATTGCGCTGGCGCCCGCATTGGAGCGCTGAAACTCTTCGGAGACGGCGGTCGTGAACGGATAGACGGTTGAAGAACCGACGATCTTCAGCTGGGACGCAGAGCCCGATCCCGAGCTTCCGCCACTGCCGCAAGCGGCGACCAGCGCGACGAGCGGCAGTGCCCAAAACGACTTCTTCATTCGTGCAATCCTTTCGCAGAGATGTCGGAAGGCCCGTACCGACCGAGTGTCGACCGCACTGTGACGTTTCGGTTTCACTTTTATGACACCGACTCCCATGGCCGCCGAGCCGGGAGTCGCACTGTCACCTCCGTCCCGCGCCCCGGAGTGCTTCGGATATCAAGCCAGCCGCGGTGCCGCTCGACGATATGTTTGACGATTGCAAGGCCAAGTCCGGTGCCGCCCGAATCGCGGCTTCGCGCATCGTCGACGCGGTAAAAGCGCTCGGTCAGCCGCGGCAGGTGCTCGGCGGGGATACCGGGCCCGGAATCGCGGACGCTCAGCTGGATCAGATTGCGCTCCTCTCCCACCGAAACGGCAATGGTCGAGCCGCGTTCACCGCAGCCGTAGCGGACCGCGTTGGAAATGAGGTTGTCGCACAGCTGCAGCAGTTGGGCCCGGTCGCCGCTGATCTGGGGAAGAGTGTCCGCGATGCTGACTTTGATAAGGCAGCCGCGCCGCTCGATTGCGGCGGTGGCGTGGTCGGTGGCAGCCTTGACTACCTCGCCGACGTCGACCGCGCCGGTGGGCGCGACGAATCGGTCGGCTTCGATTCGTGACAGGCTCATCAAGTCCTCGACGATGCGAAGAATGCGCTGGGCTTCGGAGCGGATGGTGGTGCCGAACCGTGCCATCACTTCCGGCTCAAGGTCCGGATCCTCGGCAATGGTTTCGGCATAGCCGATGATCGTGGTCAGCGGGGTGCGTAGTTCATGACTCGCGTTGGCGACGAAATCGACGCGCATCTTCTCGGCCGCGCGCGTCGCCGATCGGTCGATCAATCGCACGACGACCACATTGTCGTCGGTGGGGCGCACCGACACTGTCCAAGGCCGCTCGGCACCGCCGATCCCACTGATGTCCCGGTCCTGGCGGCGGCCCGAGTGGATCAGTGCCAAGGCTTCGGGATGCCGGATGGCAAGCCTCACATCGCTGCCCTCGATCCGGGCGCCGAGCAGGGCGGTCGCGGCGGAGTTGGCGGCAACCACCCGCCCGGCCCGCACCATCAGCGCAGGCTCATCGAGGACATCCAGCAAGTGACGGGCATCGGCGGCCATGGCGACCGCATAGCGCAGGGTTCGCCGCTGCGGCTAGGCCGGTGCGGGCTGGGCCGACTCAAGCCGGCGGCTGCGGCGATGGGAGCGCCAGGTACCGACGATGATGATCAGCAGGATCGGATAGCTCCAGAATATCGCCGCCGCCGCATAGGCACGCGGCATGAGGTCCGACTCCGCCACCTTCATCAGGTGCGCCATGCTGTTGGTCAGTTGGAGACCCGCGATCCAGAGTGGCCAGAACCGCTCCGATCGCAACGCAATTGCGACAAAGGCGGCGAGCAGGGCGAGGTCGATGGCGAGCAGGCCTGTTTCCACTCCGGTGTAGCGTTCCGCCTGTGGCGAGATGGCGGCACGGGTCGCGACAATCGCCAGCACGCAGGCAATTGCGGCGAGCTTCTCGTCGCTACGGCCGCGCCACATCGCAAAAGCGAAGGTCGCCAGCAGCAGCGTTCCAAAGACGTAAGGGCCGAACATCGGGAAGTGGACCGGACCACATTGCTGCGGTCCGGTCAAAGCTCCATCAGGCGACGACGCGAAGGTCGATGCGTCCGCCCGGGGGCGGGCATTCTTCCATGTCGCCCCAGGCAACGGTGCGAAGGCCCGGCACCAGCTGCTTGGCTTCGGCGAGCGCGACATGGCAGCTGGCGATGGCGCCGCGGGCGCTGACCAATGAATTGACGCTTGCGGCGAGTTCGACGAACGCGCCGTGGCTGGCGTTGATGCCAATCCCGGTCGTGGCGCGGGCACGCACCATCCGGCTCTGCAACTCGGCGATCTCGCCCAATGCGACTTCAATAGTCTCTTCGACCGTGCGGACTTGGGTGGCGACGTCGAAGGCGGCGTTTTCAATCTGTTGTTTGCGCATAACTGCTCCTTCTCCGGCGCATGGGCGCACGGAGTGAATGGCGGAACGGTGATGTCGGGCTTGGGCTAGCTTCGAAGCATCCTGGCTAGGCTTTCGAGTCCGGCGAGATACATGCCGGCCGAGAATGCTGCGCCCGTCGCAATCAGGATGATCCAGAGCAGCCGGAGGCCGACGCTCATCTCGTTCCGGGGGTGACTCCTCGTTGCGAACGGCAATTGCAGGGGAGGACGGTTATGCTCGTGCCTCTGCTCGGTTTCGAGGACCGAACCCCCGGCCTCCCCCGCACGATCAGCGTGCCGAATCTGAATGCTGACCGCCCCGTCGGATTGGCCCGCCGGTTCCCCGGGCTCAACGTGCGGCGGTTGATGTATCAAACGCTGATATGGACCGTCGAGCTGAGCAACGAGCCGAGCGGCCTGGGAGCGCCGCTCAACGCCGAGCGTGTGCAAGGCGCCGCGAACGCGCTGATCGACGGTGTGCGGCGAGATCCCGAGCTCGACCGCGATTTCCTTTGAAGAAAGATGCTGGTCGACCAGGCGCAGGCAGTCGAGCTGCCCCGGGCTGAGCCGGGCCACGCGATCAGTGAGATCATCGCCCACAGATTGTTCCTTGGACGCGGGATTCGGCACCCGAGCTCCTTTCAGAAACTGACAATGGCTGACACATCCCCCCGAGTCTGTAACAGACTTAATTCGTTATGGATGTTTCTGCCAGATTCCCTAACGGTTTAGGGCGAGCATTGCTCGGCGACCACGCCGTCTTCGAAGCTTTTGATGCTCCGACAACCTGCCCGTCTTCGCCACGGATCGCGGTGAAGCTGTAGTTCCAATAGCTCTCGCGCGGCGCTCCGCCGCGAACCATCGGCAACATCTGGGCGCAGGCCGAGAAGCCCTCTCCGGTCGTCATGACCTGCTCGAACTGGGGGCCGGAAGCTACGGCAGTGACTTCGCAGAGGTCGAAGATGACGAGTGTTTCGAGAGATTGGTGGAGAGGGCTGGATTCGAACCAGCGTACGCTTGCGCGGGCAGATTTACAGTCTGCTGCCTTTAACCACTCGGCCACCTCTCCGGACTGCGACGGGCAAATGGCGATGCGGTCCGGTACTGTCAACTTGGGAGGGGCGCCATTGGCTCCCCGTTGTCGCCCCTCGCTGGAAGCTGTGCGCTCCATTTCATCCCAGGCCCCCGCATGGGCGCTGTCGCCCGCTCGCTGCGCGCTCGCGGCGCTCCTACGCCAGTCCCCGGACTGGCTAGGCTGGAGCGGGTGAAGGGAATCGAACCCTCGTCGTAAGCTTGGAAGGCTTCTGCTCTACCATTGAGCTACACCCGCTTGCTGAGCGGAGGCGTCCAATGCCATTTTGCCGCCTCGCCCGTCAACTGACAGCTTGACCCGAGGAAACATCGTGCTCTAACAGGC
>JALYPM010000038.1 GCA_030856365.1 Pseudomonadota bacterium
ACGGCTGATCAACGAGCTTGTTCCAGGTTTCGCAGCAATGTGCGAGGAGGTCGTCGTAGGAGCTGAAGACGCGGTTCGAAAGCCAGTTGTCGCGTATGAACTGCCAGACGTTTTCGACCGGGTTGAGTTCGGGGCATTTCGGCGGCAGTGCGATAAGGGTGATGTTGGGCGGCGCGACCAGCTTGCTGGAGAGATGCCAGCCGGCCTGGTCGAGGATCAGCACGGCGTGCGAGCCAGGCGCGATCTCGGCGGCGATCTCGGCGAGGTGCAGGCTCATCGCCTCGGTGTTGCAGACCGGCATGACGAGGGCGGCGCCCTTGCCCTCTTTCGGGCAGATCGCCCCGAAGATATAGGTGGAGGCGGTGCGCTGATCGTGCGGCGCGCTGGGGCGCGTGCCGCGCTTGGCCCATCGACGGGTGATCTTGTTCTTCTGGCCGATCCGCGCCTCGTCGGCGAACCAGACTTCTATCGCGGCGGGGTCGACGCCCTCCTGGCGGGCGATGGCGTCCAGGCGGGCGGGGAAGCTTTTTTAAAAGCCTCGATGGCGCCTTCGGCCTGCGCATGATGGCGTGGGCGGGCGGAGAGCTTGCGGTAGCCCATGGCGCGCAGCTCACGGCTGAGCGTCTGCTTGGCGACCCTGATGCGAAACTCGTCGAAGGTCCATTGCGCGAGATCGACCAGCCGCCAGCGCACCACGCCGTGCGTCGCCGGGATCGGACCGCTCTCGATCAATCTCGCGAGGGCGGCCCGGTGGCTGTCGTTCAGCTTGGAGGACTGGCCCGGCGCCTTGCGGTCGAGCAAGCCGTCCGGGCCATGCGCGTTGAGCTTCATCACCCAGTCGCGCACGATCTGCAGCGTCACGCCGCCAATCTTCGACGCCTCCGTCCGCGAAGCCCCGTCGTAGATCGCCGCCAGCGCCAGCAGCCGGCGCGCCTGAGGCCCGTCCTTGCTCCGCCTCGCCACCCCGCGAAGCTTGGATGCGTCGTAATCCTCCCGAAGCGGAACCGGCATGGCGAACCTCCCTCGTTCGCCACATTGAATCAGACCCAACCTGATTCGGGAATCGCCGCGCGAGTCACACTTTCAGAGATTTGGTATTAGCACCATGTTGCGTTGAGACGCCCCGGGCGAGGGCATGACGGCCGCGTGATTCGCCGAATGCGAGTCATTCTGTCGCACGTGCGATCCAAAGTTGCCCCCCCGGATTACCGCCTGCCGAAGAAACCAGATGACTTCGCTCCCAGTCGCGCCCAACGCCACGCCTCGCAAGAGGCCGGCGGTCCTGGCGCGTACGCTCTACCCCCAAATTTGGCCGTTGGCGGGCTTTTGCGGCTTCGCCGTTAGCTTCCATGATCGAGTTGGCAAAGACCGAAGCTGAAGATGACTTAAGAACCCAGACGTTTGCACTCCAGCGCTTCTCCGAATTCAGGGAAATGCGTTTCGAGGACCGGCGTTACTCTTCCGCACCCATCAGTCAACTCGGCGCAGGCTAGCTGCGCCTTTAAACGAATGGCTTGTAAGATCCATCCGATCGCCCTCAACAAACGCTATGAATTGAAAGGGACCGATTCGGAATACCGCGACATTGCCGCTGATATTCTTGATCTGGAATGCCTCCCACTGAAATGGTTTAGCCGGATCCCGCCGAGCCTGCGACCGCTCCACGTCTATTATGATCTGGTGGCCGTCGCCCTGCCACCCGCCGTTTAACTGCCACAGGTTCAGCTCCGGTTCCGCCCGAGCTGGAGCGCCTAACGACCCCACTACAACAGCCGCGAGGAACAGGAGCACGCCCGCCACCGCGATCGAGCGGAACGGGAAGGTGACCACGCCGGAACCGCTCTTCCTCAATCCTCCCCCGCCAGCTCCGGCGGCAGTTGCCCAGCCTTGAACAGGATCTTCGGCTCTTCGGTCAGGTCGACCTCGGGATCATGCCCGACCGAATAGGTGACCACGCCGGCTTTCTTGTCGACGAGGCGCCTGGCGCCGGTGACCGCTGACTCCGCCGTCTTCATCTTGTGCGGCTGGTCAGCGACGAGCTTCTTGCCCTGCTTTTGAAAGCTCTGGACGATGTAGGTGATGGCGAAGGGCATGGGGCGATGATGCACCCGCTCGGACCCGCCCGCAACGTGGCCGGCCGCTCTGCCCCCAACTCTGGCCGCCCGGACACGCGATCAGTCGTGCGCCTTCTCGCCTTCAGGCGTCAGCAAATACCACTCAGCGCCGAAGTCCTCGAAGTCATGGCCCGTGATATCTCCGGTATTTTCATCCGGGTAGAAGTAATAGAGTGGCCAGCCGTTGTAAGTGACTTGGGTCGTGCCGTCGTGGCGCTTGAGTGCCCCATCCAGATCGCCGGCTGCACCTGCGCTGACCCCCGTGGTCCC
>JALYPM010000039.1 GCA_030856365.1 Pseudomonadota bacterium
CGACATGCTCAGGCTGGTCGCGCCGTTCACCGCGCGCCAGTTCGCACGCGCCATCATCATGCCCAATCTCGCCCCGCCGGTGACCTCGGTTGCGCAGGCGGCCGCCTATCGCGAGCGCATCCTCGCCGCGACCGGCCCCGGCTTCACCCCGCTGATGACTGCTTATCTGACCGACGACACCGACCCCGGCGAGATTGCGCGCGGCCACGGCGAAGGCGTGTGGGTGGCGGCCAAGCTCTACCCGGCGGGCGCGACGACCAACAGCGCGAGCGGGGTCACCGACGTCGCTCGGCTCGCCCCGGTGCTCGAGCGGATGCAGGCGATCGGGATGCCGCTGCTGGTCCACGGCGAGGTCACCGACCCGACGGTCGACATCTTCGACCGCGAGGCGCTGTTCATCGACCGCGTGCTGG
The DNA here is from genome assembly GCA_030856365.1 of Pseudomonadota bacterium. GTDB lineage: Bacteria > Pseudomonadota > Alphaproteobacteria > Sphingomonadales > Sphingomonadaceae > Sphingomicrobium. The sequence goes on from JALYPM010000039.1 coordinate 414, forward strand.
CGGGGCTGGTGCGCGACTTTCCCGGGCTGCGCATCGTCTTCGAACATGTCACCACTCGCCAGGCGGTCGATTTCGTTTTGTCCGCGCCAGCGACCGTCGCCGCGACAATCACCCCGCACCATCTGATGCTCAATCGCAACGCCATGTTCGACGGCGGGCTGCGCCCGCACGCCTATTGCCTGCCGGTGATCAAGCGCGAGGAGCATCGCCGCGCGCTGCGCGCCGCCGCGGTGAGTGGTTCGCCCAAATTCTTCCTCGGCACCGACAGCGCCCCCCATGTCGCCGCCGCCAAGCAGTCGGCCTGCGGTTGCGCCGGGATCTTCAACGCGCCGTTCGCGCTCGAAGCCTATGCGCAGGTTTTCGCCGAGGACGATGCGCTCGACCGGCTCGAGGGCTTCGCGAGCGAGCATGGCGCGCGCTTCTACGGCCTCGCGCTCAACCAGGACCAGGTCACCTTGCAGCGCGAAGCCGTCGAGGTTCCGGCGATGATCGATCAACTCGTCCCGTTCGGCGCAAGCGGCGCCTTCGCCTGGCGCCTCGCCGATTAGCCGCTCTTGCCAAGCCCGCCCGGACCGATCTGGTCGCCGAAGAAGTTCTCGACCCGCTCGTAACATTCGCAGGTTCTCGCCTCGAGGCCAATGCGGTCGATGATCTCGACGGTCCCGCGGCGGGTCGTGATCAGCCGCTCGTCGGCGAGCTGGCGGGCGGCGGCGTTGATCGTGGTCCGCTGAACCCCGAGCAGCCCGGCGAGCGCTTCCTGGGTCAGGCTCAGCCGGCCGCCTGCGCGGTCCTGCGCGGTCAGCAACCAGCGCGCCGCGCGCGCCTCGATCGGATGAAAGCCGTTGCACGCGACCGACTGCATGACCTGCGCCAATAGGAAATCGGAAAAGCGGCAGAAGATGTTGCGGAGATGCGCCGAACCGGCCTTGGCCTCCTCGATCACCAGCATCGGCAGCCTCAGCGCCGGCCCGGGGACGATCGTGACCGCGCGCGCGAAGGCGGGTGAACGGCCGCAGCTGACGATCCCGCCGACCGCGCCCTCCTTGCCGATCGAGGCGACCTCGACCGACCGCCCGTCGTCGAGGTCGACCACCATCGAGATCATCGTCGGCCCGAACGGGAACAATGACGTCGCGACGTGCGATCCGCGGCGAAGCACCGTGTCGCCAACCTCGAGATGAACCACCTCCACGCTGTCGCGCAGCTGCTGGCGAAGCTCCATCGGGAAGGTCGACAGCAGGCGATTCTCGATGAACGCCTGCTCGACCGCGCCCGTCGCCGCGTCCGAGACATACTGATCGGCCATGTTTTATCTGTCCTGAAAGATCGAGCGCTCGGGAAGCCGGCGCGGGGCGTGCTGTAGCGCGATTGTTTTGCGCTTGAGAACAACTTATCGCAATGCCGGTTGAACGGCGCCGACCGCTTCGCTACAGCCCCGCCTCGCGCCGCAATCCGGAGACGTGGGTGAGTGGCTGAAACCAACGCTTTGCTAAAGCGTCATACGGGAAACTGTATCGAGGGTTCGAATCCCTCCGTCTCCGCCAATTCTTCTATTCATGTCGGCCCAATGATCACTTTTGGCGCAGGAAACTGGCACTTTTACAGCGTTTCCTAAATTGCATCGCTCGATATCGTCTGAAGTTTCAGGTCCGGCAGGAAACAAACTGCTGCCATGCTGCCGACGGTCTGAATAGGCGTAGACCTAACCGCGACCCATATTTCGGCCGCCTTTGGCCGAGGGTGTGTGAAAAGACGCACGAATCTGCTATCTTCCGATCGGTTTTGGGAGGCGTCGGATGAAGCGTTTCGTCGAGGGTTCGGAGCGGATGCAGGGGTCGTTATTCCCCGATCATCTTGAGGATTTTGTCGGCGAGGATAATGTGGTTCGCGTGGTCGACGCTTTCATCGACGCCCTTGATCTGGTGGGTCTCGGCTTTGAGGGAGCAGTGCCGGCATCCACCGGAAGGCCGGGCTACCATCCGGCGGTTCTCCTGAAGATCTACGTTTACGGGTATCTCAACCGCATTCACTCGAGCCGCCGGCTGGAGACGGAAGCGGGTCGCAATGTCGAGCTGATGTGGCTGACGGGGCGGCTGGCGCCCGATTTCAAAACGATCGCTGACTTCCGCCGCGACAATGGCAAGGCCATCCGCGGGGTATGCCGCCAGTTCGTGATGCTGTGTCGGCAGATCGGGCTGCTCGGCGATGCTGTCGTCGCCATTGATGGCAGCAAGTTCAAGGCGGTGAACAACCGCGACAAGAATTTCACACCGGCCAAGATGCAGCGTCGCATGGGCGAGCTCGAGGCGAGCATTGATCGCTACCTGGCGGAGATGGATGCCGCCGACCTTGCCGTACCTCCAGCGACGATGAAGGTAGACCGGCTGCAGGACCGGATCGCCCTGCTCAAAGCGCAGATGGCGGAGCTGAAGGTGATCGAGGCGCAGATGCAGCAGTCGCCCGACACGCAGATATCACTGACCGATCCCGATGCGCGATCCATGAACAGCAGAGGCAGTGGCATTGTCGGGTACAACGTCCAAGCCGCTGTGGACGCCGATCACCACCTGATCGTCGCACATGAAGTGTTGACGACCGGCAGCGACCGGGCACAGCTGGTGGGCATGGCGCAGCAGGCGCGTGCCGCCATCGGCGGGGACGAGATCACCGTCGTCGCGGATCGTGGCTACTTCAGCGGACGGCAGATCCTGGTTTGCGAAGAGGCGGAGATATCCGCCTACGTCCCCAAGCCGCTCACCTCATCCGCCAAGGCTGCTGGCCGGTTCGACCGGCGTGCCTTTATCTACGACGCGGATCGGGACTGTTATCGCTGCCCTGCCGGTGAGGATCTGGCTCATCGCAGCACCGCCACCGAGGGGACGATGAAGATCCGCCGCTATTGGACGCGCGTGTGCGGGACATGCGCACTCAAATCCCAATGCACGACGGGCACCGAACGTCGCGTCAGCCGATGGGAGCATGAAGCGGTGCTGGATCGTATGGAGCAGCGGCTCACCTCCAGGCCCGAGATGATGCAGATCCGTCGGCAGACCGTCGAACATGTCTTCGGCACGCTCAAAGCGTGGATGGGAAGCACGCACTTCCTGACCCGCACGTTGAACAACGTCGCTGCCGAGATGAGCCTCCATGTTCTCGCCTACAATCTCAAACGGGTGCTCAGGATCATGGGCATGCAGCCACTCATGAGAGCGATCAGAGCCGGCTAAGCCTCGCTGAGGCCACATCGCATTGCGAAACCGACGCGATGGCTGCGCTCCAGTCCCCTGCAGGCCCTGCCGATCGCACGAAACACCTTCCGAGCGCATCAACGCTTGGCGACCACGCACCGCCTGAAATGCCCTGCAGTTCGCCCACCACAGCTCT
>JALYPM010000040.1 GCA_030856365.1 Pseudomonadota bacterium
ATTCAAAGGATACGCGTGTGCTGAGCGCCAATTGTTGATGATCTGTAGCGCACCGAGTCCCGCGAGTGTCGTAACAGGGAAAGCCATCCCACTCAGCGCCCGCCCGGCAGCATTTACCTGCTGAGGCTCATATTCGAGCAACGTCCACGCCATAACGATCTCCGCGATTCGGCGTCGATGTAGCACGCGGACTGACCCGTGGGTACGTCAAATATAATGACGCCCCATATTGTCGCGCCAGGACACGCCGAGCGGAATCGACTGGATGAGCCTGTAGCCGCCAGATTCGCGGCGCAGCTGCACCAGCCTGTTATCGAAGCCATCAAGGCCCGCCTTGCGCTGAATCAGCAACAGCGTCCCGTCCGGCATTGCGAGCGCGTCGGACACCGGCCCGGCCGGAATTCGCTCCCATTGTTCCTCCGTCCCGGCCGGCGTGACGGACAGCAGCCGGCGGCCGCCCTCCGGGACCAGCAGCAGCTTGCCGTCGCGGTAAGCGACCGCCTCGAAGCCGGAGTTCGGCCACCCGCGCCCGATCTTGAGGCCGGCGACCACGCGCGCAAAATCACGGTCGAACAGCCACAGCCGGTTGCGATTTTCAAAACCGACCCACCAACCCCTTCCGGACGGGTCACGAAGCAGCGATTCGACGTCGCGGTTTCGCTTCTGACCGGGATCGCCGGGGCCGGCGGAGACCTCATCCAGTCGGACAGATGGCCTGGCCGCCCCGGGCTTGCTGAATGTCATAATGACGCCGTGGTCGCTCATGGCGAGCAGTGCGTCATTTTCGATCGCCAGCGCCGAGACACCACCGAAGCGGCGATCCGGTGCACTCAGCTCCCAGGCGCCGACTAGTTTCAGCGGTCCGAGCCCCGAAAGATCGAGAGCAACCGGCTGGTAGCGAATCGGCACAGTTCGGGGACCCAGCTCCACCCGTTTTTGAGTTCTGCTGATCCAATCCGCGACTAGGAGAATGGTTGCCGCCAGCAGAATTGCCGTAATCACGTCCCAGAATCTGAACCGCGGCTGCACTTGGCGTTCAGCCTTCATTGGCTGCGAATCGCTCACAAGACCCTCAAGTGACGGGGTTTCCCCCTTTCCTCGTCACCAAATATTCCCTCGCGTCGCGTATCGAGGGAGGGCTCGGCATCAGAGATGGTGCCGGGCCCGAGTTCTTTCCGGGACATGCTGCGTCCTATCACGGGCTCTCAAACAGGCCGGCGAGCTGCTCGACCATTGCACCGCCAAGCTGCTCCGCATCCATGATCGTCACCGCCCGGCTGTAATAACGGGTGACATCGTGGCCGATGCCGATCGCGCTCAGCTCGACCACCGACTTGCGCTCGATCCAGTCGATCACCTGCCGCAGGTGCCGCTCCAGATAGGTACCGCCATTGGCCGACGCGGTCGAATCGTCGACCGGCGCGCCATCGGAGATCACCATCAGTATGCGCCGTTCCTCGGGCCGTGCGATCAGCCGGTTGTGTGCCCACAGCAAAGCCTCGCCGTCGATATTCTCCTTGAGCAGGCCCTCGCGCATCATCAGCCCGAGGTTGCGCCGCGAATGGCGATAGGGCTCGTCCGCGCGTTTATAGACGATGTGCCTCAGGTCATTGAGGCGCCCCGGATGCGGCGGGCGGCCCTCGACCAGCCATGCCTCGCGGCCCTGCCCGCCCTTCCAGGCGCGGGTCGTGAAACCGAGCACTTCGGTGACAACGCCGCAGCGCTCCAGCGTGCGCGAGAGGATGTCGGCGCAAATCGCCGCGATTGCGATCGGACGGCCGCGCATCGATCCGCTATTGTCGATCAGCAGGCTGACGACCGTGTCCCTGAATTCGGTCTCCCGCTCGACCTTGTAGCTGAGCGAATGCGCCGGGCTGACGATCACCCGGGCAAGCCGCGCGGCATCGAGCATGCCTTCCTCTTGGTCGAAGTCCCAGCTGCGCGCCTGCTGCGCCATCAGCCGCCGCTGCAACCGGTTGGCGAGCCGGGTGACGACACTCGAAAGCCCGGCCATCTGCTGGTCGAGGTAAGCCCTCAGCCGCGCCAGCTCGTCCGCGTCGCACAGCTCGGCGGACCCGACGACTTCGTCGAAGCGGGTGGTGTAGGGCTTGTAGTCGGTGGCCGGCGATGTTTCCCAGTTGCGGCGTCCGGAGGCCGGCTGCCCGCTGTCGGGCAAGTCATCGCCGTCGGCGAGCTGCTCGTCGCCGGGCTCGCTCTCGTCGGAGTCCTGCTCCTCGCCATCGTCGTCGGCTTCCTCGCCGCGCATCTCCATGTCGCCGCCGGCGGGATTCTTGTCGTCGCAGTCCTGGTTAGCGTCGTCGGCGCCGCTTTCCTCGCCTTGCTCCTCGTCGCCGCCTTCCTCCGGCTCCGGCTCCAGCTGCTCATCGCC
>JALYPM010000053.1 GCA_030856365.1 Pseudomonadota bacterium
AAGCTGTCGGAGATCGCCGAGGTCAAGATGAAGGATCTCAACGCCAACGACATCGAGGCGGCGACCAAGATCATCGAAGGCTCCGCCCGCGCGATGGGCCTCCAGGTTGTGGAGGGCTAAGGACATGGCGAAGATCAGCAAGAAGCAGAAGGCGCAGGCCGACACCGTCGATCGCGACCGTTTCTATCCGGTCGATGAGGCGCTTGGCATCGTCAAGCAGAACGCGACCTCCAAGTTCGACGAGACGGTCGAGATCGCGCTCAACCTCAGCGTCGATCCGCGCCACGCCGACCAGATGGTCCGCGGCGTCGTCTCGCTGCCCAAGGGCACCGGCAAGCATGTCCGGGTCGCCGTGTTCGCCAAGGGCGACAAGGCCGATGAGGCGCGCGCGGCCGGCGCCGAAGTGGTCGGTGCGGAGGACCTGCTGGAGACGATCCAGGGCGGCCAGATCGATTTCGACCGGGTCATTGCCACTCCGGACATGATGGGTGTCGTCGGGCGGCTCGGCAAGGTGCTCGGTCCCAAGGGGCTGATGCCGAACCCGAAGCTCGGCACGGTCACTCCCAACGTCGCCGAAGCAGTCAAGGCGGCCAAGGGCGGCCAGGTCGAGTTTCGCGTCGAGAAGGCCGGGATCATCCACGCCGGCATCGGCAAGGCGAGCTTCCCTCAGGAAGACTTGAAGGCCAATTTCGACGCGTTCGTCGACGCGATCATCAAAGCCAAGCCGGCCGGCGCCAAGGGCAAATATGTCAAGAAGGTCGCGATCAGCTCGAGCATGGGCCCGGGCGTCAAGATCGATATGGGCGAGCTTCACGGGGCTTGAGTGTTCGCTCCTGGTGGGAAATGGTTGGGGCGGACCGCTTGCGGCTCGTCCCAACGCACCCGGGAGGAATGAGATGACCAGATTGACGCTGCTGCTCGCTTCGGCCGCCCTTGTCGGCGGCACATCATTTGCCGCGCTCGCGCAGACCGCAACCTCGCTGGAAAGCGGCCGCGACACCGTCGATCCGGCCGTTCCGACGCAGCTTCCCCGGACCGCGATCCCCAGCCGCTACACTATCGCGGTCACCCCGAATGCCGAGCGGCTGACCTTCGAAGCGTCGGCCGCAATCGACCTCAGGATCGTCCAGGCAACCGACCGGCTGGTCCTCAACGCCGCCGACCTCAACATCGCCTCGGCCAGCCTGACGGCGGCGGGCGGCGGCGCCCTGCCCGCCCAGGTCTCGACCGATGCACAGGCGCAGACCGCCACCTTCGCTTTCGGCCGCACCCTGCCGCCGGGCAACTACCGCCTCGATATCCGCTACTCGGGCAAGATCAACCAGCAAGCGAACGGCCTGTTCGCGCTCGATTACAAGAACATCGAGGGCAAGGACGCCCGGGCACTGTTCACCCAGTTCGAGGCGCCCGACGCCCGCCGCTTCGTGCCCAGCTGGGACGAGCCGGACTATAAGGCGCGCTTCGACCTCACCGCGACGGTGCCCGCCGGCCAGATGGCGGTCAGCAACATGCCCGCCGCATCGACCCGCGATGTCGGCAACGGCCTGAAGCAGGTCACCTTCCAGACCTCGCCGGTGATGTCGACCTACCTGCTCTTCTTCGGGCTCGGCGATTTCGAGAGGATCACCAAGCAGGCAGCAGGCACCGAAGTCGGCATCGTCATGTCGCGCGGCAACGCCGGCAAGGCGCGCTACGCGCTCGACGCGGAAGCGCAGGTCGTGCCCTATTTCAACGACTATTTCGGATACGACTATCCGTTGCCGAAGCTGGATAACGTCGCCGGGCCGGGCCAGTCGCAATTCTTCGGAGCGATGGAGAATTGGGGCGCGATCTTCACCTTCGAACGCATCCTGCTGGTTGACCCTGCCATCACCACCGAGGCGGACCGGCAGCGCATCTTCAGCGTCCAGGCGCACGAAGTCGCACACCAGTGGTTCGGTAATCTCGTCACCATGGCCTGGTGGGACGACCTCTGGCTCAACGAAGGCTTCGCCAGCTGGATGGCCAGCAAGACCACCCAGCATTTCCACCCCGACTGGGCGGCGGACGTGGATCAGGTCGCGTCGCGCGAGGACGCGATGGCGCTCGACTCGTTCGTTACCACGCACCCGGTGATCCAGGAGATCCGCACCGTCGAGCAGACCAATCAGGCGTTCGACGCCATTGCTTACAAGAAGGGCCAGTCGGTCATCGCGATGCTCGAAGGCTATGCCGGGGCCGACGTGTGGCGGAGCGGCATCCGCAACTACATCGACAAGTTCGCCTACAAGAACACCCGCACCAGCGACCTGTGGCAAGCGGTCGAGAATGCCGGGGCCAAGGGACTGACCGCGGTTGCCCGCGATTTCACGACGCAGCCGGGCATTCCGCTGATCGAATTGGGGGCATCGCAATGCGTTAGTGGCCAAACCGTCGTGCCGTTCAGGCAGTCGCAATTCTCGAACGATCGCCGGGCCGATGCGCTGGCGCGGCCGCTGAGCTGGAACGTGCCTCTGCGCGCGACCGCTGGAGGAGCGCAGACCGTGATGCTGACCAGCGGCGGCACTGGGCGGATCCAGGCGGCCGGCTGCGGCGCGCTCCTGATCAACCCCGGCCAGACCGGTTACTACCGGACGCTCTACTCACCGGCGCAGGCGGATGCCTTGCGTGCCGGCTTCGGCGCGCTCGGACCCGTTGACCAATACGGCCTGCTGAGCAACTCGCTCGCTTTGTCGCGAGCGGGCTACCAGCCGATGGCGCAGGCGCTCGATCTGCTTTCGACCGTCTCCGGCAACGCGCATTCCAAAGTCGCGGAGCTCGGCATCTCGAACTGGGTCCAGATTCACGACGCGCTGGCTGCCACCCCCGCCCAGCAGGCGGCAATAAGCGAGATGGTGATCCGCACTTTTGGCCCGCGCCTTGCCCAGCTCGGCTTTGTGCCACGCGCCGGCGAGCCGTCGCTGGATGCACTGCTGCGCACGAAATTGATCGAGGATCTTGGCGATCTGGGTGAACCGCGCACCGTCGCCGAAGGACGCCGGCTGTTCGCCGCGTGGCAGTCCGACCCCAACGCGATTCCGGGCTCCCTCAAGGAAAGCTGGCTCGAAGTGATCGCCTACAATGCGGACGCGAGGACGTGGGATGCCCTCCGCCGCCGCGCCGCGAGCACGAGCGGGACGGTCGAGCGGACGTCACTTTACCGCATGCTGGGCACGGCCAAGGATGAGGCGCTCGCGCGGCGTGCGCTGGAGCTTGCGATCACCAAGGAGCCGGGGCCGACCGTCAGCCCCGGGATCATTAGTGCAGTCGCAGCCGAGCACCCCACACTGGCGCTCGATTTCGTGCTTGCCCATCCGCGCGAAATCGCTCCGTTGATCGATCTGTCGGCGCGCTCGCGCTTCGTTGCCAATATGGTTGCCGGAGCCAATGATCCGACCCTGATCCCAAAGCTTCAAACCTATGCCGAGGCGAACCTCGGCCCAGCGGATCGCAAGCCGGTGGAACGGTCGATTGGGCAGATCCAGTGGAGGGCCGAGAACGAACCGCGGATCCGCGCTGAAACGCTGGACTGGCTCAACGCCCGTGGCGGTAAGGCAAGCGCCCTCAGCGGCGAGCGCGGCTAGATCGCAGTCGGCGCGGAGGGTTGCGACCTTGACCCTCATACCAATTCTGCTAAGCGCCCACCTCGCGTGCGGCTTGCCGCTGCGCATCCGTCCGAGACAGCTGCCGTTCCAGGCTTTGCCGGGAACTTAATCTGCAGCCTAGGCGGGGACAGTATCACCAGCCGCTGTTTGCGGTTGTCGTGCGTTGCCCGGTGAGAATGGGGCCAGCGCCATCGATCCATCCCCACGGACAAGTGCTTCGCTGCGGATTTCCGCGGAGGAGTTCGTTTGAACCTCGAGCGAAGTATCACTTCGATCGAAATTATGGAGTTGGCATGGATCGATCGCAAAAAGCCGATCTGGTCGACGAGCTGAAGCAGGTCTTCACCGAGACCAGCGTGGTGGTCGTCACCCGCAATCTCGGACTCACCGTGGCGCAATCCACGGACTTGAGGCTGAAGATGCGCGACGCCGGCGCCCAGTTCAAAGTTGCGAAGAACCGGCTTGCACTCATCGCGCTCGATGGCTCGCGCTATCAGCCGATCGGGGACCTTCTGAAGGGCCCGACCGCGCTTGCGACCTCGATCGATCCCGTGGCTGCCGCCAAGGTGGCCGTGGACTTCGCCAAGACGAACGACAAGTTCGAGATTCTTGGCGGAGCGATGGGCGACACCCTGCTCGACGTGAACGGAATCAAGGCGCTGGCCGAACTTCCTTCGCTCGACGAAATGCGTGCGACCCTCGTGGGCCTGATTCAGGCACCCGCGACCAAGATCGTCCGCACCGTCGCAGAGCCGGGCGCGCAGCTTGCACGGATCTTCGGAGCCTATGCCGCCAAGGAGGCAGCATAGCTTTCCGCATCATTTTCAACGCACGACAATCTGGGGCGCTGCCCCGCACAGGAGCAACAAATGGCTGACATCAACAAGATTGCCGACGATCTGTCGGCGCTGACCATCCTCGAAGCCGCTGAGCTTGCTAAGCTGCTTGAAGAGAAGTGGGGCGTTTCCGCCGCTGCCGCTGTTGCGGTTGCTGGCCCGGCCGCTGCCGCTGCCGGCCCGGTCGAGGAAGAGAAGACCGAGTTCGACGTGATCCTCACCGGCGACGGTGGCAAGAAGATCAACGTGATCAAGGAAGTCCGCGCGATCACCCAGCTGGGTCTCGGCGAAGCCAAGGCGCTGGTCGAAGGCGCGCCCAAGCCGATCAAGGAAGGCGTCAACAAGGAAGAAGCCGAAAAGATCAAGGCTCAGATCGAAGCCGCCGGCGGAACCGTCGAACTCAAGTAACCGGCTGCCGCAAGGCTGCTTGGAAAGCGTTTCGCGGGTGTCTTGAAGCGCCCGTGGATGGGAAGGGCGGCCTCGCAAGGGGTCGCCCTTTTTCTCAACCGGATGTCATGCTCGCTGCCTTGACCGCCGCCAAGAAGCCTTGATTCCGATCGTCAGGGCAGCGATGCAGCGCAATAGCGAGCGACATCGTCAGCGCATGCCGTGCTGACATTGCCGTCTCGCGAAGAGAACATCGGAAAAGCCAAGTGCGGGTCCAGCAGCCGTTCCTCCAATTGCCCGTTCGCTTCTGTGCGGACACGCTTGCGGCTGAGGTCCACGCCCTCCCGCAATCCGCGTGGGAGCCGCATCCCACCGGTTTCATCGGTAACGAGGCGGTTCGTCTCATCAGCGCAATCGACAGCCCGAACGATGCGTTCGACGGGCCAATGGCGCCGACCGACCATCTGCTTCGCTGCCCCTACATCATGGAAGTCATGGCCGAGCTTGGCGGGACCTGGGGCCGGAGCCGCCTGATGGGGCTGGCGCCGGGCGCCGACGTCCCGGTCCACGTCGACATTCACTATTACTGGCGCACGCATCTGCGCATCCACATTCCCATAATCACCAATCCGGGCGTCAGCTTCACCTGTGACGATGACACCGTCCACATGGCTGCCGGCGAATGCTGGGTGTTCGACTCCTTTCGGCGCCATGGTGTGCGCAACCTGGGCGATGCGCGGCGGGTTCACCTGGTTCTCGATACCGTGGGCAGCGCTCACCATTGGGACCTTGTCGAGGAGGCGCAGCAAGGCTTGGCCGCCACAAATGGAATGCGCTTCCTGCCGCCAGGCCAGCGGCCCGGCGAGCCGCTCGCTTTCGAGCAAGTCAATTCGCCCTACATCATGTCGCCGTGGGAGATCCGCGCCCACATCACCTATTTGGTCGATCAGACGCTTGCCCATCCCCGGCTGGACGGGATCATGAAGCGGCTCGACCGTTTCGTCTGCAGCTGGAGCACGGCCTGGGCCCGTTACGGAATGAATGACGACGGTCTGGTGACCTATCGGCAATTGCTTGCCGAGATCAGAGCCGACCTCAAATCCGGGGACGGCGGCGACATCCTCCTCACCAATGGCCGAACGCTTTACTTCGCGCTCAACCAGCTCATCCTGGTCAACGCTTTGTCACGGCGCGCGGCGCAGGCCGACGCAGGGGACAGTGATGACGCCGCCGAGCGGCGCATGGCTTCATGAGGCCCTCGGAAGAGCCGACCGAGCCACGCATGTCATTCAGAGATCGGATCATCAAGCCGGTCTTCATTCTCAGCTCGCCGCGGTCCGGGTCGACCCTGTTGTTCGAAACGCTTTCACAGGCGCGGGGCCTCCATACGATCGGAGGCGAGAGTCACCGCGCGATCGAGAGCATTCCCTCATTGTCGCCGCGCTCGCGCGAGTGGAGTTCGAACCGGCTTACCGCTGCTGAAGCCACGTCGGCCGTTGCTGAACAGCTCGCGCGAAATTTCTACGAGGAATTGCACGACCGTGACGGCCGGCCGCCGGACGGCAGCGCTCGAATGCTGGAAAAGACGCCGAAGAACGCGCTCAGAGTGCCCTTTTTCGACGCAGTCTGGCCGGACTCGCTGTTTGTGTACCTCTACCGCGATGTTCGCCAAACGCTCGCCAGCATGATCGAGGCTTGGCGCAGCGGGAGGTTTCGCACTTACCCCAAGCTACCAGGCTGGACTGCCGAGCCATGGTCGCTGTTGCTGGTGCCCGGGTGGAGCAAGCTTCAGGAGCTCTCCTTGCCAGAGATCGTCGCCCACCAATGGGCAATTGCCACGAACATATTGCTGGATGACCTGGAGCAGCTCGCATCCGAGCGCGTTCGCGGGATCGATTATGACCGCTTTTTGGCGGACCCCCACGAGCAGGCTGCCAGTCTGGCGAGGTCGCTTGATCTGCAATGGGACCGGCAGCTTCCAGCTACTTTACCCTGCTCTCGAATGACGGTGTCACAGCCGCGCGAAGGCAAATGGCGCGCAATCGGCGACATTATCGGATCGGTATGGCCGATTGTCGAGCAGACCGACAAACGCGCTCGTGCGTTTCGCGACCGCTTGCAGCAGGAATGAGGCGAAGCCGACGCAGTGGAAGCTACTGCTGATTGGCCGGAGCCGCCCCGGTTGGCACAGCGACCTTTTCCGGAGGAGCGCCGTCCTCCGGCCGGTTGGGGCTTTGCGGCAGGTTCGGGCGCGCCTGAACGGACTGCGTCTGCGTGGAAACATTGCCCTGCACCTGCGCCTGGCCCGCCGCTTCCAGCGCCTGTTGCGGGTTCATGCCGTTGTCGGCCGCATTCTCCAGCACCGCGGCCGCGGCAGGATCGGACTGGTTCGCGGCGGCTTCGAGCTGATCTTCCTGGCTTTGCCCGCACGCGGCGAGGAGGAGGAGCGGGACGGCGACGATAATGCGCATGGGACCTCCTGGCGATGTCATCGTAAGCGAACCCGGACCGTGCACTTCGGTTCCTGCGGCAAATGTAAACAACCCCCTTCACAAGGGCGAAAATAGGATTATATCGGGACCATCCACAAATAAACGGCTCCGCCGCACCCTCGCGTGCGTCTGGGGCTTTTCCCGTCCTCTCCGGGACAGGGCCCGAGTTGGCGCACGGGTCGCACGCATTGGAGAGGATCATCGGGACAAGCGCTCCGAACAGCTTCCCGGTTCCGGCCGGGACCTAACCGGGCACCGGTCCTCCGGTGCCGACGAGGCGGAGCGCACCCACGCGGGTGCATCGCCCAGCGCAGGGAATATCATGGCAAGCAAGGCGATCGACGCTCCGGCCTCTCACAAGAATGGCCGCTCCAACACCTCGCGGCGAATCCGCAAGATCTTCGGCAACGTCCATGAGATCAGCGAGATGCCGAACCTGATCGAGGTTCAGCGCGAAAGCTATGAGCAGTTCCTTCGCTCCGATCCCTCGACCGGCTATGTCTCGGGCCTGGAAAAGACGCTGCGCAGCGTGTTCCCGATCCAGGATTTCGCTGGCACTGCGCATCTCGACTTCGATCGCTACGAACTCGAGAATCCGAAGTACGACACCGACGAGTGCCGCCAGCGCGGCCTGACCTACGCCGCGCCGATGCGCGTCACTCTGCGCCTGACCACCTTCGAGATTGACCCGGAGACCGAGGCCAAGTCGGTCATCGATATCAAGGAGCAGGACGTCTACATGGGCGACATGCCGCTCATGACGATGAACGGCACTTTCATTATCAACGGCACCGAGCGCGTGATCGTCAGCCAGATGCACCGCTCGCCCGGCGTCCTGTTCGACCATGATCGCGGCAAGACCCATTCAAGCGGCAAATATCTCTTCGCCGCGCGGGTCATCCCCTATCGCGGCAGCTGGCTCGACTTCGAGTTCGACGCCAAGGACATCGTCAACGTGCGTATCGACCGCAAGCGCAAGCTTCCGGTGACGACGTTGCTGCTCGCGCTTGGCCTCACCCCCGAGGACATCCTCGCGGAATTCTACAACACCGTCGCTTATGTGCGCGGCCCCAATGGCTGGCAGATTCCCTATGTGATCGAGCAATGGCGCGGCCAGAAGCCGACCTATGACGTCGCCGACGCCGATTCGGGCGAAGTCATGTTCAAGGCCGGCGAGAAGATCACGCCGCGCAAGGCCAATCAGGCGGCCAAGGACGGCCTCAAGAATTTGATCATCCCGACCGAAGAAATCTTTGGCCGCTTCTCTGCCTTCGACCTGATCAACGAGAAGACCGGCGAGATCTACATCGAGGCCGGCGACGAGGTTTCGGCCGAGAATCTGGAGAAGCTCGACGCCGCGGGCGTCAAGACGCTTGAACTGCTCGACATCGACTATGTCAACACCGGGCCGTGGATTCGCAACACGCTCAAGGCTGACAAGGCCGAGGACGGCGACCACGCTTTGTCCGACATCTATCGCGTCATGCGCCCCGGCGAGCCGCCGACCCGCGAGACCGCGGACGCGCTCTTCTACGGCCTGTTCTTCGACTCCGAGCGTTACGACCTTTCAGCGGTCGGCCGCGTCAAGCTCAACATGCGCCTCGGCCTTGATGTCGAGGACACGGTCATCACCCTTCGCCGCGACGATATCCTCGCCGTGGTCAAGGAACTTGTGGGCCTCAAGGACGGCAAGGGCGACATCGACGACATCGACAATCTGGCCAACCGCCGCGTCCGCTCGGTCGGCGAGCTGCTGGAGAACCAGTATCGCGTCGGCCTGCTCCGCATGGAGCGCGCCGTGAAGGAACGGATGAGCAGTGTCGACGTGTCGACGGTGATGCCGAACGACCTGATCAACGCCAAGCCGGCGGTGGCCGCGGTGCGCGAATTCTTCGGCTCCTCGCAGCTGTCGCAGTTCATGGATCAGACCAACCCGCTGTCGGAAGTCACCCACAAGCGCCGCGTGTCGGCGCTCGGGCCCGGCGGTCTTACCCGTGAGCGCGCCGGCTTCGAAGTCCGCGACGTCCACCCCACCCATTATGGCCGCATCTGCCCGATCGAGACCCCGGAAGGCCCCAACATCGGCCTGATCAACTCGCTCGCCAGCTTCAGCCGGGTCAATAAGTACGGCTTCATCGAGACGCCGTACCGCAAGGTCATCGACAACAAGGTCACCAATGACGTCGTCTATTTGTCGGCGATGGAAGAGGCCAAGCATACGATCGCGCAGGCGAACGCGGAACTGAACGAAGACGGCAGCTTCGGCGAGGAGATCGTCTCCTCCCGTCGCAACGGCGACTTCCTGATCGCTCCGCGCGACCAGATCACCCTGATGGACGTCAGCCCCAAGCAGCTGGTGTCGGTGGCCGCATCGCTGATCCCGTTCCTCGAAAATGATGACGCCAACCGCGCCCTCA
>JALYPM010000074.1 GCA_030856365.1 Pseudomonadota bacterium
AGTCCCGTCCGCCAGCTGCGCCCGGTCCGGCGCCGCGGTCGCGCTGGGGCGCAAAAACCGCTATGATGCATCGCCAGCCTTGCCACCAAGGGAGACCAACATGGCCCACAGAAAAATGCTACTTGCGCTTTGCATGATTGCGGCCGCTTCGCCCGCGTCGGCGAGCACCCAGGCTCCGGCCGGGAGTGCGGAGACGCGATACTGCATGCGGATCGAGGCGATCACCGGCACCCACATCGAGGAGGTATTGTGCTGGACGCGCGTCCAGTGGGCCGAGCAGGGCGTCGACGTCGACAAGGACTGGCCCGAGGAAGGCGTCCGCACCATCGGTTGAGGCACATTTGCCCATCCTGTGGGCGCGAGGGCCTGTACCTAACCGCCTTGTCCCTTGCGCCGTCCGCCTCGTCCCGACGGACCCGTAACGCCGGCAACGTCGGCGGCACCCCGCCCGTTGACTCCCTGACACCCCACCATTTTCAGGAGAGTCTTCATCCGAAGGCCGGGCTGCAAGCGTCCTCGCCAAGCGCGTTCGCCTGACGCGAGCCTCGTAACCAATGAACACGGCCGCCCGCACCCCGGGCGGCCGTTGCTGCATGCTGGCCGCGGAGGGAACAACCGCAGCCGCCGCCCGTCTGCGTCCCATGCTCCATCGCCTGCCCGCCGTGGCCACACTGGTGTTTCTGCTCGCTGCTTGTTCGGCGCCGACCGAGGCTCCCATTGCTCGCGACGCCACGCCCGCTGCCAGCAACTCCGCGCCCGCTGCGGAAACGGCGCAGACGCCGCGCTCGCCCGCGGATGGGCCCGCAGCGGCTACGCCCGCCCTTGCCGTCGAGGGCGAGGGACTGCGGCTGTTCGATCGCCAGTCCGGCTCCGCGCGGCCACTCGCCTTCGGCTTACCGCGCGACACCGTCATTAGCGCCTTGGCGTTTCGCGGGGAGCCGGGCACCGGAACCAACGGCGAGTGCGGCGCCGGGCCGCTCGACACTGCCAGCTGGCCCGACGGGCTCACCCTCTATTTCCAGGGCGGCAAATTCGTCGGCTGGGCCGCCGACCGGCGCGGCAATGACGGCACCGATGTTCCGGCCATCATCACCGCCGCGAATGTCGGCCCGGGAAGCACCCGCGCCGAGCTCGAAAGCGCTTATTCCGCGAAGGTCTTCGAATCCACGCTCGGCACGGAGTTCTCGGCCGGTGACCTGTTCGGAGTGATCGATGGAACGCGCCCGACGTCGCGGATCACCGCCATGTGGGCGGGCGCCAGCTGCAACATGCGTTAGCGTCCCAGCCGCACCAGAGCGGCATCCAGCGCCTGGAGGAACCGCGAGCGGTCCGCTTTCGCGAACGGCGCCGGCCCGCCCATCATCCCGTCAGCCCCCACCCGCAAATCCGCCATGATCGCGCGGTTGGCGACGGCGCTGCCGATCGAGGCGCCGGTGAACGGCTTGCCGTTGTGGCCGATTACAGTCGCGCCCGTCTTCAAGCAGCGGTCGGCGAGCAAAATGTCGCTGGTGATCACCACCGTCCGCGCATCCGACTGATCCGCGATCCAGTCGTCCGCGGCGTCAAACTTGTCCGACACCACCACCCGCTCGATCAAGGGGTGCGCGGGTACCCGCAGCCATGCGTTGCTGACCACGACCACCGGGACTTCGCGCCGCCATGCGACCTTGTAGATCTCGTCCTTTACTGGGCAGGCGTCCGCGTCGATCAGGATCCTCATCCCGTTCACAGCTCGAAAAGCTCCATCGACGAGCGAAACTTCATCGCGTCGACCGGCCCCAGCATCGCCTCCAGGCTCTTTCCGGCGGCGAGTTGCGCGCGGACCGCGGCCGTGGATTCGCGCAGCCGCGGGCCGAGCAGTGGGTGCGCCAGATAGGCGGCCGCTTCGTCCGCCCCCGACAGACCGAAATATTTGGCCGTGCCGCTGCGGCCGAGATCGCGGTGCTGCGGGAAGATAAACCACATCCAGTGGCTGCGCTTGTCGCCCGCCTGCAGCTCAGCCAGGGCCTGCTCATAGACGCCGCCGCCCTGCGCATCGACGAAGCGCTGCAGGTGGAAGGGATCGCTCACCGTTTCGGCATTACCTGCCAAGGCGCAGCGGCGCTCAGTCCTTGGCGCCGAGCCCGCCTGTTCCCTTGGTCGAGGGATTTGCGGCAATGGTCTTCTTCTTTTCGGCCTTGGGCTTGCGGACTTCCTTGTTCGACTTCTTCTGGCTCTTGGCCATGTCTCTTCTCCTGCGTTCGCTTGTGGCAGCCTAGCCGTTCGCCGGCCGCTCTCCTAGCCGCGCTGATCAACGCGCAATTGTTCGGTCATTACCGTCACTTGGCCCGCAACCTTTTTCGTCGCGTCACGTTCCCGAATGCAATGCGAACAATCCACCTCGCTTTTGCCGCTCCGGCCCTGATGCTGGCTTCCCCGGTTGCTTATGCGGGCGAGCCGCTCGATCCGCTCGAATTCTTCGAAGGCCGCACCGAGACTCAAGCAGTGGTTAAAGTGATGCTCCGCAAGCCCTACAGGACCCAGAGTATCGGCCACGGGCAAATCGGCGCCGACGACACCCTGACTCTGATCCAGAAGGTCAAGGATGAAGGCAAGCCGGCGCACGAGCGGCGCTGGAAGGTCCGGCGCAGTGGCGCGGAGCGGTTCACCGCCTCCATGACCGACGCGGTCGGGCCGGTGACCATCGAGCGTGTCGGGCCGCAATACCGCTTCCGCTTTAAGATGAAGGGCAATCTGCAGGTCGAACAGATGCTCACCCCCAATGCCGGCGGCCGCTCGGCGAAGAGCGCGATCAAGGTGCGGCGGATGGGCGTAGTCGTTGCCACCACCAACGGAACCATCCGCAAGGTCTGAAGCATCAAGGGCGTCGTTCAGCTTCGCGTCACGGTCGGAGCCGTCTAGGTTCGCCCCATGATTCGCATCGCTTCCGCCCTTGCCGCTGTCACACTCGCGGCCTCGCCCTTGCCTGCCGCACCGCCCCAGAAGGCGCCAGTGCTGAAGCCGGGCGCGGCCAAGTGCCAGGTCAATGACGACAAGGCGCTGCCCTGCGCCATCCGCAAGAGCGAGGATGGCGGGCTCGACATCGAGACCGGCGGCGAGGAGCCGTTGCTGGCGCTGGTCGCCGACCAGGACCTCAGCCTGTTTGCGCTGATCGGCGAGGCCAAGGACCGCACCCCGCTGATCATGGGCTACAGCGTCGATCCCAAGGATCCCGCCTGCTGGAAATCGGCCGACGATGACGCGGTCGTGCGCCGCCTATGCGTACGCTGATCGCTCCGAAACGGAGCTAAGTTTCAGACCGCGTTAGGCGCGTCCGTTTACCTCCCGGCATGAACGCGGCCGCTTTTGGCCCGTGCGAGTACCGACCCCGATGGACATGTCCAACGTTCCGACGCGAGTGAAGCGCCGCGCCTACGTTTCGGTGCGCGCCAAATTCGCCATCGCCGTTGCGGTCGGCCTGGTCTGGACCATGTTCAGCGTCCGGATCGCGGACGGCTGGATCGATGAGCTCGGCGCGCTCACCCACCCTTTATTCTCGCTCGTCGCCATTTCGTTCATCGCGTTCATTCCCGGCTTCATGAACGCCTTCCTTGTGACGACTTTGCTGCTCGACCGGCGGCCGCTGCGAACACCGCAGATCGCTTACCCTGGGGTCACCGTGCTGGTCGCCGCTTACCAGGAGGAAGCGGCGATCGCCGACACCATCCGCAGCGTCGCCGCAGCGGACTATTGCGGTCTGCTCGAGATACTGGTCCTCAACGACGGATCCAGGGACCGGACATCCGCGCTGGCGCGGACGGCGATCGCCGGTCTGTCGCTACCACCGCACGTCCTCGTCGAACTAGTCGACTTTCCGGTCAACCGCGGCAAGTCTGCGGTGCTCAACGACGGGCTGGCAAGGGCGAAGCATTCGCTCGTCGTCACCGTCGACGGCGATAGCTGGCTGATGCGCGACAGCCTGACGCAAATCGTCGAGCGGCTGCTGTCCGACCCGCCGTATACCGTCGCCGTCGCCGGCGCCGTGCTGGTCCGCAACAGCCGGGAAAATCTGATGACCGCGGCACAGGAGTGGGACTATTTCCACGGCATCGCCGCGGTGAAGCGAATGCAGTCGATGTATCACGGCACGCTCGTCGCCCAGGGCGCCTTTTCTATCTATCGCACGGAGGCGCTGAAGGAGGTCGGCGGCTGGCCGGACTGCGTTGGCGAGGACATCGTTGTGACCTGGGCGATGCTCGAGAAGGGCTGGCGGGTTGGCTATGCCGAGGATGCCTTGGTCTTCACCAATGCGCCGACGACATTTGGCCAGTTCGCGCAGCAGCGGAAGCGCTGGTCGCGAGGGCTGGTCGAGGCGCTCAGATATCATGAATCGCTGATCTTCAAGCCGCGGCTGACGACCCTGTTTATCTGGTGGAACCTGCTGTTCCTGCCACTGGATCTTATCTACACCTTCGTCTTCATCCCCGGCGTGGTGATGGCGCTGCTGTTCGGCCAGTATTGGATCGCGGGTCCGATGACGTTGGCCATTCTGCCGCTGGCGGGTGTCTGGAATCTGCTTATTTTCCGCATCCAGCGCGGGATGTTTCGGCGCAACGGGTTGACGGTTCGCCGCAATGCCCTCGGCATGCTCTTTTACATGTTGGTCTATGCGCTGATGATGCAGCCGGTGTGCGTTTGGGGCTATGCGTCGGAGCTTGCCGGCCGCCGCAAATCCTGGGGCACCAAGTAGGCGCAAAAAGAGGGGGCGCCCGCAGCACGCTGCGAACGCCCCATCCAGTGCGTGCTCGCTGCTGGATTACATGGTGTTGGTGGTATTGGTCGTCGTGTTCGTCGTCATCGTGTTCATGTCCATGCTGTTCATGGAATTCATGTCCATCGTCGCGTTCATGTCGGTGGAGTTCATATCCATCATCATGTTGTCGGTGGTGACGACATTGTCGACGACGAGTGTGTTGGCCTCGAGCGTCGAATCCATGTTATTCTCTTCGGCAGTGTTGCCGCCACAAGCGCTCAGTGCCGCAAGGCCGGCCAGCACGGCCGCAGTTGTGATGATCTTCATGATTAAGTCCCCTGCTTGGTTTCGTTAGCGACTGTCAAAGCGCGCGGCGGAGCCAAAGGGTTCCTTAATGCGACGAGTGGAGTGCCCAGTCCGCTAGCGCTGGGGGCCTCATGATGCTGCGGACGCCACCACGCGGAGCAACCGCAGGCCTGCTCGGCGGTTGTTACGGGCATGAACAGGTTTTCCACTGCCGCCGCTTCACCTTTAATCGCGGCACTGCTTCTCTCCGCCTGCAGCGGGGCACCCGTCCCCGGCGCCAACAACAGCGGTCCGGTCCAGACCAGCGAGCCAGGAACGGACCCGGGTCCGCGCCAGCCATCGGCGGTCCGCTGGGACCTTCAGTCGAGCGGTGAAGGGGCGGCGCTGGTCCTTCGCGCGGGAAGCGGATCGACGCTGATGCGATTATTCTGTCCCAC
>JALYPM010000088.1 GCA_030856365.1 Pseudomonadota bacterium
GCCCAGTGCGGCGCCGTGGGGTCCGTAGAGGTGCACCTTGATGCGTCCGTCAACGGGCTCCTCTCGGAACGTCACCGAGGTTCGCCGCGGCAGCTGCTCGTGCTCGGGGAAGTCGTCGTCCGGCAGCGGCAATGGCAACGGATCGCCGAACACCGGCCAGCGTCCGCGAATCTTGCGCAGGTTCGCGGCAGCGATCTCCTCCAACGACATGTTGAGCTTCTCTGCCAGGTTCGCCACGTACCACAGCACGTCACCGAGCTCGTCGGCCATCTCGCCTGAGAAGAGCTCATAGGCATCCTGGTCGCGCAGGCGCTTCTTGACGTGACGCACGAGCGAGCCGACCTCCGAGCTGAGGCCGATCACCGGAAATAGCAGCGCGCCCTCGTCGTCACCCGGGCGCTGATCGCTGCGATTGGCCTCACGTTGGAAGTCATTCAGTTCCATGGCGCCAGCCTAAGCGCGGCGCTCTGCTCCGACCAAACAACCGCTGCATTGTGCCCCGGTCGGCGGCGGCCGCTGCGTTCACCGCGACATGAGGTCCCAGCCTAGGCTACTTTCCGCGGATAAAGTCGCCGTCTCGATGGGCTTGATTCACGCCTCTGGTGGGGCTGTTCCGTCCGGTCTGATCGTCAGAATATGCCTGCATATGGGCATGTTTGTGGCGAGAGGAGTAGGCGATGTTGCGGTTGGTGGCCGCTCAGGCGGAGACGTTGTGGGACGAGGCGCTGCCGATCGAGGTGCGCGAGCTGCCTGCGGATCTCGCGGCGCTGGACGAACTGCTGTCAGGTCCGGGGTTGTTGGAGCCGTTTGTCGAGCATTGGCAGCGCGAGGCGCAGCTGTCGGGCGTGTCGGCGGCCGAGCATGGGCGTCCGACGCTGGCGATCGAGACGTATGTGCGGTTGATGGTGCTCAAGCACCGCTACGGCTACGGGTATCGCAGCCTGGTGGCGGAGGTCTCGGACTCGATTCACCTGCGGCGCTTTTGCCGGATCGCGCTGACCGAGCGGGTGCCCGACGAGTCGACGGTCCGCAAGCTGACGCGCCGGATCGGCGAGCAGACCGTCAACGACATCACGCGCGAGCTGATCGAGGCAGCGGTTCGCGAGCGGCGCTTGCGCGTGCGGGCGGTCAGGATCGACTCGACGGTGATCGAGGCCGACATCAAGTATCCGACCGATGCGGGCCTGGCATCGCACGGCGTCAGGAGTCTGGCCAGGGAGGGCCGCAAGCTGGCCGCGAAGCTGCGCGAGAAGAAGACCACGGTGCGCGACCGCTCGCGCTCGATGGGCCGCAAGCTGCGCGCGATCTCCAGAACGATCCGCCGCCGCAGCGGGGAGGCGAAGGCCGAGGTACTCGCGCTGACCGAGCAGACCGGGAAGCTGCTCGAGCAGTCCGTCAAGGAGGCACGGCGGCTCGCCGCGACGGCCAGGCGCAAGGCGCGCGGCCGCGGTGCGCAGGCCAAACTCAGGGCGGCAGCCAAGCTCGACGAGCTCGCCGATCGCTGCGAGAAGGTCGCCAAGCAGATCAAGCAGCGCGTCGCCGGCGAGAAGATCACCGACAGGTTGATCTCGCTCTCAGATCCCGACGCCAGGCCGATCCGCAAGGGCAAGCTGGGCAAGCCCAACGAGTTCGGCTACGTCGCGCAGATCGCGGAGATCACGCCGAACACCAAGCGCGGGGCGCGCGGCCTGATCCTGCCGGCCGCGTCGCAGGTCGGCAACCCCGGCGAGAACGCCCTGCTACCGCAGACCGTGACCGAGCTTCAGCGGCTCGGGCTGTCGCCCAAGGAGGTCGCGCTGGACGGCGGCTTCACGATCGGCCCGACGACCGAGCAGCTCGAAGACCTGCAGCCCGACCGGGTCTTCATCAGCGGGCGCCAGCAACCCGGCTCCCGACGCACCCAACGACGGTTACAGCGCTACCGCACCGGCGCCGAAGGACGCATCAGCCACCTCAAACGCGGCTACGGCATGCGCCGCAGCCGGCTCAAAGGCGATGACGGCCAGAAGACCTGGACCGGATGGGGCATCCTGACCTACAACCTCGACACCCTGACCATCCGAACCGCCTGAAAACATCACAAACGCTCTCGCCAGAGCACCCGTGAAACACCGACGGCCGCGCCCTCACCAGACGCGGCCGTCGTCGTTTCAGCGCTCAAGCGTTTATCCGCGGGAAGTAGCTAGCAGCCGACGATTCGTCCCGTCGAGCAGACCGTCTTCGGTGAACTGCTCGTTCTGCTTTGGATCAGAAGGCATGAAGTCGACGATAGCTTCATC
>JALYPM010000092.1 GCA_030856365.1 Pseudomonadota bacterium
TCTGATGCTGGCCGCGCTGGTGACGACGGGCCTGCTGATCCGCGCCGAGCCCCCTCAGATCAGGATACGTCGCGCACGCGGGTCTCTGATGATCCACCTCGGCTGGTTGCTGGTGCCAATCTTCATGGCGCTGACGGTTGCTTCGCAGTCTCGCGCCGGCATTGCCCTGCTCATTCCCGCGACGGCCGCGGCAATGATCATCGGCGTCCAGAAGAAGGGCGCGGGCCTTCTCCTGATGGTCACCCTGGGGCTTATCCTCGCGGCCGTAGCGATCTTCGCAGTCACTCCCGGCTCCGTCGCGCGTCTCATGGAACTCCAGTCGCTGCTGCTCGACGACCGCGCCGTGTTCCTGCCCGATCTTCTTTATATGCTGGTTCAGCACTGGCCTTGGGGCAGCGGTCTCGGGACTTTCGTGCCGGTGTTCCAATCGATCGAAAATCTGGACCTCCTGCAGCCGCTGATCGTCAACCACGCGCATAACGACCTGCTCGAGCTCTTGATCGAAGGCGGCCTCCCCGCCGCGATCCTGATGGTTGCGCTCGCGATTGCCATCGCCTGGCGAATGGTGCGGCTTGCGCGGCTTAGGCGCTCGGCCGACCCCGGGCCTGCCCTCGCAGGGTTTGCGATCGTCGTATTACTGCTCCTTCATAGCCTGGTCGATTATCCGCTCCGCACAAGGTCATTGGCGGCTGTCGGGGCTGTGGCGATGGTCCTGATGTTCTCGAGCGCGCAGCAACAGCTTCCGACCGACAAGGCGCCAAGCCGACCGAAGCGGCAGGGGTTCCGCCGTCCGTCCTCCGGTCCGGGGTCAAGACCGTCGAGGCTGCCGGAATGAGCAAGTCTCCGGCGGCAAGCAGCAAAGGGTCCCGCTGGTGGTGGGTGGCCTGGCTGATCCTGGGGATCGCCTTTGCCGTACAGGCCGTGCGCATGCGCGTGGCCGAGGCCGCCGTCGCGGATGGCCAGGCATCGACAGCGGCGCTCGTCCGCCCGCAAAATGCCGAGGCACTGGCGCTGCTCGCGGACCGTCAGCTGACCGCGGGGGACGCTGCCACCGCAGCGAACACGAGCGTGGAAGCGCTGGCCCGCGCGCCGATGTTGGTTCCCGGAGTGCGGACGCTCGCCGTCGCCCGTCAGGAACTGGGCGACACGGCCGGAGCGGAAGCAGCCTGGCAAGTCGCCAGTGCAATGGGATGGCGAGATCGCAAGACGCAGCTTTGGGCGCTGCTGCGCGCACTGTCGAACGGCGAGGCCGAGGTGTTCGTGATGCGTGCCGATGCGCTGATGCGGACGGAGAGAGACGATCCCCGGATGCTTTCGCTGATCCGACAGGCGCTGATCGAGCCACAAATCCGGCGCAGCTTCATTCAGCGAATCACTGCCGACCCGCAATGGCGGCTGCGTCTGTTCACCCTGCCTGGGCGGATCGGAGAAAATGAGCTCGACGCCACGATTCAGACGCTGATGGACCTTGGTGAAACCGCCAAACCTCCCCAACGCTCCGAAGTACGTGACAGCATTCTCGCCCTGATCGCTGCGGGCCGCAACGCGGATGCGGTAGCGCTCGATCGCGAGTTCGTAGCGCGTCCACGTGACCCCGGATCGCTAATCGACGACGGCGGTTTCGAACGTCTTCCCGATTACAGGGAGGAGGCGACGCCGTTTGACTGGACGATCGTTCGAGCAGCCTCGCTCGACCGGTCCGGCGGGCGCCGAAGCATGCTCGTGCTGCTGGATGGGCGCCGGCGTCCCCTCGTGCGCCGCTTTGTGGCGCTGACGCCGGGCCGCTACCAAATTAGCTATTCGATCGACGGAAATCCCGAAGCCGGCTCCTCCATCGGCTTCCGCATCTTTTGCGCGACTGGTGCCGCTGAGCTGGCAAGCAGCCCTCGATCCCCGCTGCCGGGAGAGGGATCGCAGAAGCGGTCTTTCGATTTCACCGTGCCCGGCAACTGCCCGCTGGTGCGACTCGATCTGACGACGATCGGTAACAGCGACAGTGCCGAGGCGCTGATCGATGACGTCGTCCTGAGACCCTCCGCCTAAAGCCCAAGCCTGCCCAGCAGGTGGTCGTTGACTTGTCCCACGGCGTAACGCTCCTCGGCAATGCGCCGGCTTTGCTGGCCCATTCGCTCCCGCTCCGCCGGGCTTGCGGCGAGCTCAACCATCGCTTTGGCCAGCGCCTTGGGATTTCGCACGGGAACCAGCTTGCCATTGACGCCGTCGATGGTCGTCTCGCGGCAGCCGGGCGCGTCGGTGGTAATGATCGGCCGGCCCATCGCCATTGCTTCCAGAAGCGAGCGGGGGGTGCCTTCCCGCCACGAGGGCAGCACCACGACTGACGCTCTCGCGA
>JALYPM010000095.1 GCA_030856365.1 Pseudomonadota bacterium
AGATTGAACCGCAATCGGGTCGCCCGGAAAAAATCAAGGGGGACTCCTCCCTTGATTTTTCTCGTTCCAATGCAGCCAGAAACGTTGGTTTCTCTGCGGATCAGCAGAAGCAAGCCGTCCGCCCGCAGGCCGGTCTCGATCCCGAGCCGCAGCCGCCCGGCGATCTGCTTGGAATTACTGAGAGCCTGATTCAGAAGTTCATTTGACGTAGCAGTATCTTGCGAGGCGCCGGGTCATGAGCCTAATGCTGGCGATGAGTGTCCATGCAGTTGAACTTTCGAGGGATCGCTCCCAATCCTTCGCCAGCCTGCGACATCGCCCGAGCCACGCAAAGGTGCGTTCGACCACCCATCGACGGGGCAGGACCTCGAACCCCTTTGCGGTGTCGGATCGCTTGATGATCTCGACGGTCCAATCGCCACACCCCTTGAGAGCCCGCCTCAGCTTCTCCCCGGCGTAGCCTCCGTCGGCGAACACATGGCGAAGCCAGGGGAACCGGTGCCGGATGGCCTTGAACACACCAGGCGCGCCGTCCCGGTCCTGAATGCCCGCCGAATGTATGACGACGAACAGCATCAGACCCAGCGTGTCGGTCATGATGTGACGCTTACGTCCCTTGACCTTCTTGCCCGCATCATAGCCCGAAACCCCGCCGCTTTCGGTAGTCTTGACGCTTTGACTGTCGATCACGCCTGCCGAAGGACTCGCTTCGCGCCCTTCGAGTTCCCGCGTGCTCATGACGAGCAGGTGGTTGATGCCCTGCCACAGGCCACTGTCGCGCCACGCATAGAAATAGCCCTGAACCGTGGAGACCGGCGGGAAATCCTTCGGCAGCATGCGCCACTGGCAGCCGCTCGACGCCATGTAGAGGATCGCATCCGTCACCGCGCGAAGATCCGTGGTTCGTGGCCGGCCTCCCCGTCGGGCCGGCGGCAGCAGCGGCGCAATCAGCGCCCATTCGCGATCGATCAAATCACTTGGATAGCGCTTTGCGTCCCGGCTATGCTCTATGCGAGCGGTATCATTCCACGGCATCTGTTCCCTCCATCTTCTCGACAAAGACGGAGAATCACAAAAGCCTGATATCGCTCAACTTCTTTTCGGGCAGGCTCTCAGCTTGGCTTTGCGCATTACGCCGCGAAGCAGAGTGCCTCTGCCATGCGGATGAGGCGGTCCGGGGGGATTTTGCGCACGTCCCGGTCGTGCGCGGAGCTGTCGCTAATGTCTCCGATCCAGATTCTGCGCCGGACGGCGGCAATGGCGTCGGTGAAGGTGAAGGCGCTCTTGCGGTACCAGGCGGCGGCGTAGGGCGTAGCGCCCTGTCGAAGCAGATCTTCGGCCCACAGGGTGATCAGGCTGTAGAGGCCCATGAGCGCGGGCGTGGTGGGGCTGATGGCCTTGTCCGACCATTGGCGCTGGGGTCTCGACGCCGAGATGAGCGCGGACCTCCGAGAAGGTCACCTCGACCTGCCAGCGGCGCACGAAGATTGCGATGATCTCGGCGGGGGCGAGCGTGGTGTCGGTGCTGAAGAAGGCTTGCGGCGCCCGCTTGCCCGCGGGGTCGCGGACCAGGACCCAGCGGATCGGCCGCGGCGGCGTGCCGCGCCGATACCACAGGGCGGCGCCGCTGGCGATCTCGAGGGGCTTCTCGATCTGCCTGCCGTACCATATCGGCACGGTGATGCGCTGCCAGCAGGTGGCGGGGTCGGCGAGCAAGGTCGAAAGCTTGGGGAGCGGTGGCCCCTTCTGGGCCGGCCGCCCCTGGGTGCGGGCATGTCGTTCCGCGGGCGGGCCGTAGAGGCTGGCGTCGAGGCGAAGGCGGCTGATCAGCGTCGCGCGCCCCGCTGGGATCCGGGCAAGGGCGTGGGCAAGCGCATGGACGGCGAAGCTCGCATCGCCGACGAAGACGATCCTGCGGCCAGGCAGCCAGCGACAGAGCTGGAGCATGCCCTGGCGCGCCCGGTCGGTGAGGAGCTTGTGCCTGCGGCCCGCTTTCGCATCGGCGCGTTCGGACGGCGCGAGCAGCGTCAGCACCGGCAACGCCTTGACGCGCGCCGCCCAGGGAACCGGCGTCAGCACCATGAAGCTCAGCCACCGCAGGCCGCTGGTCTTGACGAAATGCCCGTGGCTGGAGCGCACCGGGTCGCGATAGATGCCACGCGCGGCGATGCGCGCGCCCCAGCGCCGCTCGATGGTGTCGTCCACGCCGATGATCACCGGCCCCTCCGGCGCCAGGGCGGCGACAACCAGATCGAGCAGGGTCCGGGCCAGCGCGCGACCCTTCCAGCGCCCGCGGTTCAGCACCTGGTGATAGACGGTGAAGTTGGTCGCGTCGGCGCGTCCGGTCATGCGCAGGCAGGCGCTGACGGTGCGCTTGCCCGGCGCGAGCAGCGCGCCCATGACCAGAACGAGCAGGTTCCGCCAGGTCGGCCCGGTGACATGAGGGCGAAACGCCTGCAGCCACATGCGGAGAACTTGGGGGACGGCATCGCCGCTCGTGGGGGATCTGATCGGATGGTGCTCCATCCCATGCTTCGAATCCCTCGCCGGACTCCGCACAACACGAACAGCCTGCGGCGAATTGATTCACCCCCATGCTGCCGGTTGGTCGCCTCTACTCATGGAGGCCGGCCGCGCGGTAAGCGCTCGACGCCAATGCCCCCCTCGCATTCACCACCCCGTTTTGCGCAAAGCCAAGCTAAGAGCCTGACTCAATAGTCCCGCAATAAGATCAGGCGGTTGCAGAATGGGCGTCGTGGTGATGCAACGGCGACCGCCATGGCTGCCGTTGTCTCCGGCGGGTGCCGCTCAGCTGGCCGCCGTCACAAGCCAC
>JALYPM010000111.1 GCA_030856365.1 Pseudomonadota bacterium
GTGATCTTCAAGCTTTTCTCCATGCCTCGCTTTTTCTCTCAACGAGCCCGCGCGCTTCAAGGTCCAGCAGATGGGCAAGCACCGATGCGCCCGCCGCTTCGCTCAGCCGCGGATCGAGGCCGGGATAAGCGCTCGCCACGATGTCCGGGATTTCGCGCGGCTGCTCGCCAACCAGCCGCAGGATCTGCCTTTCACGCTGGCGGCGATGCCCGGCCATTCCGCGCACCAGCTGCATCGGCTCGGTCACCGCCGGCCCGTGCGCGGGATAATAGATGCGGTCATTGCGCTGCCGCAGCTTGTCGAGGCTCGCCATGTACGCCGCCATGTCGCCGTCCGGCGGCACTACCACCGTCGTCGACCACCCCATCACATGATCGCCGGTGAACAGCGCGCCAGCCTGCTCGTCGGCGAAGCAGAGGTGGTTGGAAGTGTGCCCCGGTGTCGCCACCGCTACCAGCCGCCGCCCATCGAACTTGAACACCTCGCCGTCTCCGAGCACCCGGTCCGGCGCGTAGTTGAAATCGAACGCGGCGTCGGCGCGCGGACCGACGCTCTCCAGCGCCAGCGGAGCGCAGCCGATGATCGGAGCGCCAGTGGCGGCGGCAAGCGGCCGCGAGGCGGGGCTATGGTCGCGATGGGTGTGCGTGCACATGATCGCCGCGACCGGGCGGCCGCCGATCGCGGCAATGATGGCATCGACATGATCGGGCAAGTCCGGCCCGGGATCGATTACCGCCAATTCCCGCTGACCGACCAGATGAGTTTGGGTGCCGGTGTAGGTGAACGCCGACGGGTTGCGCGCCAGCACGCGGGCAATCCCCGGCTCCAGGATTTCGACATTTGCGTAGAGGGCGTCCACGGCAAGGCCTCTGCCACGCGCCACCTCCTATGGCAAAAGCGCGCAGCTCAGTGCTTGGCGCCCACGGCCGGCGCCGGTCGAGCGGACTTGGACCCGTGGGCGGCCAGAGCCGCTGCGCGAGCGGCGAACGCGTCGAAGTAAACCCGGCCGAACAATTCCTCCATGCTGCGGTCCCAGCTGAACTGGCGAGCGTGAACGCTCGAGCGCTCCCCCATTCCGCGCGGCCCGAGCGCCCATAGCTCCTGGATGTTGGCCGCCATCGTCTCGGCGTCGTCGACCGGTCCGAGCCGTCCGATATCCGCGGTAACACGGTCGATCATCGCTCCGGCAGCGACTCCGACCACCGGCAGGCCAGACGCCTGCGCCTCGATGATCGAGATGCCAAACGTCTCGTCGGCCATGCCCGAAACGTAGATGTCTGCGCTCGCCAGCCACCGCGCCAGCAGCGAACGGTCGCGCACGAAGCCCGGCGTGAAAATGCGCGGATCGCCGAGGCTGGCAAACTCCTCGCGCAGCGGTCCTTCGCCGAGCAGCAGCAGACGGGCGCCGAGCTCCGGCGGAAGCTTCCGGAACGCATCGACCACCGTCTGCGACTTCTTCTCTTGGTCGAGCCGGCCGACATAGATGAGCAAGGGCTGGTCGTCTCGCAGCGCAAGCGACTGGCGAAGCCGGGGATCGCGCCGCCGCGACCCAAATTCGCCCAGCTCGACGCCAAGCGGGACCACATCAACTTCGGGAACGCCCTTCGCCCGCAGCTTGGCCGCGCCGCCATTCTCGCTGAGCGCGAAGACCGCATCGAAGCGCCGGTAAAGCATCCCGCAATAACGATAGCAAAGCCGGCCAGCGGCGGACGCCAACGCGGCTGGCATCGCCTTGGAAAAGGGCCGCTCGACGTAAACGGTCGGGAAATCCGTGAAATAGCCGCCGACCAGCGCTGTGGCCGGGAAGCGCCGGCGATGGGCGATCGCCGCCCAGGGAAGATTATAGCTGTCCTGGCATTCGACCAGGTCGGGCCGGAAATGCTCCAGCGCCCGCCGCACCGCGCCGTTCCGCACCATCAGCCGGTAATTGGGGCTGGTCGGCACATGCGGCGAGCGGATGGTGACCGTGATCGCTCGGTCCTCTTCGGTCACAAGATCCTCCGACCCCGGCACGATCAGCAGGTGCCGGTGCGGCGTATTCTCGATGATGTGCCGCCGCTTGTGCCGTAAATAGGTGCCGACTCCCCCGCCGACCTCGGACCAGCTTTGCGTAACGTCGCAGATCAGGCGCTCGCCGGGCAGGCCGCTGTCGGATGCAAGGCTGTTCATCGGGGCAAAAACTCGCCACCCGCCACTATGGGCCCGAGGCTCCCGGGGTAGGCCGCAGCGACATGTCGGAAATCTTTACGCATGACCTTGGCCTATGTGCAATTTCGCCCACCGGAGTGGCGCAAATCAGCCACTTTCAAGAATTGGCACGGCGGTTGCAAAGTTATTGGCGTCCACACTTGGTTCCACGCCAAAGCTGAAGGGACGGCAAAGCGGTCTTCTGGTCCCCGCTTCGCCGTCCCTTCTACTTTTTAAGGCTAGTCGGCCTTGGCCGCGACCAACTGCTGAAGCTCACCGGACTCGAACATCTCCATCATGATGTCGGAGCCGCCGACGAACTCGCCGTGGACGTACAGCTGCGGAATCGTCGGCCAGTCGCTGTAGCCCTTGATCCCCTGGCGGATCTCCGGGTCCTGGATCACGTCGACGCTCTCGAATGGAACGCCAAGATGCTCGAGGATACTGATGGCGCGGCTCGAAAAGCCGCACTGCGGGAAGATCGGCGTGCCCTTCATGAACAGCACCACGTCATTCTTCTTCACGATTGCGTCGATCCGCTCTCTCGCTTCACTCGCTTCACTCATTTTCATTCTCCCGGCGCTGCCGTCGTCAGCTGCAGCGCGTGCAATTCCCCGCCCATTCTTCCGCCGAGCGCCTGATAGACGCGCTGGTGCTGGCGGACCCGGCTCATCCCTGCGAAGCTCGCGCTCACCACCCGTGCCGAGTAGTGATCGCCGTCCCCGGCTAAATCGGTGATCGTCACCTCCGAGTCCGGGATAGCGTCCCGGATCAGCCGTTCGATTTCGGTTGCCGCCATTGGCATCAGACGTTGCTGGCCTCGATGATCTGCCGTCTCGCATCCACTTCCTTGTGGGCGAGCTGCTCGCGGATCGTCGCTTCGTCGCACTCGACACCTGCGCCGGTGAGGTCGCCCAGCACCTTGCGGATCACGTCCTCGTCGCCGGCTTCCTCGAAGTCGGCGCGGACCACATCCTTGGCATAGGTTGCGGTCTCGTCCTCGGACAGCCCCATCTGGCGCGCGGCCCATTCGCCGAGCAGCCGGTTGCGCCGGGCGACGATGCGGAACTTCATCTCCTCGTCGTGGGCGAAGCGGGTCTCGAACGCGCGTTCGCGATCATCGAAAGTCGTCATGCGATATCCTTTTGGCGTTTCGCCCGCGAGATAGGGCGCGCGGCCGGGTCAGTCCAGCGTCACCACCAGCTTGCCGATCGCCCTGCGCTCGCTGACGGCGCGGATTGCGTCCCCGGCGCGCTCGAGCGGATAGGTCGCGCTGACCATCGGCGCGATCCTCTCCTCGTCCCACAAGCGAAAGAGCGTTTCGACATGCGCGGCATTGGCTTTGGGGTCGCGCATCGCAAAGGCGCCCCAGAAGACGCCGCAGACATCGCAGCTCTTGAGCAGGGTTAGGTTGAGCGGCAGCCTGGGGATGCCGGCGGGAAAGCCGACCACGAGATAGCGGCCCTCCCAGGCGATCGCCCGGAGCGCCGGCTCGGCATAGTCGCCGCCGACGGGATCAAAGATAATGTCCGCGCCGGCCGGACCGACCGCATCCTTGAACTGCTGCGACAGCGCCTTCTGGCCGTCGCGATCGAATGGCCCGCGAGGATAGACGAGCGTGGCATTTGCCCCGGCGCTGCGAGCGGCGGTCGCCTTCTCTTCCGAAGAAACGGCGGCGATAACGCGCGCGCCATGAGCCTTGCCGAGTTCGACCGCAGCCAGGCCCACGCCCCCTGCGGCGCCCAGCACCAGCAACGTCTGCCCCGCCTGCAACTTTCCGCGATCGATCAGCCCATGGATCGACGTCGCATAGGTCAGCAGCAGCGCCGCTCCATCGACGAAGTTGCGCTCGGGCGGCAGGCGGAACGCGGAGCGCGCGGGAATGACGATCTTCTCGACTAGCCCGCCGAAACCCGGCACCGCGACGATGCGGTCGCCGATCGACCAGCTCTCAACGCCTTCGCCAATCGCTTCGACCTCTCCGGCGATTTCGCCGCCGGGAGCGAATGGCCGCGGCGGCTTGAGCTGATATTTGTCCTCGATGATCAGAACGTCGGGAAAATTGATCGCCGCCGCTCGCACGCGCACGAGCAACTCGCCCGTGCCCGGCGTTGGCTCGGGCACTTCGTCAAGTCGCAGCGTCTCCGGTCCGCCGGGAGCATGGGAAAGGAGGGCCTTCATGCTTTCGTCGGTTTCATCATCGTCTCCCTGTTTCGCGCGCCTTCTGGTCGTCAACCACCTGCGCACCAGTCATGCCGTCGAATGTGACCCGCGCCAGCGCGTCCGGATCGCGCCGCGAGTGGCGGCGTCCGCCGATCGTGCGCATTGCGCGGTCGAAGATCAGCCGGTCGGCGTCCGCAATCTCCTGCCGCGCCTCCGCGCTCGTTCGCTCGAAGACATCCCGAGAAGAGCCGTCGATCACGGTCGGTGTACGTTCCTCGCAGCTCCACAGGAGGAGCAGCACCATCGGCACCAGCAGCGCGGAACGCCTCACCCCGCGCCGTGGCGAAGATAATGGTCGATGTGCATGATCAGGATCAGCAGGAGAGCCAGCAAAGTGGCGATCAGCGCCACCTTCTCGGCCTCCCGCGCGATCATTCGACGAACTGCGCGGCGGTTTTCTCGCGCACCTCTTCGGCGGTCACCTCGGGCGCCAGCTCGATCAGCCTGAACGGGCTGTCGTGATCCGGCCGCTGGAACACGGCGAGATCGGTGACGATCATGTCGACGACATTCCTGCCGGTCAGCGGCAGCGTGCATTCGGGGATGAACTTGGCATCGCCGTTCTTCGACACATGCTCCATCACG
>JALYPM010000089.1 GCA_030856365.1 Pseudomonadota bacterium
AGTTGTATGAGGGCTCGCCCGAAGCGTTTTATCGGCAGACGATCGCCTCGACATGGACCGCATCGATCCAGGTAGCGGAGCAGGAGGCGCCGCTCGCGTACGCGGTCCTTGCGATGGCTGCGTATCTGGCGCCCGACGCGATCCCGCTCGCGCTGTTTGACGTGCTGTTGGACGACAGTAGCGACGCTTACCAACGCAAGCGGCTCATCGACGCGATCCGCGCGCTTGACCGCTACTCCCTCGCAGAGGTCCAATATGCCACGCTCAGCATGCATCGGCTGCTGCAACGAGTCGTACGCGACAGCGACACGAACCGCGCGCTGCAACAGGTCGCCGGCTACGCGGCGCTGACCGCACTGACCGAAGCGATGCCTCCAGATCCCGCGCTACCCGAGTACTGGCCCCAGTACGAACAGCTGCTGCCGCACGTCCTTAGGGCTCACGACTTGGCAAATGATGGCGTGGCAGGCGTCGATCCCCAGTGTTGGCGGGCGCTGAGCCCACCTGAAGCCACCAATTGCTCAGTCGTGAGCCCTTACGCTCGGCGACACGCTCGCACAGCCAGGCGAGCACGCGACCGCCCTCATCGATCTGCTCAACCATGCCTGCTTCTACTTGCTTAACGTCGGCACGATCGACCGTGCGATCGACGCAGCGACAACCACAACACAGCGCGCAACGCGGCTGCTGAGCGACGAGCACCCCGACACGCTGAACGCGCGCGCCAACCTCGCCGCCTCCTACGGGCAGACGGGGCGCTGGGGCGAGGCGATCGAGCTCGGCGAGCGGGTGCTCGCCGATCGTGAGCGGCTGCTGGGCGATGAGCATCCCGACACGCTGAACGCGCGCGCCAACCTCGCTTTCTTCTACGGGCAGGCGGAGCGCACGGGCGACGCGATCGAGCTCGGCGAGCGGGTGCTCGCCGATCGTGAGCGGCTGCTGGGCAATGAGCATCCCGACACGCTGAACGCGCGCGCCAACCTCGCCTACTCCTACTGGTCGGCGGGGCGCACGGGCGACGCGATCGAGCTCGAGGAGGGGGTGCTTGCCGATCGTGAGCGGCTGCTGGGCGACGAACACCCCCACACGCTGAACGCGCGCGCCAACGTCGCCTACTCCTACTGGTCGGCGGGGCGCACGGGCGACGCGATCGAGCTCGGCGAGCGGGTGCTCGCCGACAGCCAACGGCTGCTGGGCGACGAACACCCCCACACGCTGAACGCGCGCACCCTGCTGAAGGAATGGAGGAGTTCTGAGTCCGAGCACGAGGAAGACACTGCGTAGGTCCTCATGGTCGCCGAACACCTGCAGGCCGGCGAGATTGGCCGCGTGTGGGGGGCGGGCACTGCTCATGTCCCACCTCCGCTGTCTCGTAGCTTCCACATCAGGATCGCTCAATGGGCCGCAGGTCGCCCCGGAAACACCCCAGGTCGTTGCCTCTCCCGTGCGCCTGCTTTCACCACGCGAAGCGGCATCGGTGAGGCGATGCGCTGCTTCCACTTTCGCCTGACGCGGCAGCACGGCATAGGTCGACCACGGTCGCCCCTACCCATGCGATGGAGCGCCCCGGGTGCGCGAGCGCCAGAGTGCTGCAATCGCGTGGAAGCAGCACACGAACTGCGGCCGAGCCAGCTCGCCGCGTCGTTGGCGGTGGTAGGCGTCGGGCGTGCTGCGTAGCGTTTGGCGACGTGTCCACCATGGAAGCTCGTGTTGAGGAGCGCCGACGTGCGGCCGCGTTGGCGCGCCATTTTCGCGACGTCGAAGGGCTCTCGACTTTGGCGCTTTTGTGGTCTTGAGCCAGCGGGCTCGGTGGTCGGCGGTGGGGTAGCGGCGGCGGCTGGGTGTCTGTCTGAGGAGGTTGGGAGCGGGAGGAGCATCGGCGGCCTCCTCGAAGTCGTGGGCGTCCAATTGTCATGCCGCGGCGGGTGGGTGCCCGGTCGCGGCTGCCCACGGAGGCGCCGCCGATGCTCCTGCATGTTCCTGCTTCGCTAGACGGGCTGCTGTCCCTCTTCGCGCCGTGCTTCACGCAACCGACGTTTCAGACCTTCAGGGCGCTGGTCGTCGGCCAGGTCTCTCAGACCGGGCTGCGCACGGTGACGGGGATGCTCGTCGGGGCGCGGCTGGCCGGGGTCTGGGATCACTGCCGCGCGCATCGCTTCTTCAGCCGCGCGCGCTGGTCAGCCGACGAGCTCGGGCTGCGTATCGCCGCCTTGGTCGTGGAGTGCCTGACCGAGCCGGGCGCGGCGGTTCTCGTCGCGGTCGACGACTCGCTGCTCAAGCGCCTGGGCCGGCGGGTGTTCGGCTCGCATTGGCATCACGACGCGACCGCCAACAGCGACAGGGCCGCAGTCGCGTGGGGCAACAACTGGGTGACAGTCGGGATCGTCGTGCGCTTGGGGTTCCTTGACCGCGCGGTGTGCCTGCCGGTGCTGTTTCGGCTGTGGCGCCCCAAGCGTAAGCACTTCCCGAAGGGCAAGCCCGACCCCGAGCGGCCGGGAAAGCCCGAGCTGGCAAGGGAAATGGTCGATCTGCTCGCCGCGCGCCTGACGGAGCACCAGCTCGACGTCGTCGGCGACGCTGCCTACGCCTCAGGCCGATGGCGCGGCGTGGCGGGCCGGGTGACCGTTACCTCGCGGCTGCGCTCAGACGCCGCGCTGTTTGCTCGCACACCGCCACGCACCGGCACGCGCGGCCGCCCGCGCAAATGGGGAGCGCGGCTGCCGAGCCTGGCCAAGATCGCCCAGCACCCGGCGACGCAGTGGACCGAGGCGACCGTGCGGCGCTACGCCAAGAGCGAGACGCTGACGCTCGCCACGATCGACTGCCTGTGGGGCCCGCTGGGCTCAGAGACCCCCGTGCGCGTGATCCTCGTCAAGGACACCACCAAGACAAGCGGCTACCAGCTCGCGCTGATCACCACCGACCTCAACGCCACCCCCGGCCAGCTCGTCGAGCGCTACGCCGAGCGCTGGCCGATCGAGGTCTGCTTCCAAGACGGCAAACAGCTCGCCGGGGTCGGCGACGCCCGCAACCGCAACCGCCGCGCGGTCGAGCGCACCGTGCCCTTCCAATTCCTATGCATGACGCTCACGATCGTCTGGTACGCCAAGGCGGGCCACCACCCCGACGTCACCGCCGAGCACCGCGCCCGCGCGCCCTGGTACCAGACCAAGACCACCCCATCCTTCGCCGACATGCTCGCCAAGCTGCGCCGCGTCATCATCGCCGCGCAATATCGCCCAGGACAGGGCCGCGCTCCCACACCAACAGAAATCACCCAGGTCCAGCAGGCATGGGCAGCCGCCGGACTATGAAACGGCCAAAGTCGAG
>JALYPM010000115.1 GCA_030856365.1 Pseudomonadota bacterium
CCGGTCGCGCGGCGTCGATGACGGCAACCACGTCCGCGAGCTGCGTCCCCAGGCACACCCCGAGGCAGGGAGAGAAAGCATCTTTGCCGAAGCGCAGGATCCAGGCCGGTGTCATTGTGGTTCTCCAGGGTTCGGCGATCGGAGCCATCACGCGTCAGACTCCCTCCAATCGGTTCGGGATCCAGTCGCTTCCCGGGAAGACAGCGAGGTGGCCGCTCACGACCCGGCCCGAGGTCAAAAGAAGGGACTGCGCGCGAGCTCCTCGCCGTCGCCGATCCCCTACGCAGGCGCTTGGTCGTCGGCGCTGGAGAGGTGAGCTTCGATCACCTGCTCCATGTAGCTCGCCTCGTCCTCGCGCGAGATTTCGGGAATCAGAACGACGGAGTGACCATCGAGCTCGGCCGCCAGCTCGTAAGGGTGCAGATCGAGCCATGCGAGGCGATGAGCCCATGTCACGCAGCCTCCTGCATAGTGGGTAGCGGTTGAGGCACGCGCTGTTGCAGTCTGATGCGTTGGCCCTGTTGCTCGCCTCGGGCACGTATCTTGTCGTGGATGAATCGGACGAATGCGTCCCAGTCGCCGTTGGTGTCGATGCAGCGGAGTTGGAGAACGGCCTCGGCGCGTTCCTTGATCCAGCGCATGCTGCCGTAGTCCATGCGCCGGCACATGAGCGCACGGATCGCGCCCTCGACGGCGCCCGTGCCGACCTCGAGGTCGCGGTCCATGAGCGCGCCGTAGTTCGTGCGATCGATGCGCTTCTCGATGTACGTCGCGATCCCGTCGAGCGTCTCGCGCTTGGTCGCAGTACCGGGGCCGCTGCGCGAGACCGCGTCGTGACGTCGTCGCAGTTCGGCGACGATGTCGGCCGTGCGGTTCTCGTAGAGCGCGGTCTTCTGCGCCTCGACCCACTCCTCACGCTCGCCGCGCTTCTTGAACAGGCAGTGGCCGGCGCTCCACACCTTCTCGACGACGTGGATGATGTCGACGGTGTGGATCGCGTCGGGGAACAGCTCGCCCGTATAGAGCTGGAGCGCCTCGTCGCCGTCGGTGAGCACCTGCACCTGCTTTCGCGTTCCGGGCGGAAAGCCGCGCTTGGTTGCCTCGCGCCGCGCGAACTCGACCGCATGCCGCTTGCACGCGAACGAGCCGTACACGCGCTTGTTGATGGGCCCGTGCAGGTAGCCAGCCCGGGTCCGGTGCAGCGTGTACATCACGAGCACCGTCGCCATCTTCGCGTTCTTCGACTTGTCGCCGGGCAGCCGGCGCGCCTTCCGGGTGAAGCGCTCCCGCTTCTGCCGACCGCGGTGTCGCGGCGAGCCGCTCTTGCCGCCGCGCTTCTTCTTCCGCTTGCCGCGCCGCGCCGCGAGCTCGCTCTCCGTCGCCGTCGGCGCGCCCTTGCTGTCGAGCTGCGCGATCAGCACCTGCCCGTCGTTCTCGGGCGCCGGCGCGCTCTCGAACCACTCCGGCGCGTAGCGACCGTACCCGAGCGTCGCCGCCTGGATCACTTCGACCGAGGGCACCGACGGAACGAACCAACCGAGCACGTCGCGCGCCTCCGCGAAAGACATGCGCGCCGCCAGGCGCACCGCGAGCGCGAGCAAGCTCGGCGCGATCCGGTCGGCGAGCAGGCCGAGCGATACGTCGAGCGGATGGAACCCATGGCGTCGAGCACTGCCGGGCGCAGTGCTGCGCATGTACGTTCGCCAGTAGCGCACGATCCCGAAGCGCGACATGAGCGACCGCGGCAGCGAGCGGTCGCGACGGAACACGCGTCCGTCGTGCACCATCTCGTCGGTGAGGCCGGCGCTCACACGCTCCTCCGCGACGACGAGGAAGAGCACGAGCACGGTCCGCGCGAGCGCGAAGATCGCGTCCGCGAGCGCCACCTCGAACGCCGTGAACGTCGTGTCGGTCCCGCCGCGCTCGATCGCGAGCTCGACCAACGCGGCCGCTTGGCGGGTGGCCTCGTCACGCAGTTGCGCGCGCGTGCGACGCGGCTCGTGGCCGCTGCGGCCGAGGCTCGGAGAGGATATGCTGGGCATTGCGGATCGCTCGGTGGGTCTGGACGGCGTAGAGAACCCAAGGATCCACCGAGATCCGCGCAATTTCGAGGGCCCTCATGTCATGCCGCTCCGATCTGGCTCCGATCTGGCTCCGGCTGCACCCAGCTCGTAAACCGTCTCGCCCCCTTCGCCGACCACGCGGCGATGAACCACCACGTGCTTCACACGGCTGATGTCGATCAGGCGGTTCGGCCACCAGGG
>JALYPM010000121.1 GCA_030856365.1 Pseudomonadota bacterium
GATGGCCTTCCTCGATCGTCTTGCGCGGATCCTTGTCCGGATGCGGAATCCAGCGGCCCTGGTCCCACAGCATGACGGTGCCGCCACCATATTCGCCTTTGGGGATGGTGCCTTCGAACGTGCCATAGTCGAGCGGGTGGTCCTCGGTCCGCATCGCCAGCCGGTTCTGCCCGGGATCGAGACTCGGCCCCTTCGGCACCGCCCAGCTTTTCAGCACGCCGTCGAGCTCGAGCCGGAAGTCCCAATGCAGCCGCGAAGCGTCGTGTTTCTGGACGACGAAGCTGTCGCCTTTGCCCTTGAGCTTACGGCCCTTCGGTTCCCTCGTCTTCGCGAAGTCGCGCTTCTTGTTGTACGTCTCAATGTCGAGTGGAACGCGTGCCATCAGCCGTGCGTCACCGGCTCCGGCCGCCAGCGGCCTTCTTCGCCGGAGCGGCCTTGCGGGCCGGCGCTTTCTTGGCCGCTGCCGGCTTCTTCGCAGCCGTAGGCTTCTTCGCAGCCGGCTTCTTCTCGGCGCCGCCCGAGTCCTCGCCAAGGCTCTTCTTCAGCGCCGCCATCAGGTCGATGACGTTGGAGCCGCGCGAGGGGGGCTCGTCGGCGTCCGGGTCCTGGATCACCTTCTCCCCCTTCTTGCGCTGCTTCTCCTCGATCAGGCCGCGAAGTGCGTCGACGTAGCGGTTGTGGAATTCAGTTGGGTCAAATTCACCGACCTTCCGCTCGATCAGCATCGCGGCCATGTCGAGCAGATCGGGGTCGGGCTTGGCATCCCCGATTTCGCGGAAATAGGACGCCGCCTTGTTGACCTCTTCGCCGTAGCGAAGCGTCTCCAGCAGCATTCCCCGGCCGCACGGTTTCAGTGCGACGACATATTCCTGACCGCGCATTGCCAGTTGCCCGACGCCGATCTTCTTCGCTTGCCGCATCGCTTCGCGGACGACGACGAAGGCCTCCTCCGCCAAATCGTCCGCCGGCACCACATAATAGGGCTTCTCGTAATACATGGCGTCGATGTCGTGGGTGTCGACGAACTGGACGAGGTCGAGCGTCTTGCGGCTCTCCAGCTTGACGCTTTCGATCTCCTCGGGGTCGAGGAGGACATAATGTCCTTTGGAGACTTCGAAGCCCTTGACGATCTCGTCCGTGTTCACCGGTCCGATTCCCGGCACCACTTTCTCATATTTGATGCGCTTGCCCGACGGCTCGTGCACCTGATGGAATGCGATCGAAGGCCCGCTCTTGGTCGCCGAGTAGAGTTCGACCGGAATCGAGACCAGCCCGAGCCTGATCTGCCCGCGCCAAATCGGTCGTGCCGCCATCCGAGCTTCTCCTTGGGTCCAAGCGGCGGATTCAATCGCTTGGAGCGGGAGTCGTTCCGTGACCGTATGAATCAGCCCCGGCGGGTGCCGGCTTTGAGGTCCACGACCAAGGTTCGAACCGCGTCCTCCCCGGCCCGTGCCGCGGCCTGAACGATCGCCGAGCCGCTGATGGCGCCGGCCGCTCCGGCGGCGATGGCGGCGCTGACTTGGTCGGCGCAGGAGATGCCGAAGCCGAACACCGGCGGCGGTGCGCCGGCAGATCTGAGGCGCTCGATGAGGTTCGAGTCGAACGCCGCTTGCCCCCCGGCACCAGTGACGCCCGCGCGGGTCACACAGTAGGTGTAGGCGCCGCCGATTCCCGCAATCCGCTCCAGCGTCGGCTGCGGCGTGTTGGTCGCGGCAATCAGCACCGGCTCGAGCGCGACTTCGCGCATCTCCTCTGCCCACGGCGCCGCCTCGAAAGCGGGCAAGTCGGCGATCAGCAGGCTGTCTGTGCCGGCGGCGGCAGCGCGGCGGAAGAATTCTGAGCGGCCCGGTGCCATCACCAAATTGGCGTAAGTGAGGATGCCGATCGGAATCTCGGCGAAGCGCTGCCGCACCTGATCGATCAGCGCGAAGCAGTCGGCGACCCTGACGCCGCTTTCCAGCGCACGCCCGGCGGCGGCCTGGATCACCGGCCCGTCGGCAACCGGATCGGAAAAGGGGATTCCGACCTCCAGCATGTCGGCGCCGCCCTCCACCGCAGCCGCCAGCAGGGCCGCGCTGGTTTCCAGGTCCGGATCGCCGAGCATCAGGAAGGCGCCGAGCGCGCCATCGCCGCTCGCCTCCAGCCGCTGGAACATGCGCGCGTAGCGGCTCATGCCGACGGTCCCAGCAACTGCTCGGCCTGGGCTACGTCCTTGTCGCCACGGCCCGACAGGCCGACCAGCAGCACCGTTCCCTCGGCGGCCGTCTCGGCAAGCTTCAGTGCATGGGCAAGCGCGTGCGCGGACTCGAACGCGCAGAGAATGCCTTCATTGACTGCCAGCGCCTTGAACGCCGACAGCGCCTCGGTGTCCGTTGCGCCGAAATATTCGGCGCGGCCGATATCCTTGAGATGCGCATGCTCCGGCCCGACAGCGGGATAGTCGAGGCCGGCGGATACCGACCAGCTGTCGTCGATCTGCCCGTCCGCGTCCTGCAGTACATAGGTCTCGGCGCCGTGGAGGATGCCTGGCCGGCCGCGAAGCAGCGTCGCTCCATGCTCGCCTCCGTCGAGCCCGCGTCCCGCCGCTTCGACTCCGATCAGCCGTACCTGCTCGTGGGGCACGAAGTCGGAGAAGATTCCGATCGCGTTCGAGCCGCCGCCGACGCAGGCGATCACCGCATCCGGCAAGCGGCCCTCGGTCGCCTCGAGCTGCGCCAGTGCCTCGCGCCCGATCACTCGCTGAAACTCTCGCACCATCAGCGGAAACGGGTGCGGGCCGGCCGCCGTGCCGAGCAGGTAATGCGTATCGTCGAAACTCGCCGACCAGTCGCGAAGCGCTTCGTTAACGGCATCCTTCAGCGTTCGTCCCCCGCTTTCCACCGGCACCACTTCGGCGCCCATCAGCCGCATCCGGAACACATTGAGGCTCTGCCGCTCGACATCGTCGGCGCCCATGTAGATGCGCGTCTCGAAGCCCAGCAGCGCCCCGACAATCGCGGTTGCGACGCCGTGCTGGCCGGCGCCCGTCTCTGCGATCAGCCGGCGCTTGCCCATGCGCTTGGCGAGCAGGCCCTGGGCAAGCACCTGGTTGGTCTTGTGGGCGCCGCCGTGAAGCAGGTCCTCCCGCTTCAGATAGATTTTCGCTGCGCCGCCGAGGTTTCGGCACAGGGTCAGCGCCGTCGGCCGCCCGGCATAGTTGCGCAGCAGCCCGCCGAGCTCCTGGGCGAACGCGGGGTCGTCCTGCGCGTCGAGAAAGGCGGCCTCGAGCTGCTCAAGTGCCGGCATCAGAATTTCGGGAACATAGGCGCCGCCGAAGCGGCCGAACCGTCCACTCAGGCGCACTGGCGAATTCCTTGCCGCCCGTCGGCGCGAAGCGCATCGAACAGCGCCCGGATCTTCTCCGGCGACTTGGCTCCGGGCGCGGCATCGAGCGCGGAGCCGCAGTCGATCGCATAGGCGCCGAGCATCCGCGCCGCGCGTGCGTTGCCCGGACCAATCCCGCCCGCGACCAGCGAAGTGCCAAGCGCGGGGTGATGACCGACCATCCGCCAGTCGAAGCTGCGGCCCGTGCCCCCGTCGCCATTGTCGAACAATAGCCTGTCGCCGCCTGC
Organism: Pseudomonadota bacterium; assembly: GCA_030856365.1. Taxonomy (GTDB): domain Bacteria; phylum Pseudomonadota; class Alphaproteobacteria; order Sphingomonadales; family Sphingomonadaceae; genus Sphingomicrobium. The sequence continues at coordinate 3,612 of JALYPM010000121.1, forward strand.
CCGCGAGAGATGGTCCCGGCCGACGCTGACCGCGGTCCAGACTTCGCATTCGCGCGGCAGCTGGCGGCGGAGTGTCTGAGAATAAGCGACATCCTCCTGCCCGTGCAGCTGGACCGCGTGCAGGTTCAGCAAGGTCGCGATGTCGGCGACCACTGCCACCGGAGCGTCGCGGAACACGCCGACCGGAAGCATCCCTAATTTGCGCGCAGCACCCGCCAGCGGCGCAGCCCCGTCCGCCGTGATGTGGCGGACGCTGCCGGGGACGAACACGAAGCCGGCGAAGCTGGCGGCCGCGCCCGCGGCGATGTCCGAACGCCGGTTGAGCCCGCAGAGCTTGACCCGCCCGAACACCAGCTCGCGCGCGGCCTGCGCCGGATCGCTCGCGCGCATCAGCGAGGTGCCGACGAGGAAGCCGTCCACCTGCTTCGACAGCCGCTGCACGTCGGCGCGAGTGCCAATGCCCGACTCCGACACCAGCAGCCGTCCGGGTGCCATTCGCGCCAGCCGCTCGGTGGTCGCGAGATCGACCGAGAGGTCGCGCAGGTTGCGGTTGTTGATTCCGATCAGCGGCGCGCCAAGCGCCAGCGCCCGCCGCATTTCCTGTTCGTCATGGACTTCGACCAGCGCATCCATTCCGAGCCGTCTCGCTTCGCCGATCATCGCGCGTGCATCGGAATCGCCGAGCACCGACAGCATGACGAGGATGGCGTCCGCGCCGGCAATGCGCGCCTCGGCGACCTGACGCAGGTCGATGAAGAAGTCCTTGGCGAGGATCGGTCCGTCGAACACGCGCCGCGCTGCCGACAGATCATCGAGCGAGCCGCCGAAAAAAGCGCCGTCGGTTAGCACGCTCAGCGCATCGGCGACCGGCGCATAACCGCGCGCGATCCGCTCAGGGTCTGCGCTGGCGCGAATGCTGCCCTGCGACGGTGAGGCGCGCTTGATTTCCAGGATGAAGCGGCTGCCGGGCCGGGCGATCACCGCGGCCAGGCTGCGGCGGGTCGGCTGCGCCCGCTGCCGCAGCGAGTCCAGCGACACGCTTGCGTAGCGAGCCGCGAGGTCCACCCGCTTTGCCTCAAGGATTTTGCCGAGAACTCCGTCAGCCATTGCTGGCCTCAACAAACCGTTCGAGCACCGTCAGCGCAGAGCCCGAGCCGATCGCTTCGAGCGCCTGCCCGGTGCCGTCGCGCAGGTCCGTCGCACGTCCGGCCGTCAGCAGCAGGGCGCTGGCGTTGATCGCCACCACGTCGCGTTCGGCGCTGCCGCCGCGCCCACCGAGCACAGCGCGCAGGCGTCTGGCATTCTCCGCAGGATCGCCGCCGGCGATCTGCTCAACCGGCTGCCGCTCGAGGCCCGCCTGCTCCGGCGTGATCTCAACCTCGTTCAGTTCGCCGGCGGAGAGGCGAACAGCCCGCGTCGGCCCATGCAACGCAATCTCGTCGAGGCCGGAGCCATGGACGACCAGCGCCCGCTCCACCCCGAGAGCGGCGAGCGTTTCGGCGATCGGGCGAAGCAGGGCCGGTTCGGCAACCCCGAGCAATTGCACTTGCGGCCGCGCCGGATTGAGGCAGGGACCCAACAGGTTCATCACCGTCCGTACCTTGAGTGCCCGGCGCACCGGCCCGGCATGGGCGACGCCCGGGTGGTACATCGGAGCGAGCAGGAAGCAGTAGCCGGTCGCGTCGAGCGATGCCCGCGAGACTTCGGGCGCCGCATCGAGCTTCGCTCCCAAGGCTTCGAGCACGTCGGCCGATCCGCATTTCGAAGTGAAGCTGCGGTTGCCATGCTTGACGACGGGCAGGCCGCAGGCGGCGGCGACCAGACCTGCGGCGGTCGAGACATTGATCGAACCGGAGCAGTCGCCACCAGTGCCGCAGCTGTCGGCGAACAGATAATCCGGTCGGGGGAACGGCCGCGCCGCCCCTCGCAGCGCCCGTGCGGCGCCGGTCAGCTCGGCCGCGCTCTCGCCCTTGAGGCGAAGCGCGACGAACGCCGCGGACATCAAAGGATCGGCAAGCCGTCCGGCGACGATCTCGCCAAACAGGGCCTCTGCCTCCGCTTCCAGCAGTGCGTGGCCGCCGAGCAGCTTTTCGATCGCTTGGGTGGCGAGTTCCGGCTCGGGCAAGGCTAGAGCGGCAGTGATGTGAGAGAATTGGGTCATGGATTTGCGCACCAATAAAAAAGCCCGCCGGTGGGCGGGCCAAGGTCAACGGATCTTCGGCTGTTTCAGCTT
>JALYPM010000122.1 GCA_030856365.1 Pseudomonadota bacterium
CCTGAAGCGCCTCGATGATCAGCGGCCGAACGCCCGAGTGGCCGCGGCCGAGGCCAAGCAGCTTCAGCACGATCATGAGGCGTGTGACGCGGCGCGGTAAGGGCTCGCCAAGGCCGGCGCTGTGCGACAAGATCAGGTTGGACTGAAGCTCGGCCAGGCGGTCGTCGGCAATGCGCGTTTGCGCGAGGAGGCCGAAGCCGGTGTTGACGCCGTAGACGGTCTCGCCAGATGCGACGATGCGCTCGACGGAGGCGGCGGCCCCGGCGATGCGCTGCATCGACGCGTCGTCGAGGCGCGCGGGTGCGCCGGCCCAAAGCTGGCGCAAGGACAGCAGATCGATAACTTGCGGATTAAGCTTCATACTTCCCTTCTTGCTCCCCGGTCAGCGCTTTCCCTTTAAAATCCATCCCACGAGAAAAGCGAGCGCGGGGAAAAGGAGCAAGGCTGCCAAGTAGCCAAGTGCTCGACGGGTTCGGTCTGAGTGCGTCCGGCAGAATACTTCATGGGTATACTCGCCCCTATAGACCGGCTCCAAACGATGCTCATCAGGTTGGCATTGGTCCTGAACTTTCGACCAAGTAGCCTCGCTTAGCTGCGATCCACGCGCGAGAGCTATCAAGTCAGACCTGTATTCGGCCACATAGCCCAGCGACGATTCGGGGTTAAATACCGACGGGAAGATCAGTGGTGCCGCCACCAACGATCCTAGGCTCCCCAGCCCTGCAATCACAATCAGTAGTCGAGTGCTTCTGTTCATGTCTGGCCCCTCGCCTCTCTGATTAGTTGAGCATCGGCAGGTCCAGCCCCTGCTCACTCGCACAGTCCACCGCCTCCTCATATCCCGCATCCGCGTGGCGCATGACGCCGGTGGCGGGGTCGTTCCACAGGACGCGCTCCAGGCGGCGCGCGGCGTCGTCGGTGCCGTCGGCGACGATCACCATCCCAGAATGCTGCGAATAGCCCATGCCGACGCCGCCGCCGTGGTGGAGCGACACCCAGGTTGCGCCGCTGGCGGTGTTGAGTAGGGCGTTGAGCAACGGCCAGTCGGAGACGGCGTCGCTGCCGTCCCTCATCGCTTCGGTCTCGCGGTTGGGCGAGGCGACGCTGCCGCTGTCGAGATGGTCACGGCCAATGACGATCGGCGCGGAGACTTCGCCGTTCCTGACCATTTCGTTGAAGGCGAGGCCGAGGCGGTGGCGTTGGCCGAGGCCGACCCAGCAGATGCGTGCGGGAAGACCCTGGAACGCGATGCGCTCGCGGGCCATGTCGAGCCAGCGGTGGAGGTGCGGATCGTCGGGGATCAGCTCCTTTACACGCTGGTCGGTGCGGTAGATGTCCTCGGGATCGCCGGAGAGCGCAACCCAGCGGAACGGGCCGATGCCGCGGCAGAACAAAGGCCGGACGTAGGCGGGGACAAACCCCGGAAAATCGAAGGCGCGGGTGACGCCGGTGTCCTTGGCCTCCTGGCGGATGTTGTTGCCATAGTCGAAAGTAGGCACGCCCATGTCCTTGAACGACAGCATCGCCTCGACGTGGCGGGCGATTGAGATACGCGCGGCGTGAGCGACGGCGGCGGGGTCGCGCTCGCGCATGTCCTGCCATTTGGCGACGCTCCAGCCGGCCGGGCAGTAGCCGTTGGCGGGATCGTGAGCGCTGGTCTGGTCGGTGAGCGCGTCGGGGCGGATTCCGCGCGCCAGCATTTCGGGGACGACCTCGGCCGCATTGCCGTGCAGGCCGACGCTGGTCGGCTCGGTGGCGGTGCGGACGATCTCCAGTGCCTCGTCGATGCTGCCCGCGCGGCGGTCGAGGTAGCGGGTCTCCAGCCGCTTCTCGATGCGGCTTTCCTGGACTTCGATCGCGATGCAGTGGGCGCCGGCCATCACCGCCGCGAGCGGCTGCGCACCGCCCATCCCGCCAAGGCCGGCGGTGAGGATCCATTTGCCCGTGAGGTCGCCACGGAAATGCTGGCGGCCCATCTCGGCGAAGGTCTCGAAGGTGCCTTGGACGATGCCCTGCGTGCCGATGTAGATCCAGCTGCCGGCGGTCATCTGTCCGTACATCATCAGACCGGCGCGATCGAGCTGGTTGAACACCTCCCAGTTCGCCCACTTCGGCACGAGGTTCGAGTTGGCGATCAGCACGCGCGGGGCATCGGCATGGGTGCGGAAGACACCGACCGGCTTGCCCGACTGGACCAGCAAGGTCTGGTCCTGCTCCAGTCGCTCGAGCGTCTCGACGATCTTGTCGAAGCATTCCCAGTTGCGCGCGGCGCGGCCGATGCCGCCGTAGACGACCAGGCTCTGCGGGTCCTCGGAAACCTCGTCGTCGAGGTTGTTCATCAGCATCCGCACCGCTGCCTCGGTGGTCCAGTGCTTTGCCACGATTTCACTTCCGCGCCTTGCTCGGATGCGGCGGCTGTTGTCGCGTCTGTCGGTCACATTTCGTCCGTGGCTGATTGCTTGCCGCGCTCTAGCGGTTTGATGTGCGTTGCCCAAGCGCCGCATCGATGGCGACGAGCAGCAGCCCTCCCAAAATGAAGGCGATCGCTATGCCCGCTGAGTTGAGGAGGGCGACACCGGCTCCAATGTCGCCGATGTCGATGAACGGATAAGGATATTTGCCGTCGAGTCCGCCTCGAAGGACCGCATAGAGAAGATAAGCGAGCGGGTAGAACGTCCACAGCAGTGGGTCACGCCAGCGCAACGCACCTTTCGGAACCACAGCCACCCAGAACAGCGCCGTCAGCAGTGGCACCGCAGTGTGGAGCAGGAAATCGGCGAGCAGGGCGCCTCCGCTGAGTTCCACGAGACCGCGCAAAAGGAAGAAGTAGACCAGGCCCACAAGTGACATCGCCAGGCTGACGCCGCCGATCAGGAAGGACCGGCGCAGGCTCAGGACGCCGGCAGCAATCGCCGCCATAAGCAGGCAAATGCCGAGATTTGTAAGCACAGTGAAATAGCGAAGCATTGCCCACACGGCGGCGGGAGCGGAGCCGGTCAGGCCGACCGACGCCGTGAATTGCACCGCAAGGCCAAAGGCGGCGACGATCGCAATGACTGCGGCAAAAACTCTGCTGACGGCCATCATGTGTCTCGGCCCGAGTAAATCCGACGCTCCGGGCCTGGAAGGCCGATCCAGTAGCCGAGCTCGGCCAGGCTTTCGAGGCGCCAGACGCACAGGTCGGCGGCCTTGCCCGGAGCAATGCTGCCGATTTCGTCGTCCAGACCCAGCGCTCGCGCCGCGTTGATGGTCATTCCCGCCAACGCTTCCTCCGGCGAGAGGCCGAACAAGGTGCAGGCCATGTTGATCGCCAGCGTCGGCGACAGCAACGGCGAGGTGCCGGGATTGCAGTCGGTGGCGATGGCGATCGGGACGCCATAGGAGCGCAACAGGTCGACCGGCGGCTTGCGCGTTTCCTGAAGCGCGTAAAAGGCGCCGGGAAGGAGCACGGCGACGGTGCCGGCTTCAGCCATCGCCGCGACGCCCTCCTCGTCGACATGTTCGAGATGGTCGGCGGACAAAGCGTTGTAGCGGGCGGCGAGCTTGGCGCCGCCGCGATTGCTGAGCTGCTCGGCATGGAGGCGCACGCGCAGCCCGTAATCCTCGGCGGCAACGAATACCCGCTCGACCTCGTGGGGGAAGAAGGCGATGCCTTCGCTGAACGCGTCCACGCTGGTGGCGAGACCTTCCTCGGCGGCTGCGGGGATCAATTCCT
>JALYPM010000172.1 GCA_030856365.1 Pseudomonadota bacterium
CGCGAGTACTTGCCCAAACTAACAGGGAGCTCAGATCCGCGCAGGCGATCATCGCCAATACGGCCCGCGGCGCGGAGCGACTGCGCATCTCGCGCGAGCTGCACGACGCCTGGGGCCACGAGCTGACCGCGCTCGGGCTGCAGCTCGAGATCGCGAGCCACGTCACCGAGCCCGCCAAAGCAAACGATCATGTGATGCAGGCGAAGGGTCTGGCCCGCGCCCTTCTCGCCAAGGTGCGAGATGTCGTCGCCGCTCTGCGCGAGGATGAACGTTGCGATTTGAAGGTTGCGTTGGAGGCGCTCGCGCTAAGCGTCCCCGCTCCCACAATTCATGTCGAAGTCGCGCCCGGCGTGCGGGTCAGCCCTGACCATGCCCATGCGCTAATGCGCTGTGCCCAAGAAGCCGTCACCAACGCAATCAAGCACGCGGAAGCGTCGAACCTGTGGCTTCAGGTGACCACGGATGGCGAAGGCGTGCGCCTCGTCGCGCGGAACGATGGGAATGCGGGGCCGATCGTCTCCGCTCCCGGGTCGGGGCTTCTCGGGATGCGTGAACGGGTGGAATATCTGGGCGGCCGGCTGGCGGTGCAGGCGGGAGCCGCGTCTGGCTTCACCATCGACGCATGGTTGCCTTCAGGTGCGCCGCAACCCGCATGATCCGGGTAGTTATCGTCGACGATCAGACGCTGGTTCGCCAAGGGGTGCGCGGTCTGCTCGAGCTGGTGCCCGACATCGAGGTGGTGGGAGAGGCAAGCGACGGTGAGGAGGCGCTGGAGAAGGTTCCGGAGCTCAAGCCCGACGTACTTCTCCTCGACATCCGCATGCCTCGGCTGAGCGGCATCGCCGTTCTGAATGCTCTCCGCGCGGCGAATATGCTGCCGCCGACATTGGTTTTGACAACCTTCGACGACGGGGACGCGGCGATCGCGGCGATCAAGGCCGGCGCCAAAGGCTTGATGCTTAAGGATGTGTCGCTTGAAGATCTGGCTCAGGCCATTCGAGCCCTTGCCGACAACAGAACGGCTTTTCAGCCGGCTATGACCGAGAGCCTGATGGCGGCGATCCGCCGCAGCCCTTCGGCATCGTCCGACAGCTACATTACCGAAACACTGACCGTTCGCGAACGAGAGGTGCTGCATTTGATCTGCGCCGGCTACAGCAACAGGGAGATCGCCGATCTGCTAGCGCTGGCGGAAGGAACTGTGAAGAACCACGTTTCCAACCTCCTGCTCAAGCTCGATGCCCGCGATAGAACGCGGGCAGCGCTCAAGGCCTTGCAGCAGGGGCACCTGGGTTGAACGTCAGGACAGGCGACTGAACGGCGAAGTTGGGACGTCCAAGCGCTGACGGGATGGCTGACATCGGGCGCCCAAAGTATCTAGCTATCGCGACCAAGTTCCCGCGCGATGAGCGGCTGTATTTTGCCGACGATGCGCTGAATCCCGGCGCTGTTGGGGTGAATGCCGTCGGGCAGCATGAGCGCCTTCTGCGTGTTCACGTCTTCGAGCAGGAACGGGTAGAGCGCCGCTCCGCAGGCGCCGGCGACGTCCGGGAAAAGGCGATTGAACCGGCGGCCGTAATCCTCCCCGAGGTTAGGGGCCGCGAGTATCCCGGTCAGCACGACCTCGATTCCCCGCCCGCGCAGTTCCTGGCAGATCGCCAGCAGGTTCGCCTGGGTCGCCGACGGATCCAGTCCGCGAAGCATGTCGTTGCCGCCAAGACCGACGATGGCGAGGTCCGGCTTGCGGGGCAGGCCGTCGAGAGTGAAGCTGAGCCGTTGCAGGCCTGCCGCACTGGTGTCGCCAGATACCCCCGCGTTGTGAACCGTGGCGGCGATCCCCTGCTGCTGCAATCCCTTTTCAAGCTGGGCCGGGAAGCTGTCGCCAGGGTCGAGGCCATAGCCGGCGTAGAGGCTGTCGCCGAAGGCAAGAACGAGCTTGCCATCCTCGCGCTGCTGCGGCTGTACGACCGCGGGCGCCGTATCGGACCTCGCAACATTGGCTTGAGTCTCTTCGGGCGAACACCCACCTGCGACAAGGTGGACGCCGACCATGATGGCCGCATAACGGACCCGTTCCCAGGACAAGGACCCATTTCCCTTCAATGACAAAGCCGAACGCTGGCAGCGATAGCATGATCCGTGCGCGCGACATCCACCTGACGCTGGGCGCGCAAGGTGCCGCCACGCACATCCTAAAAAGCGTCCATATCGACATCGGTGCCGGGGAAAGCCTCGCCATCCTGGGCCCCTCCGGGTCGGGCAAGTCCTCGCTCATGGCCGTGCTTTCGGGCCTGGAGCGCGCAACCTCGGGTGATCTAAGCGTTGGCGGCATCGACTATTCCGGTCTCAACGAGGATGACCTCGCTCGCGCGCGCCGTGGCAAGGTCGGCATCGTTCTGCAGAGTTTTCATCTGCTGCCGACGATGACCGCGCTGGAGAATGTGGCGGTTCCGCTGGAGCTGGCGGGTGAACGCAAGCCTTTCGACACGGCCCGCGATGAGCTGGAAGCGGTGGGCCTCGGTCATCGCCTCACCCATTATCCGGCGCAGCTGTCGGGAGGCGAACAGCAGCGCGTGGCAATCGCGCGCGCGGTGGCCCCGCGGCCGGGCATCATTTTCGCCGACGAGCCCACCGGGAACCTCGACCAGGCGACGAGCGAAGGAATCATTGACCTGCTCTTCCAACGGCAAGCCGCCGCTTCGGCCACGCTCATCATCATCACGCACGACCAGTCCCTTGCCGACCGCTGCCGGCGAGTGGTGCAGATGCGCGACGGCAGGATCGTCTCGGACGTACCCGCTTGAGCGATCTTGGGTGGACCAAGGCGTGGGCGCTTGCCCGCCGCGACATGGTGGCGGGCCTGCGGGGACTGCGCCTGTTGTTCGTGTGCCTGCTGCTCGGCGTCACGACGTTGGCGACGATCGGCAGCCTCAACGCCGCGATCCAGGGCGAACTGTCTGCCAATGGCCAGGCCTTCCTCGGCGGCGATCTGCAAGTCGAGATATCGCAGCGCGAGGCTGGCGCGGCCGAGAAAGCGGCACTGATGCGCGAGGGGCGGGTGAGCGATACGGTCCGGATGCAGGCGATGGCGCGGCGCATCGACGATCAGGGGACGGGCGTCCTGACGGAGCTCAAAGCCGTCGACGGCGAGTACCCGCTTTACGGCACGCTCAAGGTGCGCGGCGCCGGGCTGCCGCTGACGCCCGGCCAGATATTGATCGGCCCGGCTTTGGCTGAGCGGCTGTCGCTGAGGATTGGCGATCGGGTCCGCTACGGCCAGGCCGATTTCGCCGTTCGCGGCATTATCGAGGACGAGCCGGACCGGATCAGCGAAGGTTTCACGCTGGGTCCGGTCGCACTGGTCAGCCTGGAGGGCCTGCGCAGGACGGAATTGCTTGCTCCGGGAAGCCTGTTTCGAAGCAAGTACCGGATCCGGCTCGATCCGGGTGCGGAGCCCGATCCGGTCATCGACCGATTGAAAGCCCGCTTCGAAACGGCCGGTTGGGAGTACCAGAGCCGTGACGGCGCCGCACCGGGCGCGAGCCGCTTCTTCGACCGCATGGGGCAGTTCCTGTCACTGATCGGACTTGCGGCGCTGGTCATCGCCGGCATTGGTGTCGGCAATGGCGTGAGCTCCTATTTGGCGGCGAAGCAGGACAGCACGGCAACCCTCAAGATCCTGGGCGCCTCCTCTCGCGACGTTGCTCGCATCTACTTCCTGGAGATCGGCGTCGTTGCCGCTGCCGCGGTCGCGCTGGGGCTGGTGGCGGGTGCGGCGCTTCCCCTGGCGGCCGTGTCGCTGGCGCGGGATCTCTTGCCGGTGCAGCCGGGGTTTGCTGTCCATCCGTTGCCGCTGCTGCTGAGCGCGGTCTACGGATTGCTGATCGCGTTCATCTTCGCGCTTCCGCCACTCGCGCGTGCCCGGCGCCACCCGGTCGCCGCGCAATTCCGTTTCACGGTCGACCAGCCGGCGCGGCTCGATATCCGCACGGTAGCGATCATCGGCGCTGCCGCTGCATCACTCGTAGCGCTGGCTCTCGCATCGGCCGACGATCGTGGCTTCGCCGCGATGTTCGTTGGTGCAGTCGCCGCCACCTTGCTCCTCCTGGCGGCAGTAGGCGCTGCTGTCCGGTGGGTCGCCCGGCGGGTGCCGCGACCGCGCCAGCCGTTGTTGCGGATGGCGATCGCCAACCTCCACCGGCCGGGTTCACGGACCGTGGCATTGGTCATCGCGCTTGGTCTTTCCCTGACGCTGTTCGTGACGATCGCAGCGATTCAGACCAGCCTTCGAGCGGAGATCGAGGGCAGCGTGCCGCAACGCGCACCCGACCAATTCGTGCTCGACATCCCCGCCTCTGAGCGGTCTCGGTTCGAAAGCATCGTTCGAGCGAACGCTCCTGGCGCTTCGATCAACATCGTGCCGACGCTGCGCGGGACGATCACCGCGTTTGGCGGCAAGCGCGTTGCGGAACTGGACGAGCTTCCCCCCGGCGCATGGTTCCTGCGCGGAGACCGCGGGGTCACCTACAGCGACGCACTGCCTGAAGGCAGCGAAATCGCCGCCGGCAGCTGGTGGCCGCGCGACTATTCGGGCCCGCCCCTGGTGTCGCTCGATCAGGAAGCAGCGGAGGTGATAGGCGTTGGAATCGGTGACACGCTGACGGTGAGCGTTCTTGGGCGTGAAATCGAGGCGAGGATCGCGTCCCTGCGCAAGGTCAACTGGCAGTCGCTGGGGTTCAACTACATCCTCGTCTTCTCGCCCAACAGCCTTGCGAGCGCGCCGCACTCGGTGGCCGGTACAATCAGCATCGACGGCGCGACGCCTCCCGCTCTCACCCGCTCGCTGCTGACAGCTTTCCCATCCGCGTCGCTGATCGACGTGGCCGAGCTGATCGGGCGCATCCAGACGATGTTGAACCAGATGGCCGCAGCAATCCTTATCGCCGCCTCTGTCACCGTGCTTGCAGGAATTGCGGTTCTCGTCGGCGCCATCGCAGCCTCGAGGCAGGCACGCAGCTACGACAGTCTGATCATGAAGGTCCTTGGCGCAACCCGCGGGCAGATTCTGGGGGCACAGGCCATTGAGTACGCCCTGGTCTCGATCATTCTAGCCATCCTGGCCCTGGCGCTTGGACTGGGAGCCGCCTGGTACGTCATTGTCCAAATTTTCGAATTCTCATGGGCGCCGCACTGGCCGACGATCCTGGCGACGCTGGGTGCAGGGGGCGTTCTCACACTGCTGATCGGCCTGCTCGGGTCGTTGCCGTTGATGTCGGTGCGACCCGCCGAGGCATTGAGAGCGTCATAGCGTGGCGACCTGTCCGCTCTCCACCCATGGCGGACGACAGCTGAAATCGGCGTCGATCTGTAGGCTTTCGCGGGTGCTGCCGCGGCAAGGGAATGCTAAGCTCCTGCCAACGCACAGGAGTCGCACGTGAAAAGACGCACCTTTATGGCTGCCGCACCCCTGGCGGCCGCTGGACTTGCCTTTGGCCGGGCAGCCTCCGCCCAGCATCAAATTGCCGGGCTTCCTCTGAACGACGCGCTCCCCTCGACGCAATATTACCCTGACGTCGAAGCGGGCGACCGCCCGATTGGTGCAAGCTTCGCCACGCGCTCCGAAGCCTTCGGCCGCAACGGAGCGGCCGCGACTTCGCATCCGCTGGGGACGCTTGCCGGCATTGAAATCTTGAAAAAAGGCGGCTCCGCTGTCGACGCAGCGATAGCGATCAATGCGGCGCTAGGTTTTCTCGAGCCGACCGCCAACGGCATCGGCGGGGACTTATACGCAATGCTGTGGGACCCAAGCTCCTCGCGTGTGGTCGGCATCGCAGGCTCCGGGCGCTCACCTCGAGCTTTGGACCTGGCGACCGCCCGTTCGCGCGCCAAGAACGGAGTCTTGCCGAATTATGGGGCGGTGACAGTTACGGTCCCTGGCACCGTGGATGCTTGGTGGCGGCTCCATCAACGCTACGGCAAGCTGCGCTGGGCCGAGCTGTTCGAGCCCGCGATCGCCTATGCCGAAGGCGGCGTGCCGCTGTCCCCGGTGGTGGCCTATTATATGAACCGGGCGATGGCCAATTACGCTCGCCCTGGGCTCGGTATCGAGGAGACCGCCAATGCTCGGGCAACCTACGCTTCAGGCGACCGGGCGCGCGCTGGTGAAATCTTCCGCAACCCCGACCTTGCCCGCACATACCGAGTCATCGCGGAGGGCGGACGCGATGCGTTTTACGAAGGGGAAATCGCACGAACCATCGAAACCTATTTCCGCCGGATCGGCGGCTGGATGACGCGTGCGGATCTCGCCGCTCACAAGAGCGAGTGGACCGATCCCCTTTCCACAACTTACCGTGGCGTCACCGTTCACGCGATCGGCGCCAATACGCAGGGCATCGCGACGCTGCAGATGCTCAACATGATCGAGACCTTCGACATGAAAGGCGCGGGTTTCCAGACGCCGCTGTCCATTCACCTCCAGGCGGAGGCCAAGCGCCTCGCCTATGAAGACCGGGCCCGCTTTTATGCTGATCCGGATGCCTCCCGCATCCCGGCCGAGTGGCTTGTTTCAAAGACATATGCAGCCGAGCGGGCGCGGCTGATCCGGCCGGACCGAATCAACCCCCGCGTTGCTCCCGGCCAGGCGCCCTCACGCGGCGACACCACTTACTTCAGCGTGGCCGACAAGAACGGGATGATGGTTTCCCTGATTCAGTCGAACTTCCGCGGGATGGGCTCGGGGCTGGTGCCCGACCGCCTTGGCTTCATGCTCCACGATCGAGGACAGCTCTTCACGCTGCAGGACGGTCACCCCAACGTTTATGCGCCTGGCAAACGACCTTTCCAGACGATCATTCCCGGCTTCGCAACGCGCGATGGCAAGCCTTGGCTGTCCTTTGGCATCATGGGCGGCGACATGCAGCCGCAAGGTCAGACGCAGATCATCGTGAACCGCGTCGATCATGGTCTGGACGGACAGGCGGCTGGCGATGCGCCGCGCTGGCACCATGAAGGCTCGTCCGAGCAAATGGGGGAGGATGACAAGAGCATCGGCGGCACCGGGCTCCTGCGGCTGGAGACTGGAGTACCCAATGCCACCGCCCGCGCCCTGTCCGACAAGGGGTGGCGGCTTGGGCCATCCGACGGCGGCTTCGGCCGCTATTCTTCGGTGGAACGGCGTGAGAGCGGATCAGAGCTGGTTTACAGCGCGGCCTCCGACCCACGCGCCGACGGCATTGGACTAGCTTACTGAAACCCTCGTCCGGTGAAGTTGCGGCAAGTCTTCCCACTATCGATCTCCGCCGGACTTATCCCCGTGTCCGGGTAAATCGATCGCTATCACGCCCCGGTGCCGAGTGAGGGCCGGCAGTATCGGGCTCCAGGCGTTTCGGCTGCTGCCTAAGCCGTGCACCAGGAGAAGTGGTTCCCCGCTCCCGCTGCGGACGTGATGAATGGTCATGGGCGATGAACGTGCACGGCGGACGCCAGAGCCATCGGCAGGAGAATTAAGACTCCCAAACGAAGTTGGGTG
>JALYPM010000098.1 GCA_030856365.1 Pseudomonadota bacterium
CTGATCGACGCCGACATCTACGGCCCTTCGCAGCCAAAGCTGCTCGGCACCGACCGCAAGCCCGAGGCCGAGGGCGATCAGCTGATCCCGGTCGAGGCGCATGGAATCCGCTTCCTGTCGGTGGGCCAGCTAGTTTCCGCCGGCCATGCGCTCGCCTGGCGCGGCCCGATGGCCACCGGGGCGCTTGCCAAGCTGATCGAAGCGGACTGGAGCGATTGCGAGATCCTCATCGTCGATCTCCCGCCAGGCACCGGCGATGTCCAGTTGTCGCTGATCCAGAAGGCGCGCCCGGCGGGGGCGCTGATCGTCTCCACTCCGCAGGACTTGTCGCTGATCGACGCCACCCGCGCCATCGACCTGTTCCGCAAGACCAACGTGCCCGTGCTCGGCATCCTCGAGAACATGGCGGGCTATGTCTGCCCCCATTGCGGCGAGGGATCGGACCCGTTTGGCTCCGGCGGAGCGGAAGCTGCGGCGGCGGAGATGGGCGTTCCCTTCCTCGGCCGGTTGCCGTTGTCGCTCGAGCTTCGCAAGGCATCGGATGCCGGCACCCCGCCAGCCGCCGGTGAAGGCGCTCAGGCCGATGCATTCGCCAAACTCGCCGCGCGGCTGCTGGAGGCGGTGGAAACAGTGCGCCGCTGAGGCATTGAGGTAGCGAGGAGAGCAAGCCATGCCGCTGACCCGCGACGAAGATATTACCGAGCTTCTGACCAGTGCCCGCACGATCGCGCTGGTCGGCGCATCCGACCGCCCGGATCGGGCGTCCTATGGCGTGATGCGTTTTCTCCAGAACCACGGCTACCGAGTCTTCCCCGTGAATCCGCAGATCACCGGCGAGCATGTCCACGGCGAATATGTCTGGCGCGAGCTTGGCCAGATCGGGGTACCTATCGACATCGTCGACATCTTCCGCCGGCCACAAGCCGCGGGAGAAGCCGTCGATGAGGCGATTGCGATCGGCGCGAAGGCGGTGTGGCTGCAGATCGGCGTCATCAACGCGGAAGCCGCCGCGCGTGCCGAAGCGGCGGGGCTGAAGGTGGTGATGGACCGCTGCCCGAAGATCGAGATCCCGCGGCTCCGGCTGCAGCGGATCGAAGCAGACGACTAGCCTGATGCCACCGTCATTTCCGGCACTAGCACCGTCGGAGCATCGATACCGCGGCGAAGCTCGAGATCAGAGCCCGGCTCCAGCGTTGCGAACATCTCGATGAGGTTGGAGGCTATGGTGACCTCGGCCACCGGCTCGGCGATCGCGCCGCCGCGCACGATGAAGCCAGCCGCGCCGCGGCTATAGTCGCCGGTGACCGGATTGGCGCCCTGCCCGATCAGTTCGACGACCAGCAGCGCCTCCGGAAAGGCGGCGAGCAGCTCGTCGCGGCTGCGGCGCCCCGGCAGCATCATCAGATTGCTCGGACCGACTCCCGGCGGTCCGCCCGCCGAGCGCACGGCATGGCCAGTCGGTGCGATGCCGAGCTGCCGGGCCGCGGCCGAGTCCGCGATCCAGTGCATCAGAACCCCGTCTGCGACGAGCTCCTGCCGCGACACGCGCACGCCTTCGGCATCGAATGGCCGCGAGCGCAAACCGCGCGCACGCAGCGGGTCATCGACGATGCTCACGCCACGCGCGAAAATCTGATCGCCCAGCCGGTCCTGAAGAAAGCTCGACTTGCGGGCGACGGCCGACCCGCTGATTGCAGCGCCCCAATGCCCAAGGAGGGAGCTGGATACGCGCGGGTCAAAAATCACCGGCATCCGGCGCGCGGCAGGCTTGCCCGAGCCCACCCGCGCGGCGGCGCGCTGCCCCGCGAGGCGGCCAATGTCTTCGGGCGAATCGAGGTCCTCCATATGGCGCACGCCATGCCAGGCATGGTCGCGCTGCATTCCCGCGCCCTCGCCCGCGATCACTCCGGCCGAGCAGCTGTAACCGGTCGAGCGATAGGCGCCTGAAAAACCGCCCGAGGTCGCCAAAGCCACGATCGACACCGAATTGCCGGCCGAGCCGCCGCTCGAGTTGGTCACCTTCGGAACCGCCAGCGCCGCCCCCTCCGCCTGCAGCGCCATTGCGCGGAGTTGTTCCGGCGTGGGTCGGGACGCATCTTCGCCGTCGATCGCGGGGGTGAGACCGCGCTCAAGCAGTTCCGCCGGCGCCAGGCCGGCAAACGGATCCTCCGGCGCCTCGGCCGCCATGGCAAGCGCGCGCGACACCAGTGCGTCGAGCGAATCGTCCGCGAAGTCGGACGAGGCTACCGTCGCCGAACACTGGCCGAGAAACACCCTCAGCCCGACGTCTTCGCCTTCCGAGCGCTCCACTTGTTCCAGTTCACCAAGGCGCACCTGCACGCTGGTCGAATGATGTCCGGAATAAAGCGCGTCGGCGGCATCCGCGCCGGCGGCGAGAGCGCGCTCGACCAGGCGCTGGGCGGTATCGCGGGCAAGTTCGGGGCTGAGCATGGCCGCCGCCTAGCGGCTCGAAAGCCCGACGACCAGCATTGCCAGGAAGACCAGCAGACCCGTGGTTCGGTTCGAACGGAACAGCTTCAGCGCGCCCTCGCCATCGTTCGGGTCCACCCGAAGCGCTTGGTTGGCGAGATGGCCGGCCGCGGGCAAAAGCGTCACGAGCGCAAGCGGGTCCGGCCGCATGGTCCAGATCGCCGCGCCCCACAGCAGGATGGCGAGCATATAGAAGATCGCCACCCCCGCCGCCGCTTTTTGCCCCAACCGCCGCGCCGAGGATTTCACTCCCACGAGCGCATCGTCCTCGATGTCCTGGATCGCGTAGATCGTGTCATATCCGACCACCCAGGCGATGCTTCCGAACCACAGCAGCAGCGGTGGCCAGGCGAGGCTTCCGGTCACCGCCGGCCATCCGACCAACGCTCCCCATGAAAACACCAACCCAAGCCAAGCCTGCGGCCACCAGGTGATGCGCTTCATGAACGGATAGGCTGCGACCGGAGCGATGCTGGCGAGCGCGATCAGTTGTGCCACCAACGGCAGTTGCCACAAGACGAGCAGACCCACGGCACAAAGTAGCGCGACCTGCACCCACGCTCCCCTGAGCGACACGCGCCCGCTCGCCAGCGGGCGAAGTCGCGTCCGCTCGACCTCTGCGTCGAGATCGCGGTCGATGATATCGTTGTACACGCACCCGGCGCTGCGCATCGCAAACGCCCCGAGCGCCAGCCACAGCAGCAAAGCCCAGCCCCCCTCCGCCCCCGCCAACGCTACGCTCCACGCGCACGGCCAGAAGAGCAGCCATGTCCCGATCGGCCGGTCGAGCCGCATCAACGACGCGAACGGCCGCAACCGCGGCGGCAGCACGCCGATGAATCCGCGTTGCTCGCTGTCGGGAACGATGTCGATTGTCGTAATCACAAGAGCGCGATTAGCGGCTTGACGCCGCCCTGTCTTGGATGTCGCACCCGCCCATGGCGGAGCCTCAGCGGAGCCGCTAGACCGCCGCCATGCCCGCAACTCCCGCATGGCCCCCAAAGTCACTACCGCGGCTGTTTGTGCGGTCGTCGCTCGCGGCTGGCGCGCGGGCCGAACTGGGCGCCGCGCAAGTCAATTATCTCGGCAACGTGCTGCGCCTGAAGCAGGGTGGAGAGCTGCTGTTGTTCGACGGCCGGTCGGGCGAATGGCTGGCGCGCATTGCCGAGGCCGGCAAGAAACGCATGACCCTCATTGTCGAGCGCCGCACCCGCGAGGCGGAGAGCGTGCCCGACGTCTGGCTCGCCTTCGCGCCGGTGAAGCGGACGCAGACCGACTGGCTGGTCGAGAAAGCGACTGAGTTGGGCGCGGCGCGGCTGCTGCCGGTGATGACTCGGCGAACCGTTGCCGAGAGGGTCAAGCTGGAGCGGCTGCAGTCGATCGCGATCGAAGCGGCGGAGCAGTGCGGGCGTACCGTCCTGCCCGAGATCGCCGAGCCGGTTGCGCTCGCCAAACTGCTGGAGAGCCGCGACCCCACGCGCACCCTCTATTTCGCGGACGAGAATGGGGGCGAGCCGGTGACGGCGGCCTTTGGGCCCGGTCCGGCGCTGATCCTCACCGGCCCCGAAGGGGGTTTTGCCGACGAGGAGCGCGCTTCGATCCGCGCGTCCGCCAATGCGGTGCCGATCTCGCTCGGCCCGCGCATCCTTCGTGCCGAGACGGCCGCGCTTGCAGCGCTGAGCGCGTTCATGGCGCTCGCGGGGGACTGGCGTGGATGACTGGGCGCGGCTAGGGCGCCGCCTCAAATGACGACCCGCACCGACGATGGCGAAAGCCCGCTGATCGAAAGCCGCGCCGACCTGCTGTCGGTCTTCTCTGGTGGCGAGAAGCCGCGCGAGAAGTGGCGCATCGGCACCGAGCATGAGAAGTTCGTCTACCGCTGCGCCGATCATCGCGCGCCGAGCTATGGCGAGCCCGGCGGCATTCGCGACCTGCTCGGTGCGCTGACCGAGTTCGGTTGGCGATCGGTGGTCGAGCATGGGAAGGTAATCGCGCTAAGCGGGGACGACGGCACCGTCAGCCTCGAGCCCGCGGGGCAGCTCGAGCTGTCGGGAGCAGCGCTCGAGAATTTGCACCAGACCTGCGCCGAGGCCGGGCGCCACCTCAAGCAGGTCAAGGCGGTTGGCGAGCAGCTTGGCGTCGGCTTCCTGGGGCTTGGCATGTGGCCGGACAAGGCGCGCTCCGACCTGCCGGTGATGCCCAAGGGGCGCTACGAGATCATGCGCAACTACATGCCCAAGGTCGGCAATCTCGGCCTCGACATGATGCTGCGCACCTGCACAATCCAGGTCAACCTCGACTATTCGTCGGAGGCGGACATGGTGAAGAAGTTCCGCGTCGGCCTGGCGCTGCAGCCGGTGGCGACGGCGCTGTTCGCCAACTCGCCGCTGACGGAGGGGAAGCCCAACGGCTATTTGAGCTTCCGCAGCCACATCTGGGAAGACACCGACCCCGGCCGCACTGGAATGCTGCCCTTCGTGTTCGAAGACGGCTTCGGCTACGAACGCTACTGCGATTACGCGCTCGACGTTCCTATGTATTTCGTCTTTCGCGACGGTAACTACATCAACGCGGCGGGGCAGAGCTTCCGCGACTTTATCAATGGCAGGCTGCCGGCGCTACCGGGCGAGAAGCCGCGATTGTCCGACTGGGTCGATCATCTCTCCACCGCCTTTCCCGAAGTGCGGCTCAAGAGCTTCCTCGAAATGCGCGGCGCCGACGGCGGTCCTTGGAGCCGGATCTGCGCGCTCCCGGCGCTGTGGGTGGGGCTGCTCTACGATGATCAGGCGCTCGACGCGGCGTGGGAACGGGTCCGGCACTGGACCATCGACGAGCGCGAGGAGCTTCGCCGCGCTGTTCCGCGGCTGGCGCTGAAGACGCCGGTCCCGGGCGGCGGCACCGTTCACGATCTCGCCCGCGAAGTGCTGGCGATCGCCGCCGGTGGCCTTTCCCGCCGGGCGCGGCTGAATTCGGCCGGCGACAATGAGTCCGGTTTCCTGGAGCCGCTGCATGAAATCGTCGGCAGCGGGATGACCCCCGCCGACCGACTGCTGCAGCGCTTTAATGGCGAGTGGGGCGGCGATGTCAGCCGCGTCTATAAGGAGATGAGTTTCTGATGTCCGACCGCCGCACGCTCTATGCCCCGTTGGAGCCGCGGGAGACCGGCCATCTCGAAGTCGGCGACGGCCACCGCCTCTACTGGGAATTGAGCGGCAATCCGGACGGCAAGCCGGTCGTCTTCCTTCACGGCGGCCCCGGCGGCGGATCCAGCCCCGAGCACCGCCGCCAGTTCGACCCGAAACGCTACAACATCCTCGTCTTCGACCAGCGCGGCTGCGGCAAATCGACGCCCTATGCGAGCCTGGACGCCAACACGACCTGGCACCTGGTCGAGGACATCGAGAAGCTTCGCGCGATGGTGGGCGTCGACAGGTGGATGGTGTTCGGCGGGAGCTGGGGTTCGACGCTGTCGCTCGCCTATGCCCAGACCTATCCCGAGCGAGTCACCGAGCTGGTGCTGCGCGGCATCTTCCTGTTCGACCAATATGAGATCGACTGGCTCTACAAGGAGGGCGGCGCATCGTCGCTCTATCCCGAAGCATGGGAGGAGTTCGTCTCACTCGTCCCCGAAGCCGAACGCGGCGATCTCGTCGAAGCTTATCGCAAGCGGCTGACGTCCGACGACGCCGACGAGCAGCTGCGCGCCGCCCAGGCGTGGAGCAAGTGGGAAGGCCAGACCGTCACGCTACTTCCGAGCGAGGAGACGCTCGACCATTTCACCAGCGCCAACGTGGCCGTCGCCATCGCCCGGATCGAGAACCATTATATGGCGAGCGGCGGCTGGCTCGAGGAAGGGCAATTGCTTCGCGGTGCCGAGAAGCTGCGCGGGATACCAGGCGTCATCGTTCAGGGCCGCCACGACTGCTGCACCCCGCCCCGCGCCGCCTGGTCGCTTAAGAAGGCGTGGCCGGAGGTCGAACTCAACATCGTTCCGGACGGCGGCCATCTGTACAATGAGCCGGGCATCCTCGACGGCCTCATTCGCGCGACAGAGAGGTTCGCTCGGGCCTGAGGCAAGAAGTCGATGGAAATGCTCACAAATTCACTTACAAGCCGAGAATGAACTTGCGGTGGGGCATATTGCACGCGGGCCTGCAGTCGGTGCTGGATACGGCACTCGATGCGGTCGTGGTCATGAACGTCAACGGGCTGGTAATCGGCTGGAACGACCGCGCCGCGGACTGTTTCGGCTGGAGCTGGGAGGAAATGAGCGGTCAGCGGCTCAGCGAGTTCATCATTCCCGAACGCTTGCGCGAAAGACACGAGATTGGGATCACCCACTACCTCGCTACCGGCGAGGGTCCGGTTCTCAATCGGCATATTGAAGTCACCGGCGTCCGCCGTAGCGGGGAGGAGTTCCCGGTAGAACTCTCGGTCACTGCCAGCAATCAATTCGGCGATGAATTGTTCGTCGGGTTCCTTCGCGACATTTCCGAGCGGAAGGAGGCCGCGGAGCGGCAGCAGCGCGTGCTTCAGGAATCCGAGCATCGGGTGAAGAATATGCTGACCGTGGTCGCTGCGATCGCTCAACAGACGGCACGCGCGTCTCCCGACATCGAGAGCTTTAGCCAAGCCTTTGCGGGACGCCTTGATTCGCTGGCCCAGGCGCATCAGCTGCTGGTCGGCAAGACATGGGAAGATGTGGCCCTTTCGGCCCTTGCCGAACAAGTGCTCGGCAGCGAGAAAACGGAGGGGCGCGCCCGCTTTGGCGGACCGGCGGTTCTGCTCCAGCCGCGCCACGTTCTGGGTCTCTCGATGATCCTGCACGAGCTTTACACGAATGCCGTGAAATATGGCGCATTGTGCCGTGAAGGAGGCCAGATCGAGCTGGACTGGCGCCTTGATCAAGGATCACTCGAACTGATCTGGGCCGAAGTAGGCGAAAGCTGTTCCCCGGAACTGCCCTCGAGCGGCTTCGGCGAGCGCATGATCGCGATGAGCGTCAAGTCGGATCTGCAGGGAACAATCGATCGCGACTGGAGGCCCGAAGGACTTCGCGCGGTCATCCGCTTTCCGCTCGACGACTAGGACGCATTTGGGGGCAACTTCATGACGGTTACCTCAGCGGACAGCAGCCGCACCCCGCTCCGCCGCGTGGTGATGGCGAGCCTCATCGGCACGACCATCGAGTGGTACGACTTCTTCCTCTACGGCTCCGCCGCCGCGCTGATCTTCAACAAATTGTTCTTTCCCGAGTTCGATCCGCTGGTCGGCACCTTGCTGGCCTTCGCCACTTATGCCGTCGGCTTTATCGCCCGGCCGCTTGGCGGAATCGTGTTCGGCCACTTCGGCGACCGCATCGGGCGCAAGCAATTGCTGATGTGGAGCCTGATCTTGATGGGCGTGGCCACGGTGCTGATCGGGCTGCTTCCGACTTACGCCGAGATCGGCGTGTGGGCGCCGATCCTGCTGGTCGTGCTGCGGCTGGTGCAGGGCTTCGCGGTCGGTGGCGAATGGGGCGGAGCGGTGCTGATGGCGGCCGAGCATGGCGACGCCGCGCGCCGCGGCTTCTGGGCGAGTTGGCCGCAGGCCGGCGTTGCTGCCGGAAGCCTGCTGTCGGCGGGTGTCCTTGCGCTGATGGCGGGCCTTCAGTCGGAAGCGGATTTCCTCGCCTGGGGCTGGCGCGTGCCATTCCTGCTGTCGGCGCTGCTGGTGATCGTCGGCTGGTACATCCGCAACCGCGTGTCGGAGAGCCCGATGTTCGAGGCGGCGCTCGATGAGGCAGAAGCGCCGCCGAAGCTCCCCGCGATGGAGGTGATCCGTGAGCGGCCGATGGCGATCCTGCTCGGTTCGGGGCTGCGGGTCGGCGAGAATATCTCTTATTACATCCTCACCGTCTTTTCGCTGACCTACCTGGTCGATGTTGCCGCCGAGACGCGCAGCACGGCGCTCAGCGCGCTGCTGATCGCCGCGGCGGTGCAGTTCTTCGCCATCCCGCTGCTAGCGCGCCTGTCGGACAGGATCGGCCGCCGTCCCGTCTATGCGTTCGGCGGCCTCGGCCTTGCCGTTTTCATCTTCGGCTTCTTCCCGATGCTGGCGAGCGGCGAGCCGGTCACCATCGTCGCCGCGATCGTTATCGGTCTGGTGCTGCACAGCGCGATGTACGGCCCGCAGGCGGCGTTCATCACCGAGCTGTTCCCGACCCGAATCCGCTATTCGGGCGTCAGCCTCGCCTACCAGCTCACCGCCATCGTCGGCGGGTCGCTCGCGCCGATCATCGCGCTCGCGCTCTACCAGCAATATGGCTCGGCAACCCCGGTCGCGATTTATGTCGCGGTGGCATGCGCGATCAGCGGGGTCAGTGGCTTGCTGGCGCGCGAGACCAGAGGTCTCGAGCTGGCGGAGGTACGCT
>JALYPM010000208.1 GCA_030856365.1 Pseudomonadota bacterium
ATTCGGGGCTAGTCGGCCGCGGTGGCGGCCGGCGCGAAGTCGTAGAAGCGCGGCGGTTCGGGCAGTTGCAGCGCCTTGAGGATGCGGCGCTGGCCGTGCGTCAGCTCGGTGCGCTGGGCGACGGTGCCCTCGCTGGTGGCGAGCGTCACGAGGTGCATGCGGTCAAGCTCGTTGCGGATGTTGGGCCAGCTGTCTGCGGCCTCGGTCTCGGCGACGCGTAGCAGCAGCAGCGCCAGCCAGCACAGCTGGACGTGCGCTTCGATGCGGTCCTCGCGCCGGTGGTAGACGGGGCGCATGTCGATCGTGGACTTCAGGTCGCGCCAGCCGCGCTCAGCCTCGTAGAGCGCCTTGTAGCCGAGCGCGATGTCGGTCGCGCTCAGGCTCTCGTCGCTCGTTCGCAGGAGGAACTTGCCGTCGAGCTTGGCTTCGGTGGCGACGGCGGCGCGGTCGACGCGCAGCTTGCCGGTCGGCGTCTGGCGCAACAGGCGCTTGAACGCGGGCTTGGTGCCCAGCGCGCCGTAGAGCTCGCGGCGCTTGGCCGGCGTGAGCTTGTCTGAGCCGCCGATCTCGACGGCCAAGCGGGCGAGGATCCGCTCGCGCACCGCGCGGTCGCGCTGCGCTTGCTCGGGGTTGTGGCAGATCACGAAGCGGTCGCGGTTGGTGCCGTCGTCGACGCGCACCTGCTTGACGCGCAGGTTGCCCTCGATGACGTGGTAGCGGCCTTGGCGGGCGAGCGCGGCGCTGGCCTCCTTGCTGTCAGAGCGCAGCTTCTCGCCGACGATGTAGTGCCCGCCGGCGCGTTGCAGGTAGCGGCGGTTGCGCTCGCTGGTGAAGCCGCGATCGAGCACCCAGATCACGCGCGCGAGGTTCCAGCCGCGCAGATCGTCACGCACCTTGCGGATGATCGCCTGATCGGAGCTGTTGCCGGGGAACGTCCACACGCGCACCGGGATCCCACGCCGCGTGACGGCCATCCCGACCACGACCTGCGGCAGGTCGGGGCGATGGTCCTTGCTGTGCTTGGAGTAGGCGCGCCGCCCCCGTTCGACGAGCACGCGCTCGCCGTCCGCTTCCGCGCCATCCGCGCCATCCGCCTCGTCCTCGGCGTCCTGCAGCTCGTCGGGCAGCCGGTCGGTCTCCCAGTAGGTCGACGTCGTGTCAAAGAACAACAGGTCGACCTCGAGGTCAAGCAGACTCGCGACCGAGAAGAACACCCGCTCCTGCAACGCCGGCAGCGCGTCGTGCAGGAAGTCCATCGCCCGGTAGCAGGCGTCATCAGACACCTCCTGAAGCCCCTGCACGAACGCGCGCTCGGCGACCCAGTCGCAGCCGGCCAGCTTGGACAGCGGCTTGACCGACAGGCGGTTGGCGACCATCGCGAAGATCGCACGCTCGACGGCCTCGGCCTCCAGCCGCCGGCCGCCGCCGGCCGCGACGATCGCCTCGCCGATCCCCAGGCGCTCCCACAGCCGGTCAGCCAGCCAGACCAACCCCATCGCCCGCGAGTCCAGCACGCTGACCTCACCGCCCGCGCTCGCCGCGACCGCGTCAGCCGGATCCAAGAAGCGGCTGATCGAGCGCACCAGCCGCGCCAGCGCCCCACGATCGACCTGGTCGGCGCGCCCGAAGCGATGGACTATCCGCGCGCGCGGCACGCCGGTCTTGGGATCGCGCTCATTCTGTGCCAGCGCCAGGTAGGACACCTCGCTCCCGTCCGCGTTGCGGCGCTTGGTCTCCCGCAGGTACATGCACCTACAAGAGTAGCCGCCAGCCCCCGCCAGCACAAACCATTATCAGCTAGTCGTGTGCCTACACCTTTTCAGCTCTGCGGCACCACCAAACCAATGATTTCCAGGAGAAACGCAATCACAGACGCCCTCCAGATGCCTACGAACTGCGGAAGTCGGGATCCAGAATCTCCTGCAAGTGACTGCGCACGGAGACCTCGTCGATGGGCTGCTCGCACACTGGGCGCAGGTCGCCTAAGAGACCAATAGCCGAGGAGGCCAGCTGCACCAACGCCGGCGCACGTTCGGCAGACTCGAGGGCGGCGATCTCAGCGTCGGCGGCCGCGGACTCAGCGGCGGCCGCGAGATCCTGCGGATCCTCGGGAAACCCATCAAGCGTCCGCTGGCAGTCCCGCAGTGTCGCGACACCCTCGGCAATGCGGCCGACCGTGGTGCCCAAACTCGTGACCGTACCGAGATCGACAGGATCGCCGAGCGCCGCCACAAGCGCCTCGTGCCCCGCAACTCCGGCCTCCGACCATTTCTGCTGCTCATCACGGTTTAGAT
>JALYPM010000103.1 GCA_030856365.1 Pseudomonadota bacterium
CTCCTGATGGATTGCGGCCACGTCCTGCCGCTCGGATTTCAGCGCCAGGGCGCGCTCGTCGACCGCCCGCTGCCGGTAATATTCCGTATCGTCGGAAGTCATGTCGGGGCCCCCAGTCCAGCGGGAGCTCTCACCTGTCTCCTGGTTACCGACTCGCCATGCAGTGATCGGTAATGACTCAATATATCGTAACGAAGGCGGTACGAATAGTCATCTTGCCGACACGCCGCTCCTGGCGCCTCATGACCGCAACTGCGCCTTTGGCCTTGGAACACCGATATAATTCTGGTTAAACAATGCCGTCTCCTACTTCAGCAAGGGTGGGAAGGCAGGTCCGCTCCGGCTCGTCCGGGGCGGACCTTACGTTGGTTCAGGGGCCTTCGTACTCACTTGCATAGGCCGACAGGCCCTCGCAGAAAGACCTACAGACAACCGGCTCGCCCTCGAATATGTAGGGCTGTCAGAGGCCGCCGCAGCGGTCGTTGCAAGGGGACTGAAATGAAGATGATTAAAGCTTTCGTCGTTGCTGCCGGCCTGGTTGGCCTCGCCGCGTGCAACAACAGCCCTGAAGAGCAGGCTGCCGACAACATTGAGGCCAATGCCGAAATGACTGCCGACAATCTCGAAGAGGCCGCCGACAATGCCGGCTCTGAAATGACGGAAGACAGCCTCGAGAATCAGGCTGATGCAACCCGCGAAGCTGGCGACAATGCCGCCACCGACATGCGCACCAACGATGCCGACATGAACACCGCCAACGGCATGTGAATTGTTGGAAATCAGGCCGCTCGCGCGCGGGCGGCCGGAAATGGAAAGAGCGCCTGCCCTGCGGGCGCTCTTTTTCATTCAAGGCTGCCC
Organism: Pseudomonadota bacterium; assembly: GCA_030856365.1. GTDB lineage: Bacteria > Pseudomonadota > Alphaproteobacteria > Sphingomonadales > Sphingomonadaceae > Sphingomicrobium. Next base: position 859 of record JALYPM010000103.1, read on the forward strand.
GGCCGTCGCTCCCCGCCCGCTACCGTCGCCAGCTGTCGCTCCTCACCTCATCGGTGAGCAGCGCGAAACATTCGGGGTCGATCGCGCTCCCGACCGACTCCGCCATGATCGCCAGCGCTTCGCCCGTCGGCATCGCCGCCCGGTAGGGCCGGTCCGCGGTCAGCGCGTCGAAGAAGTCACACACCGTGATGATCCGAGTTTCCAGCGGGATTTCGCCGCCTTTCAGCCGTCGCGGATATCCGGTGCCGTCGAGCCGTTCGTGATGCGCAGCCGCAAGGTCGGCGATATCCCGCGGCCGTAATCCTGCCCAGGATCGCGCGCGTATGCTCGGCGTGATCGCGCATCTCGACCCATTCCTGCTCGTTGAGCGCGGCGGGTTTCTCCAGCACATTGCTCGATACGCCGAGCTTGCCGACATCGTGGAGAAAGGCCGCTCGGCGAACGGCGCGTGCCCGCTCGGGCGCAAAGTCCATTCTCGCCGCCATTGCGCTGGTCAGCTCGGCCACACGTTCGGAATGTCCCGAGGTGAACGGGCTCTTCGCGTCGATGACCTGTCCGAAAGCGGAAGCGATCGCGTCGAGGAAATCCTCGTCGGCAGGATGTCGCGGTCGGCCGGCGCGGCCGCCACCAGCCGGGCCGCGAGATAAGGCGAGCCTATGGCTTCCCACACCATTCCGCTCCGGGCGACCTCCTCGAACGCCGCGACCAGCTGCGGGTCTAGCCAGATGCCGGAGCGCCTCCTCACCTCGTCCAGGCTGGCCGACGGCCCGGCAGGCGAATGGAACACGTCCGCAATCTGGGCGAGCAGCGCCACCCGGGACGCGATCGGGATCGCGTCCCCGCGAAGCTGTCCGGGCCGCCCCGAACCATCCCAATGCTCGTCGAGATGGTAGATGCCCTTGCACACTCTCTCGGGGAAGCGGAGCGCGCGGGCGATGTCGGCCCCCCGCGTGCAGCGGGACGTGATCAGTTCCTGTGCGATCGCCGAACCATTGATCAATATGTTGCCGATCGAGGCCGCGCGCTGCCGCAAGGGCTTGCCCTGCGCGGTCCGGCTGAACACGAAGTGGAGCGTCGCGGCCAGGCTGGTCCCGACCGTCTTGTAGCCCTGTTTGAAAGCGCGGTCGTCGGCGCTGTAGAGTTCGCAGATGCGCGCGGCATTGCTGCTGCAGCCCAAATCCTTGAGCAGGACCGTGTAATAAAGGTCGGCGAGTTCCTGCTCGTCCATCCCGAGGACGCGGCCGACCTGCATCCCGATCCAGCATGAACGGATCGAATGGCCTTCCGGCTGTCCTTCGGTGATGTCGAGCGCGTAGCTGAAGGCCGCGAGTATCTCGGCCCGGTGGTGGATCCTGCGCGGATGGGATCATGGAACATGCGAGCTTCCTCAGTGCACGTCCGCTTACGCTCGGGAAATTAACACAAGGTGCTGCGTGCGACCGCTAGAGCGCGGCGGCGACGGTCATTCTTGGCTCGGAGTGGAAGTTGGCGCACGCCATTCGATCATAGCGCTCTGAGGGATTTCTAGCCGAGTCGCGGGGGTCACTGCATTAAACAGTGTGAAGCCGCCGGAACAAGATCGCATGTCACTAGTGCGCAGTCGCGACGGAGCTGCGGTTGCCGCTCAATAACCCATCAGCGCCAGCACCTCGCGCCGGCTGCGCTCGTCGGCCCTGAACGCCCCCATCATCCGGCTGGTCGTCATCATCACGCCGGGCGTGTTTACCCCCCGCGCCGTCATGCACGCATGGCTGGCCTCGATCACCACCGCGACGCCCTTGGGCTGCAGATGCTCCCAGATGCAGTCGGCCACCTGCGCCGTCAGCCGCTCCTGCACCTGCAACCGCCGCGCGAACCCGTGTAACACTCTGGCAAGCTTGGAGATTCCCACCACCCGGTCGCCCGGCAAATAGGCAATCGCCGCCTTGCCGATGATCGGCGCCAGGTGGTGCTCGCAATTGGACTGGAACGGCACGTCCCTCAGCAGCACGATCTCGTCATATCCCCCGACTTCGTCGAAAGTCCGCGAGAGGTGGATCGACGGATCCTCCTGATAACCGCGCGCATATTCCTTCCACGCGCGAGCAACCCGTGCCGGCGTGTCGAGCAGACCTTCGCGATCCGGATCGTCCCCTGCCCAGCGGATCAGCGTCCGAACCGCTTCGGCGACATCGTCGGGCACCGGCAGCTTCAGCTGGGGCTGCACGAGATCGCCGTCATCAGGCGTGCGGGTCATCACCGAGGCTCCTTGCGATGTCATCGGCGACCGCGGCCGCCTGCTGCCTTATGTCCGGTACCGCGACGATTTCCCAGAAGCGACCCTTGGTGAGCGGGCCAAGCGCCCAGGCCAGCGGCGCACCCTGCACGCGCGAGGCGGCATCGACCACAAGCCCCATCCCGAGCGCATCCGACTTCACCAGCCCGTCATCCAGCATCTGGCGAAGCAAACGATCAGTGGTGCGATTGATGCGGCCGAGCGGTCCTGTGCAATTGAAGGCGTAGGCGAAGCGGTCAGGCACCGCGTCGTCCGCTCCCCCCCGCCGAGAGATACTGATGCTGAGCGCCTCATCGTCAGCTGCGACCTCCGCGATGCGGCCCGCGAGAATTTGCAACGAACCGTCGGCCACGCGGTCGCGGAGGCTTTGCGCGACCTGGGGAGCAATGCGGTGCCGGTGGACGTCCCACCACGGCCGGGCATGCCGGGCGAACCGCTGCTGCTCCTCCACACTCAGTGCCTGCCACAGCCGCTGGCTGTGCGGTCGCAGCGAGTCGATCGCCGCTCGCCAGCCCACCGCCCCGGCCCGCCTCCGCGTCCACCGCAGCAGTGCGATGACATTGCCCTGCGGCACGTCATCGAATTCGACCGGCGCCGGGTCGAACTCGGCATGCGCGCGCGGAAGCAGCCCGCGGCGGGAAAAGGCGACAATCCGGCCGCGGTGCCCGGCAGCCGTTAGGGACAGCACCAAGTCGACCATCGTCAGCCCGGTGCCGACGATCAGCACCGCATCGTCAGCCGCTGCCGCCTTGCGCAAGGCACGCTGCGCCGCTTCGCTCCAGGGATTGTCGAAGAAGCGGGAATTTTGATTGAACTTCAGGGGTTCGGGCGGCTGGTTTCCGGTGGCAAGCACCAGCGCGCCCGCTGCTACAGAGTCACGCCCCTCGACGTCGATCGTCCACCCACCCGCTTGGGCCCGCGCAGCAACCGCGCGGGTTTCGACCACCTCCACCAGTCCGCTAGCAACGGCCTCTTGGAGAATCCCGGACAGATAGTCGCCGAACAGCCGCCGCTCGGTGAACTCGCGCGGCGCTCCTCCATGCGCGGCAAAGTAACGCGCGAAGTGCGCTGGATCGTCCGGCCAGGCGCTCATTCCCTCGGCTCGGACATTGAGAAGGTGCGCGGGCTCCGGGGTCGCATAGGCGGTGCCCCGACCGGCGCGTGAGCTCCCTTCTATCAGCAGCGATCGGATCCCCAGGCGAGCCAGCTGCGCAGCCGCCATGGTCCCCGAAAACCCGCCACCGACGATCGCAACCGGCGCAGGCCGGTCAGATTTCATAATCCGGCCAGTCCTGTGGATTGGCAGCGCCCGCTTTGCGCTGGGTCATATGGGAGTGGAGCCGTTCAATGGTCCGGCCCGCAGTTTGCGTGAACCATCCTGGAACAATAGCGTGAACAAAACAGGCCGCCCCGGCACGCATCATCTCGGCTCCGATCTTAGCCGCGCCGATGCCGTGATCCCGCCAACCCATGCCCAGGACCAGAGGGTGCTGGCGAAACAGCCGAAACAGGACTCCGCGACCGGGCAATTTGCCGATCTGTTGCTCTCTCGCGGCCATATCGTCCCTATTGCGGTTTGAACCCAAATGGTGGCCCCGGCAGGACTCGAACCTGCGACCTACGGTTTAGGAAACCGGCGCTCTATCCTGCTGAGCTACGGAGCCAACCGGCTGCTTCGATAGGGTGACTGGGGGCCTTTATCAATTCACTTGAGTGGCCGCCGGATCATCGCACCGCCGCTGGCGAGATCGGCACCCGATGTTTCAGTGCGGGAATGCGCGACCGGACTTCTTGAATCCGCTGCAAGTCCACTTCGCCGACTGCCAGCCCGGCCTCTTCCCCCATGTCGAGCAGCACGTCGCCCCAGGGGTCGATGAGAGCCGAATGCCCATAGGTCTCGCGGCCATCTTCGTGCACGCCCGACTGCGCGGCAGCGACGACGAACAGCGCCGCTTCAATCGCGCGCGCGCGGAGCAACACCGCCCAGTGGGCCCGTCCGGTGGGGACGGTAAATGCTGCCGGCACTGCGATCACGTCGGCCCCCGCCTCGGACAGGCTGGCAAACAGCGCGGGGAAGCGCAGGTCGTAGCAAATGGATAGCCCGAGCTTCCCCACCGGCGTGCCCTCGATAATCACCGCTTCCGAGCCACCGCTGTAGACTGCGGACTCGCGCCAGCTCTCGCCGGTCAGCAAATCGACGTCAAACAGGTGGATCTTGTCGTAGCGCGCGCGGATTGCGCCGTCGGCGTCGATGACGAAACCGCGGTTGGCGATCTTGCCGCCTTCGACCCTGACGGCGAGCGAGCCGATGTGCAGCCACAATCCCTTTGCCGCGGCCTCCTCCCGGCAAGCGGCGAGCACCCGATCGTCTTCCTCACTGCGGATATTGTCTGCCGCCCGGCTGCCGTTCCGGTCGAGGAGCCCGGACATTTCGGGAGTGAACAACATCGCCGCACCCTGGGCGGCGGCATCGTGCATCGCCTGCACGAGCGAACGCGCGTTCGCCGCGGGGTCGATGCCGGTGCGCGACTGGAAGATAGCAATCCGGGCCATCGGTCAGGCAGCAAGCAACGCGTCGAGCTTGCCGTGCTGCTCCAGCGTCATCAGGTCGTCGCAGCCGCCGACGTGGCGGCCGGCGATGAAGATCTGCGGCACGGTAGTGCGGCCGCTGGCGCGCTGCATCATTTCCTGCCGCTTCTCGGGGTCAAAATCGATCACGTGGACGGAGTAATTCGCCCCCTTCCCGTCCAATAGCCGGGTGGCGCGGACGCAGTAGGGGCATGTTGTCTTCACATAAATTTCAACAGACGCCACACCAGTTCCTCTCGCAGGTCGCTACGCCAGCTGCGACGGGCGAATCACGCGCGCCCAGCTGACCAATTCTACTCTTTCGGCCCCCGCCTTCTTCAAGGCCTTGGCGCAAGCATCGGCGGTACTACCGGTGGTCAGAACGTCGTCGACGAGAACGACCGTTCGCCCCCGAAGCTCCGTGCCGCCGCGGACCCGAAAGGCTCCGGCCACCGTCCGCCGCCTCTGCGCGAGGCTCATCCCCTTCAGCGGCGGCGTACTCTTTACCCGCTCGAGCAGACGGTTCTCCGCCGGCACGCCGGTTTTCCTGGAAATTTCCACTGCGACGAACGCCGCCTGGTTGAAGCCGCGCTCCCATAGCCGACGCCGATGCAGCGGGACCGGCGCGATCAGGCTTCCCTCCGGAAGCTCTCCCAGCAGCGGTGCCATATATCGGGCCATCGTCCTCGCAAGGGCGACCTTGCGGCCATATTTCAGCTTCAGCGCGACGCCGCGAGGAATCTCGTCATAAACGACGGCGGCGCGGGTCCGGGCGATCCGTGGAGCGGCGGCAACGCATGCCCCGCAGCTTTCGGCGTCCGTCGCTTCCAGCGGACGGCCGCAGGTTACGCACCCGCCGCGAAGGAACTCAATCTGCGTCCAGCAGGAAGCGCAGAAACTATCGACCTCTTCTACGATAGCGCCGCAGCCTGCGCACCGCGGCGGCAGTGCAAAGTTTAGAATCCAGCGGATTGTCCCGGTCGCGGCCTGCGAAACGCTCATCAGCCACTTGTCGCTGAGAGATGCGGAACGCACAAGCGCGCGATGGCCATCGAGCTGTTCGACATGAAACTCCGGGCGCTGCGCCGGGACAGGGCGGCGCGTGCAGGTCCGGAGCTGTTCCTGTTCGACCGTTCGTTCGAGGAAATAGTGGAGCGCATCGCGGTCGTTCAGCGGCGCTTCCGCTCTGCATTGCTGATCGGCTGCCCGGACCCGCGATGGCCGGAGCGTCTGACGCAGGTGGTGGACGAAACGACGGTCCTAGACCCCGGGCCGCTTTTTGCCGCAGCAACCGACGGCTCCGCGGTGACTGAAGACCGGCTGCAGCCGGACGGCGGCCATTACGACCTCTGCCTGGCGATCGGAACTTTGGACACGGTCAATGCTCTGCCGACTGCACTGCAGGCGATCAGGGAGTCCTTGTTGCCAGACTCCCTTTTCATTGGCGCGATATCCGGCGGCGATACCCTTCCGCTGCTGCGATCCTCGATGCGGGCTGCCGACGAGGTTGGCGGCGTATCGTCGCCGCACGTTCATCCGCGGATAGCGCCGTCCGCGCTCGGCATGCTGCTGACGTCGGCAGGCTTTACCATGCCTGTCGTCGATATCGATCGGGTGCGGGTCACCTATCCGAATCTTGGCCGGCTGGTGGCCGACCTCCGCGCAATGGGGGGCACAAACGTCCTGAAAGCTCGATCCCGAGCGGGCCTCACCCGCGCCCAACTGACGGCGGCGGACCGCAAGTTCGGCGAAGTGGCGATCGGGGGTAGAGCCACCGAAGTGTTCGAGATCCTCCACTTTGCCGGATGGTCGCCATCCCTGCCGCAAGGGGGCTGAAGCGCCGTTAACCTCACCACGAGGGTAAGTGTTAACTCCGGTTCGGATAAGGCTGCACGGTGGACGTGGACCAGAGGAGGGTAGCGTGAGCGCTGTCCGTTGGATGTTGCGCAGGCTGCTCGCCGACCGGCGAGGGGCGACTGCGATCGAATATGGCTTGATCGCCGCACTCATCGTGATTGCGATGATGGGTTCACTTCGCCTGCTCGGCGGGGGCACCGGCGGCATGTGGACGGACATCAGCGTCGATGTGGCCGATGGAATGCGCCCGTCGAGCTGAGCGTCAGCTCCGGCGCCGTCCGTAAACCACGAGCTTCACTTTCTGGCCGGGCACTAGCCGGCTGTTGGCCGCCAGCCCGTTGAGCGATAGGAACCGCTCGAGCTTGAAGTCCCGGTAAGCCATTCGACTCGCCATGGACTGGACGGTGTCACTGCCGCTGACGCTCACAATGTCGACGATTCGCGGCTGAATCGCCGACGCCTCGGCCGGGGTAATCCGGCGCAGCGAGTTGATCATCTGCGCGAAGGGTGCGACCCCAGCGCCACCGCGTGTCAGCATTACGAAGTGATAGACCGTGTCGCGGTCCCACTGATAGGCGACCACGCTGACATCGACGACGCCCGAGTTCGTCTGGGCGCGGGTGGTGGCGAAGGCGGCCGGCATGCCGTTGATGGTCGTGCGCTGCGGCGGCGGAATGGCAAGTTGCTGCCGCTGTCCGGCAAGCGCCTGAAGCACGCGATATGCGTAGGATTCGAGCGTGCCCGTGTACCGGCCACCGCTGAACTTGGCTTGCCCGGATGATCCCTTGATCGACACTTCGCGGGTGCTGTTCTGCATCAGGAAGCCAACCGGCACCGCGAATTGAATGCGAAGGTCCGGGTGGGTGAAATAGCGGCCGTCGATGATGCCCTGAGCGGGATCATCATCGACAAAAACTCCATCCAGCTGTGCAAGGAACTGGTCGCGATTGCGCGTTCCAGTTCCAAGTCGGCCGGTCGCCTGGGCCTCCGCACGGGCGCGCTGCGTCCGGTTCTCGCTGAGCGGATGGGTGCTCGCCCATTCCGGCGTCTGGCGATTGTCGCGCCCCTGCAATCGCGATTCGAGCGCGGAGGCACGGCCGAGTGCGGCGAGGATCCCGGGACCACCGGCCGGATCGTAACCCGAGGCGATAAGATAGCGCAGCGCCAGCGAGTCTGCCTGATATTCCTGATCGCGGGAGAAGCCCAGCGTCCGCATCGCCGCGGCCTGCTGCGCGCCCTGGGAAATTAGATCTCCGAACACGTTCCCCCCAAGCACTCCGCCGAGGACCGAACCAAGGACGCCAAGTACCGAATTCCGGCTTTGCGCGGAGCGCCGCGCCTGAGCGTGATTGGCGGCGATATGTCCGACTTCGTGACCCAAAGCGAAGCCGAGCTCGGCCTCGTCGTTCATAAAGGCCATCAGCTGGCGGGTGATGTAAACGTAACCGCCGGGTACCGCGAAGGCGTTCTCGACAGCTGAATTGAGAACGGTGAACCGGTAAGTGGCTGCTGGATTGGCAACCCCCGAGTAGGCTGCAACCCTCCGGCCCACCGACTCGACGTAAGCCCCGCGAGTTCCGGTCTCCGCCCCGCCGAACTCCTCGACGAGGGCGGCATGCTGCTGCCGCGCTTCCGCAACTTCGCGCGGGTTCAGCGTCCGAACCTGCGCGCTCGCCACTGTCGCGGCGGTCATTGCCGTTGCCGCCAAAAACATTATCGATCTGCGCATCGTCTAAACTCCCGTTCGCAAAGGCGAAGCTAGTCAGCAGCCTTGAACGAGAGATGACTAAGCGAGTTCCTGTGCTCCGGCCTCAGCCAACGGCGAGATACTTCGCGCGGCGTTGGCGGACGAGTTCGTCCGCACCCAGCGCCGAATATCGGTCGAGCTCTTCCGTCAGCGCCTGCTTCAAGGCCGCGATCGCGATTGCCGGCTCCCGGTGCGCACCTCCCAGGGGCTCGGGGATGATGCGGTCGACCACTCCCAGCGCAAGCTGCTCCTGGGCGGTGATGCGCATGGCCTCCGCGGCGTCGGCAGCACGATCGGCCGTGCGCCAGAGAATCGATGCGCAGCCTTCCGGTGAGATCACGGAATAGACAGCATGCTCGAACATCAGCACGCGGTTGGCGGCGGCAAGCGCCACCGCGCCGCCGGAGCCACCTTCGCCGACGATCGCCGCAATGTGCGGCACGCGAAGAGACAGGCACTGCTCGGTTGAGCGGGCAATTGCCTCCGCCTGCCCCCGCTCTTCGGCCTGAACCCCGGGGAAAGCGCCGGGTGTGTCGACCAACGTCACTACGGGCAGGCCAAAGCGGTCGGCCAGCTGCATCAGGCGGACCGCCTTGCGATAGCCCTCGGGCTTCGCCATTCCGAAATTATGCTTCAAGCGGGACGAAGTGTCGTCCCCTTTCTCATGCCCAATGATCAGAAGCCGGCGCTCACCAATGGTCGCAAGTCCGCCGATGATCGCCGGATCGTCCCCGAAAGCGCGGTCGCCGGCCAGCGGCACGAAGTCCTCGGCGATGCCGGCGAGATAATCCTTGAAGTGCGGCCGCTCGGGATGCCGCGCAACTTGCGCCTTCTGCCAAGGCGTCAGCTTGCCGTAGGTTTCGCGCAGCAGCTTGTTCGACTTGCCTTCCAGCCGACCGATCTCCGGCGCGAGATCGATGCCGCCCGAATCCGCCGTCTCGCGAAGTTCCTCGATCTTTGCCTCAAGTTCGGCGATCGGCTTTTCGAAGTCCAGGAAGGTCAGCATCCCGGCGGGCGCTAGGGCGGAAGGGGGTCCGGCGTCAACGACCGCGCGTTGCCAGCGGGTGCCGCATGTTCACCAGCTCCACCAGCCGGGCGCTGTCCACATGCGTATAGATTTGGGTTGTCGCGATATCGGCATGCCCAAGCAGCGACTGCAGCACGCGAAGGTCAGCCCCGCCCGACAGCAAATGGGTGGCGAAGGCATGACGAAGCACGTGAGGGCTGATCCGCTCCGGCGCGATGCCCGCGTCGGCGGCCATTTCGCGCACTAGCTGAAACAGGCGAACCCGGCTGAGATGCCCCCTGCCGCTTGCAAAAAGCCATAGCGCCGATGCCGGCACATGCTCGCGCCAGCGCACCACCGCCTGTTCCGCGCGACTTGAGATCGGAACCAGCCGTTCCTTGCTGCCCTTGCCCAGCAGGATCAGGAACGGCTGGCCGATGCGCAGCGCGCCGCGCGGCAGGGTAACCAGCTCGGTCGCACGCAGGCCGGAGCCGTAGAGGAGCTCTAGTAGCGCGAGATTGCGAAGTGCGATCGGCTCGCCGCTCGCCGCTTTGTCCTCCGCGGCCGCGAACAACGCCTCGACGTCCGCTTCGTCCAGTATTTTGGGGAGAGGCCGTTGCAAGACCGGGCGCGGGAGCGCGGCGGACGGATCGTCGCTCCGCAGTCCCTCGTCCACCAAAAAACCGAAGAAACGGCGGAGAGCCGCCGATCGCCTGGCGACAGTGGACGGGGCGAGGCTCGACCACCGCTCTCCCAGCCCCGACAACATTGCGCTGCCCGCCGTCCCAAGTTCGCTGCCGATGTCGTCGGCCGACTTGCAGAGGTCGCTGCGATAGGCCGCAAGCGTGTTGAGCGAAGCGCCCGCTTCGGCCGCGAGCATGTCGAGGAAGCGGTCGACCAGCGCTCGGTCCGCCGGGCTCACGTCCGCGCTAATGCCTCCGCGGCGATCATCCGGGCGGTATATTCGAGCCCGCTGCGGCGAAGCCCGGCGATGATGTGGAGCAAGTGCGCCGACGGGAGCTCCAGGAAGGTGGCGCCCTGCAGCCCGGTGCCAGCAAGCACCAGGGTGCTGCCTGGCTGGCCCAGCGCGGCCGTACCGTCGATCAGCCGGGTCCAGCGCGACTTTCGCTCGAGCCTCAGGCCATGACGGCGGTTGAGCCGGTCTGCGGTGTCCGAATCGATCCGCCCGAGGCCGGTCAGCCCCGCGACCAGCAAGGCGCTACGCTTCTTGTTCGGGCTCTCGTCGCGTCCGATGAAGCCGTTGATCCGCCCGACGCTGACATCGATTTCGGCAGCTTCCGGCGCGCCCAATGCGAGCATTGCCCAGGCACGGTCGGATTGCACATCGTCCATATCGTCCACGGCGGCGGCCCATTGCGCAGCCTCGCGGTCGAAGCCGGCGGCGAACATCGAGGCGATGAGTTCGGGAGCGTCCTGCTGGAGCTCCGCATCGGCGGGAATTCGCGCGGCGGCGCGGCCGAGCAAAGCTCGCATCGCCTCTTGTTCCACGGGCGAGTCCGCGCCGCGCCACAAGCGCCGCATTGCCGCGAGGCGGCCCTCCAGGCCGCGTGCACCGAACGCCCGGTTGAGCTGGTAGGCGTCCGTCTCCGGCAGTTCATCCGGCCCCGTGGAATCGTAGATCAGCGAGTATAAGTCGGTCAGCGCCTGCGATCCGAACACGCCGAGACCTGTTGCGATCCGCGCCGATTCAAGGCGGTTCACCGGCGACAGCAAAGGCGCCCGCGCCTGCCACGCGCGAAGCCGCAGCGGGGCGTCGTTGATGAGCCGCTCCGGCAGGGTCATGCCGGTTGCCGTCGCAAGCCCGAACCGCCAGCTGTTCAATCGCTCGACCGGTTCCCACTCCACCGTGGCGGCGCTGCCGGTATCCTCGCCGGCACCGACGACTTTTTGAGCAAGCACCAGGTCGATTCCGGTTAATCGGCCGCGGCGCCGGATGGTGTCGATCTGGGCAGCGGCCGATTCGGGCTCTCCGGTGAGCGCCGCGCACATCGCCTCCACCGCGGGAAGGATGCGCGGCTCGACGTCGCGAATGCCTTGCTCGAGCGGGCAAAGGCCCGACGGATCGGCGCTGGCGAGCGCGCTCTGGACCGCAACCTGGTACATTTTCGGAGTGAAGCGATCGGTGTCCACCCCCGACACCAGCATTCGCGCGGCATCGGCCTCTCCAAGCCGCAGCAGCAGCCACGCGCGCTCTGCCGTCCACTCGACTGGATTGACCAGCCGGGGAGCACTCGCCCGCGCCAACAACGCGTTGCGCAGAGCCATATGTGCCCAGCGCGAGGCGATCGGCGTTTCCATCCGCCGCATCAGGCTCGACAGGAAGGCGCCGTTGGCCTGCCCCCACGGGTTGGCGCCTAGCCCGAGTTGCACAGGATCGAGCGTGCCCGCCACCGCGGGGTCGCGGCGCGCTTGCTCGGGATATTCGATCGGCGGCGGCGGCGGCGGGAGGTCGAGCATGTCGAGTTCGACCAGCCCGGTCTCCCCTTCCACGCTCCGGCTAGGCCGCGGTGCCGCTGCTCGCGGGCGAGCGGCCGGCGCAGTCGCGTTCGTCGCCGGCTCTGCCACCGGGGCGGAAGTCGCAGGCGCAGGAGCCGTCGCGTTCTCCTGCGGCCGGTCTTGAGCAAGCGCTGGGATCGCGACGGCAAGGGCGGCCGTCGCTGCCAGTAGCGACCTAGTCCGCATTGCCGCTGCCGCTCACGTCCGTTTCGATTGCGCGGGTCGGCACCTCGCTGGCTTGACTTGCAAACAGGAACAAGGCGCCGACGATGATCGCCAGCAGGACAAGGAGGAGGACCAGCGGGCCGGAGATCGGCGATCTACGGCGAGCAGGGGAACCCAGGATCGTCGAGGAATTTCGGTTACGTCGCATGCGCGGGCTTTTGCCCGACCTTGCCACCCGCTGTATAGCCCCGCCGGAATGCAAAAGCTCTCTGCCCGTCTCGATCGTCCAATCGTCCTCGTCGGGCTCATGGGCGCAGGCAAATCGACGGTCGGGCGGCGGCTCGCAAAGCGCCTCGGCCTGCCCTTCGTCGACAGCGACGCTGCGATCGAAGACGCTTCGGGATATTCGGCGGCGGAAGTCTTCGAGCGCTTCGGCGAGAATGACTTCCGTGACGGGGAACGCCGCCTGGTCGCCCGCCTGATCGACGGCAAGGTTCGGGTGATCGCCACCGGCGGCGGCGCCTATGTCGAGCCGCAGACCCGCAAATTGCTCAACGAGACGGCGATTACCGTCTGGCTCGATGCACCGGTCGACGTCCTGGCCGACCGGACCGGCCGGCGCGACACAAGGCCGATGCTGCGCAATGGCGACCGCAAGCAGACGCTTGAGCGCCTGATGGCCGAGCGCAAGGCCCTCTATGCCCAGGCGCATATCCACATCACGAGCGGCGACGCTGCTCACGGGGACGTCGTCGACGCGATCGTCGCGGCGCTGGCAGCGCATCTGGACAGCCGTTGATCCGCTTCCGTGCGACGGCTGGAGAGCATTCGCACCCGGTCCTGATCGGCGCCGTGGGCGATGCTGCGCAGGCATTCCGCGAGTTCGGAAGCTCCGGTCCATGGCCGCTCGTTACCGACGATCATGTCCTCGCCCTGCACAGCGAACGCCTTCGCGGCCTGTTCGACTTTGTCCCGCTGCTGCTCCCGCGGGGGGAAACGGCCAAGAATTGGGATACACTGCGCAACCTAATCCAGAGCTTTTCGGATCTGGATGTCAGTCGCCGCACCCCGATCGTCGCCTTCGGCGGAGGCTCGGTTGGTGATGTGACCGGTCTCGCGGCCGCCCTGTTCAAGCGCGGCTGCCCTGTCATCCACGTCCCCACCACGCTTCTTGCGCAGGTCGACAGCGCTATCGGCGGCAAGACCGCCATCGACGCCGCCGGGCAGAAGAATCTGGTTGGGACGTTTCATCTCCCGGGGCTGGTAGTCGCCGACCCGGCCTTCCTCGCTACCCTCGACGAACGCCAGCTTCGCTCCGGATATGCCGAAGTGCTCAAATACGGGCTGATTGAAGACCCCGCCTTCTTCGGCTGGTGCGAGCAGAACGGAACGCCTCTTCTGGCGGGTGAAGCTGCCGCCCGCCTGTACGCGACCGAATATTGCCTCAAGTCCAAGGCACGTTTCGTGGCTGAGGACCTTCATGACCTCAATGGCCGCCGCGCCCTCCTCAACCTCGGCCACAGCTTTGGCCACGCCATCGAGGCGCTGTCCGGGTTCGGGCGTGTGCTTCATGGCGAGGCGGTCGCGGTCGGAATGGCGCTGGCCTATGGCTACTCCGCGGCAAAAGGCCTTTGCCCGGCGGCGGACTATCAACGCGTATCAACCCATCTGGGCGACGCAGGCCTCCCGCAACGGCTCGGCGATGTCGGTATTTCGGCAAGCGCTTCGGAATTGGTCGCACTGATGTGCCAAGACAAGAAAGCCTTGTCCGGCAAGCTGACGCTGATCCTAACGCGCGGCATCGGTCAGGCGTTCGTCGCTCCCGACGTCGACGCGCCAGACGTCGAAGCTTTTCTGGCGACAGCCTAGGCGGGATCCCGCGTGGGCTCGTCCGGGAGCGGGCGGTCCACTCCGAACATCCGGTCCATCGCGGCGCGAATGTCGCCAGTCGCGCTCTGACGCTCGAGCCGCTCGTTGTCGCGGCTCCGATACTGGGTTTCGACACGCTCCACTTCGAGGCGGGGAATGCCCAGGTTCAAAAGCGCGTGGCGCCCCATCACCACCGCACTTTCGAACAGCTCGCGCTGGATGAGAGCGACATCGAGCCCGTCGAAATCCATCACCTGCCGGCGATCGAACGCCCGGACGAGCACTTTCGCCTGCGGGAAGGACTCGAGCACGGCCGCCAGATTGTCGCGAGGGAGGGCTTCGGGATCCTGGCAGAAGAGGATCGCCTCCGCAGTGTCGGCGCCCGCCGTGCGGAGGAGGTCGATTCGGGTGCCGTCGCCGTAATAGACCTTGGTGCCGAATGCCTGGGCGAGTTCGATTTGTTCGGCGTTTGCATCGACGATGGTGACCGGAATGCGCTTAGCCATCAGCATCTGGGCAACGGTCTGGCCGAACCGGCCGTAGCCGACGACGACCGCGTTCGTCTCCGGCGACGCGTCCGGCCCGTCGAGATCCGACGTCCCTTGGGGGATGCGCCTGAGGATCCTGTCGATGCCGCGCATCAGGAAAGGCGTCGAGATCATCGACACAGTCACGACCGCAGTGAACAGGGATGCCGTCTCCGGCCGCAGCAGCTGCGCATCCACCGCCTGGCCAAACAGGACGAATCCGAATTCGCCGGCCTGGCTGAGCAGCAGCCCCAGCCAGATCGCTCGCTTCACATCCAGGCCGAACATTTTAGCGACGACGCCGATGGAGGTCGCCTTGATCGCGATCAGCGCGGCCGCCAGTCCAATCACTCGCATCGGGTCAGCAGCTATGACGCCGAGGTCGAGTAACATGCCGACCGAGAGGAAGAACATGCCCAGCAAGATCGAACGGAACGGCTCGACGTCACTCTCCAGTTCGTGACGATAGGGCGATTCGGCGAGAACAACACCGGCAACGAAGGCACCGAGTGCGGTCGACAGGTGAAGCTCGTGCATCAGTGCCGCGCTGGCGATGACCGCGAACAGGCCAGCCACGACGAACAACTCTCGCTCGCCCAAGCGCCCCACGAGCCGGAACAAAGGATTGAGGATGAAGCGCCCGGCGAGCACCAGCCCGACGACCGCGCCGACCGTGTAGAGCCCAAGCAGCCAGCCGGGTGGTGCCGACGGGTCTGCTGGAGCGCGGGACATGGCCGCGATGATCGTAATCAGCGGCACGATCGACAGGTCCTGGAACAGCAGCACCGAAAAGGCCCGCTCCCCCTTCGGCGAGCCAAGCTGGCCGGAAGAGCGAAGCATCGGCAGGACCTGCGCGGTCGAGGAAAGGCCGAGCGGCAGCCCGATCGCCAGGCTGGCCTCGATGCTGAAACCGAGCGCGAAGTGCACCAGCGCCGTCAATGCCAGCCCGCACACCAACACTTGGGTAAAGCCGAGCCCGAAAATGTCGCGCCGCAGGCGCCACAGCCGGCCCGGGTTAAGTTCCAGCCCGACCAGGAAGAGCAGGAAAGCGATGCCGATTTCCGACACCTGCATGATGGCTTCGGCGTCGCCGACCAGGCCGAGCGCATAAGGCCCGATGATCGCGCCCCCGACGATATAGCCGAGTGTGGCGCCAAGCCCGAGGCGCCGGAACAGGGTCACGAAAACGAGCGCCGCGCCGAGCATGATCGCGCCACTGAGCAGCACGTTACCGGCGACGGCTTCGGTCTCGCCTGTCACCGTGCGCCGTCGATGGCAGCTAGCAGGACTCGAAACGGCAGCAGGATCGCGCCGTGACGCCCGGTTCGGGAGCGAGCAGGCGCAAGCGTTTCAAGGCCGGGCCAATCGCCCGGATCAGCACGGCTTCCGGAGAGCCAGCCCGCAAGGTCACCCCTTGCAGAGGCAATCTGGTCGCGGGTTTGGTCGGTGGCCCCGGCCGCTACCAGCGCCGCGGAGGCTTGTCCGAACGCGCAGGCCTGCACCTGTTGCGAGAGCGCGGCCACCGTCCCGTCCGGGCCGAGCTGAACCTCCGTGCGAATAAAACTCCCGCAGGTCGGCGAGCGCAGCTCGGCCTCCCCGTCCACGCGAAAGAGTGGCGATGGCTCCGGCAGCGCGGCCGCCAGCCGCAGAATTCCGATGGTGTAGAGCGGCGCGTTCACTCGCGCCTCCAGATCGTCCCGCTGGGTCCGTCCTCGAGCAATATGCCCTCGGCTTTTAATTCGTCGCGGATGCGGTCGGCGGCGGCGAAGTCGCGGTTCTGCTTGGCGGCCGCGCGCTCGGCGATGCGGCGCTCGATCTGGCTGTCATCCCCCTCGCCCTTGAACCAGCTATCGGCGCTGCTTTGCAGGATTCCGAGCAAGCCGGCGCTTGCTCGAAGCACCGCCGGATCGTCGAGCGCGATCAACCGCGACATCGCCAGCGGCGTATTGAGATCGTCGCTCAGCGCCTCGACCACGCCCGGGTCCGGCTCGCCCGTGACCACATCGCCGGCCGCTCGATACAGCCGGTCCAATGTCGCCTTCGACTGTTCAACCAGCGCTTCCGTCCAAGCCAACGGCTGGCGGTAATTCGCCGACAGCAAGGCCAGCCGGAGCGTCTCGCCCTTGTGCCCCTGCTCGAGCAGTTCGTTGATCCTGACCACATTGCCGATGCTCTTCGACATCTTTGCCGACGCCATCGACAGCATGCCGTTGTGCAGCCAGTAGCGCGCGAGCGGCGCCCCGCCGTGGCTGCAGCTCGACTGCGCCACCTCATTTTCATGGTGCGGGAATTCGAGGTCGAGCCCGCCGCCGTGGATGTCGATGGTTTCGCCCAAATGAGCTTCGATCATCGCCGAGCATTCGATGTGCCAGCCGGGGCGCCCCCTGCCCCACGGGCTGTCCCAGCCGGGCTGTTCGTCGCTGCTCGGCTTCCACAGCACGAAGTCGGCGGGCGAGCGCTTGTACGGCGCGACATCGACCCGCGCGCCGGCGATCATTTCGTCCATCGGGCGCCGCGAAAGCCGCCCGTAATCGGGCCAGCTTGGAACGTCGAACAGCACATGGCCCTCGGCCGCATAAGCGTGGCCCGCCTCGATCAGCCGCGCGATCATCCCGATCATCTGCGGGATGGTCTGCGTCGCCAGCGGGACGATGTCCGGGCGCGGCACGCCCAGCGCTGCGAGATCGTCGAAGTAAAATCGCCCATAGCGCTCGGTGATCGTCTCGATTGGGACATTCTCCGCCGCCGCTGCGGCCATGATCTTGTCCTCGATATCGGTGATGTTGGCCGCATGAACGACGCTGCCTTCGCCATATTCGTGCCGCAGCAGCCGCGCGAGCGTGTCGAACACCACCGCCGGCCGCGCATTTCCGATATGGGCGCGGCCATAAACCGTGGGTCCGCACACATACATTGTGATGCGCTTGGGATCGGCGGGCTCGAACAGGCGCTTCTCGCGCGCCATCGTGTCGTGGAGGCGGATCATTCGGCGGCACCCAGGGTCCGGCGCGTCTCGACCCAGTCGATGATCGCGCGGCCGCTGGCGTTGAGCAGCGGGAACGTGCGCGAGCTGACCATCCACGCCGGCCGATCGGCTTCCGGGCCGTAGACGAGATCGGTCGCGAGATTGGCAAGCAGAAAGAAGAGCGTGGCGCCGAGCAGTCCCTTGAGCGCCCCGAACCCGCCGCCCAGAACCCGGTCGATCGGCCCAAGCACCGAGCGGCGCGTTCTGCGGCCGAACGACCTCGCAAGTAGCTTCACCAGCAGGAAGCTGGGCACGAACAGCAAGGCGAAGGCAAGTACGGCCGCAGCGGCCTCGGTCCCGACGAAGCTCGACATGCCTGACTGCAGCTGCGCGTGGAACAGCTTGAGCATGGCGATCGCCACCACCCAGGCGAACAGCGACATCAGCTCGTGCACGAACCCCCGCACGAAGCCGATCACGGCCCCGCCGCCCAGCAACAGGATGACGAAAACGTCGAGCGCGCTCATGGCTGTCGGCTAGCGCCCCTGTGCTTCGTCCGCCAGCCCTAGCGGCCGAGGATCTGGTCGACCAGCGATCGCAGGTTGGGGAAGCGGGCGAGCGTGATGCCTTCGCTGCCCTTCACGTCTCCGGGCACCCACGCCTTCTCGAATCCCAGCTTTGCCGATTCCTTGAGCCGGAGCGCAGCATGCGCGACCGGGCGCACCTCGCCCGACAGCGCGACTTCGCCGAGGATGACGCAATCGCCGGGCACCGGCCGCTCCGACATCGCCGAGACCAAAGCCGCCGCGACGGCCAGATCGGCCGCGGGGTCGCTCAGGCGGTAGCCGCCGGCGACGTTAAGATAGACCTCCGCCGTGGCGAAGCTCATTCCGCAGCGCGCCTCCAGCACGGCGAGAATCATCGCCAGCCGCCCGCTGTCCCAGCCGACGGCTGCCCGCCTGGGGGTCGCACCGCTCGCCAGCCGCACTGTCAGCGCTTGGATTTCGACCAGCACCGGCCGGCTGCCCTCCAGCGCGGGAAAGACGCTGGTGCCGCTGACTGGCTCGCCCCGCTGGGTCAGGAACAATGCCGACGGGTTCGGCACTTCCGCCAGCCCCGCGCCTTCCATCGCGAACACGCCGATTTCGTCGGTGCCGCCAAATCGGTTCTTGATCGCGCGGAGGATGCGATACTGGTGGCTGCGCTCGCCTTCGAAGCTGAGCACTGTGTCGACCATATGCTCGAGCACACGCGGCCCGGCGATGCTGCCGTCCTTGGTGACATGGCCGACCAGGACCACCGCGGTGCCATGCTCCTTGGCGAAGCGCACCAGCTCCTGCGCCGAGGCGCGCACCTGGCTGACGGTGCCCGGCGCGCCTTCGATCAGGTCGCTGTGCATGGTCTGGATAGAATCGATGACCAGCAGCGCCGGCGGCTTGCCCCCATGTTCATTGGCGCCCACCGTTGTCAGAATGTCTCTTACCGACGTTGCCGCCGCCAGCCGCACCGGCGCATCGCCAAGCCCCAGCCGCACTGCGCGAAGCCGCACCTGCTCGGCCGATTCCTCACCGGACACATAGATCACGCCCGAACCCGCCGCCGCGAGCCGTGCGGCGACCTGGAGCAGCAAGGTCGATTTGCCGATGC
>JALYPM010000077.1 GCA_030856365.1 Pseudomonadota bacterium
CAACAAGGGACTAGACGATGCAAGACGCGCAGCTCGCTACCGACCAGACGCCGCAGACCCCGCAGTTCGAGCCGGCGCTGCCGTTGCGCAGCCATACCGTGCTCGGCGTCTGCGAGGGCCTGGGCGAGGACATCGGTATTCCGCCGCTCCTACTGCGCATCGCTTTTGCCGGCGCCATCTTCTGGAATCCGGCAGCGGCGGCCGGCGCCTATCTCGGCCTTGGGCTGATCGTCCTTGCCGCCCGCCTGCTCTTCCCCGCGCCGCGCCGCCCGATCGCCGCTCACGCCACTGTCGCCGCGCCATCTGACACGCGCCAAACGGTGGAGGAACAGCAGGAACTGCAGCTGGCTGCGTGAGGACCGCCCTTAATCTCCATCACCGAAAGCCTAAGGCGGCATAAACCTCGTCTTTACGCCCTTGGGTTAGTGTCCCGGTTCCAAAGTCGAAGCCTGGCACATCAGGACGGGAGAATCAGGAGAATGGCGAGCAATCGGATCGTCGCCCGCTCGGCGGTCAGCGTTGCTGAAACCCAGCTGGCGCGGGTGGCCGCGGATGGCTGCGCTCGCCATGCTTACCTCGCCGCTCTGATCGACTCCGCTACCGCGGATTTCGGCCGCGATATGGCCGACGCCGTCCATCTCCTCTGCAACCTTCACGGCCGTCCGCCCGCACTGGTCGAGCTCGCCGCGAGCATGGCGCCCGCGGGCCCGGCGCGCGACTGGCTCGCCAACGCCGCCAACGCCTTCGAACGCGAACGGCTATTCCTGGTCCGGCTGACATCTGCCGTCGGACCAGTTCCAAGTACTCCCGGTGCCGCGGAAACCGAAGCCACGCTGCTGGCCCAGCGCCACGCGATGGAAACCCTCGCCCGCTCCGAGCGGAGTGGCTGCGCGCTCGGAGCCGCGACTGCACTGATCGCGGACTGGTGGCCGGTGCGCCGAATGCTCGACTGCGCTGCCAGCCGTGCCGGCATCAACTGCCCGCCCCCCGCCCTTCCCGACGAAGCTTCGATCATCAGGGCGATCGAGACCTGCTGCGACACCTCGTCCAGCGAGCGTGCACTCGGCTTCGGTGTCGAGCAGCTACTGCTCCAGCATCGCGGCCTGTTCGATCTGCTCGAAGCTCGCGCCGAAGCCCGCAACCGCTTCTAGGCACACAAAAAAGCCCCTGCCGAAGCAGGGGCTATTCCTTTGTCGCGCCACAAAGAGCCCGCTCAGTCGTCGCGGTAGGCAAGCTCGAAATTGCCCCAGCGGCGGCCCTTGATCCACAGCGGCACGAACACGTTTTTCACCGGAATGTAGCGGTCGCCAAGCTCCATCCGGTAGGTGGCAAGCGTCGCCGGCTTGTCCGACAGGAGCGCATTGCGCGTCGTGTCGTCGATCAGGATCCTTTTGTTGCGGCAATGCTCGTCGTTCCACACCGGATCCGCTCCGGGCGGCCGGCTGCGTTCGGACAGGTGCGTCGGCAGATAGCCGTTCATGTCGCCGATGGCCGATCCGATGATCCGGTTGTCCGACCTTTTGGTACGGTCGAGGATCGGTCGGACAAATTGGTCGGCATAAAGGCAGAAGCGCACGTCATACTGAACCGGATTGCTGCCCTCGATCGGCTGATAGTCGCGGTCGAACACATCGTCGATGACGAATTCGCCGGCATCGATCGCATTCTCGATCGCGACCTGGATCTGGCGGCAGGCTTCCTGCGCCTTGAGGATGAACGGCGTGTCGTCGATCTCGGCGCCGGAATTGGCGAGTGTGTCGAGCATCGTGTTGGACATCTGTTCGAGATGGGCCAGCCTTTTCTGCGCCGATAGCAATTCGCTGCCATTCTCGCGCGCATCGCCGGCAAAGTCGGTAAGGCCGGCCTTCACCCGGTCGACGCTGGTCTGGATCATGCTGGTCGAATGGGCGATGCCCTCGGTCTGGCGGTCGACATGCCGACGATCTCGCTGACTTCACGAACCGTGTCGCTGATTTGCGCAAAGCCCGATTGCGCGGCGCGGCTGCGCGCGACGCCGGTCTTGATCTCGGACGTAACGGCGCCCGCCTCGCGGGTCAGTTCGCCAA
>JALYPM010000079.1 GCA_030856365.1 Pseudomonadota bacterium
CCGGCAGCGGCAGGCCCCTGCCCTCGCCGCGGGGATAGCGAACCGCGATCGGGCCGCTGTCGTGCAGCGCCATGGTGTGGACCATGTGGCAAAGCTCGGCTTCGTCGGCCGCGGCCATGACCACGAAATTGGGCAGCGTGCAGAGGTAAGCGAGGTCGAAGCTGCCGGCGTGGGTGGCGCCGTCGGCGCCGACGAGGCCCGCGCGATCCATCGCGAAGCGCACCGGCAAATTCTGGATCGCGACATCGTGGACCACCTGGTCGTAGGCGCGCTGGAGGAAGGTGGAGTAGATGGCGACGAAGGGCCGCATCCCTTGCGCGGCGAGCCCCGCCGCAAAGGTCACTCCATGCTGCTCGGCAATGCCGACGTCGAAGGCGCGATCCGGGTGAGCATGCGCGAACTTGTCGACGCCGGTCCCCGACGGCATCGCAGCGGTGATCGCGCAAATCCTGGGGTCCGTTTCCGCCAGCCTGGCCAGCGTCTCTCCGAACACGTTCTGATAGGAAGGCGGTCCGCCCCCGGGGCCCTTGTCCTGCTTGCCGGAGATGACGTCGAACTTGACCACGCCGTGATATTTGTCGGCGGAGCTCTCCGCGGGCGCGTAGCCCTTGCCCTTCTGGGTGACGACATGGACCAGCATCGGGCCTTCGTCGGCATCGCGGACATTCTCGAGGATTTCGACCAGCGCCTCGACGTCATGCCCGTCGACCGGGCCGACGTAATAGAAGCCCAGCTCCTCGAACAAAGTGCCGCCGGTCACCAGGCCGCGTGCATATTCCTCCATCCGCCGGGCGGTCCGATGGAGCGGGCCCGGCATCGCCCGGGCAAGCTTCTGCGCAAGCTTGCGCGGCGTCAGATATTTCCCCGAGCTGACAAGGCGGGCGAGCGAATTGCGCAGGGAGCCGACCGGCGGTGCGATCGACATGTCGTTGTCGTTGAGGATGACGATCAGGCGATTGCCGGCGGCTTCGGCGTTGTTCATCGCCTCATAGGCCATGCCGGCGGTCATCGCCCCGTCGCCGATCACTGCGATCGCCTTGCCGGGAGAGCCGGACAGCTTGTTGCCGATTGCAAAACCCAGCGCCGCGGAGATGGAGGTCGAGCTGTGCGCTGCCCCGAACGGGTCATACTCGCTCTCGCTGCGCTTGGTGAAGCCGCTGAGGCCGCCGCCCTGGCGGAGCGTGCGGATGCGGTCGCGGCGGCCGGTGACGATCTTGTGCGGATAGGCCTGATGACCGACGTCCCAGATCAGTTTGTCGTCGGGGGTGTCGAACACATGATGGAGGGCGACTGTCAGCTCGACGACTCCAAGGCCGGCGCCGAGATGCCCGCCGGTCACCGAGACGGCGGAGATCATTTCCTGCCGCAGCTCGTCCGCCAGCTGAGGCAGCTGCGACTTTGCGAGCGCGCGAATATCGCGGGGAAAGGCGACAGTATCGAGCAAAGGCGTTTGCGGCCGGTCTGACATGGGTGCGGCTTATCCCTTACCCACAGCGATGTCATCTAGGCCTGAAGGCCGTATTGGGCGCTCCGGTACGATTTCAGCGATTGCTCACCAAACGCTCAGCTTCCGGCGACGCCGCAGTCCCCGCAAGTGCCGCGGACCTCGATCACCGGCCGCTGGGCGGTGAAGCCGGCGGTCTCCGCTGCCTTGCGAACATTCCCGGTAACCTTGTCGTCGTCGATGTGAACCGCCTGCCCGCAAGTGTCGCAGATCAGAAAAATGCAGTCGTGAAGGCAGTCCGGATGCTGGTTGGCGACATAGGCGTTGGCGCTTTCGACCCGCCGGGCGAGGTTCGAGGAAACGAACAGGTCGAGGATCCGATAGACGCTGTTGGCGGCAACTCGGCGTCCCTGCGACGCGGAGACCGCTTCGGCGATGTCATAGGCGCTGGCCGGCCGGTCGAACTTGGCGAGCGCCTCGAACACCGAGCCACGCATGCCGGTCCATTGCTCGCCGCGGCTGGTCAGCCGTTCCCTCGCCGCTTCCGTCAGCGCTTCGCCTTCGTGCAAGTGATGTTCGTGCGCGGTCATTGCAGGCGGAAGATAGGCCTCGCGGGCCACCGCCGCAAGCTTGGGCGGCTGGGCCAGCTCAGTCGGCGGCGATGCGGTTGAGTTCGTGCCCGAGCGCGAGAACGCCGACGCCGAGCATCGTATAAAGCGCTTCGCTGCCGTTATGCGGCATGCGCAAGGCGCCGGCCATCACTCCGAGGCCAAGAGCGCCGACAGCGCTCGGCATCATGAAACCGTGCAGGAAAATGCCGCGCCCGAGCGCGATGGCGCCAAGCATCATCGCAAGGCTCAGGCCGAGCTCGTGAATCCAGTGCGCCCCAAGCAGCCCGCCGACTGAAGCAAGCATCGCCAGCGCAACCGACGTCGCCAGGCAATGCACGAGGCAAAGCCCGGACAGGCCGATCGCGTATCGATCGAGGAATTTGGTCTTGGATAGAAGCAGCGACATGGGGTGGATATATCATCCGAGGAGAAAGATACAATATCACATAACGAATTTTTCGCGGACTTGTTGCATCTTCCCGCCGGGCGCATAGGCGCTGCCGCGATGGACACCGCACTCTCCCGCAACAGCGCAGCAGCCCCGGCCGGCGACGAGCGCGCGCGGCCAACCGCCATTGCCAACTGGCTGTTGTTCGTCACCGGGCTGGTCTTCGTGATGGTGGTTGTCGGCGGAATTACGCGGCTCACCGAAAGCGGCCTTTCGATTACCGAGTGGAAGCCGATTACCGGCGCCATCCCCCCGCTGACCGATGCAGACTGGCAGCGCGCGTTCGACCTCTACAAGCAGACCCCAGAGTACCGCGAGATCAATGGCCCCGCGGGCATGGACCTCACCGCATTCCAGTGGATTTTCTTCTGGGAATGGCTGCACCGGCTGCTTGGCCGGCTGATCGGGCTCGCCTTCGCGCTCCCGTTCGCCTGGTTCGCGGTGAAGCGAGCGATCCCGCGGGGCTATGGCTGGAAGCTCGTCGGCCTGCTCATCCTCGGCGGAATGCAGGGGGTCCTGGGCTGGTATATGGTGATGTCCGGCCTGGTCGACCGCACCGATGTCAGCCATTTCCGACTTTCGGCCCACCTGCTTCTCGCGCTGGCAATTATGGGCGCGCTGATCTGGGTCGCGCTCGATCTGCGGAAGCTTGCGCTCACCTGCGAAGACCGGCCGGCGCGGCTAACGGAGGTTTCGGCCGCCGTGCTCGTCGTCCTAATCATTCAGTTGCTTCTAGGGGCCTGGGTCGCCGGGCTCGACGCGGGGGCGGTCGCCAACAGCTGGCCGGACATGCACGGGCGTTTCGTACCCGAGGGCATCGACTGGTCGCGAGGTGCAGGATTCGCTCTCACTCACGATCCCTACCTAATCCACTTCCTCCACCGATGGTGGGCATGGGCAGTCGTGGTTGCGCTGGTCGTCTTCGCCCGCCGGGTTCGATCGCTTCCCGGTGGACGGCCTGCTAGCGTTGCCATTCATTCGGCGTTCGGAACCCAGATCGTCGTCGGCATCCTCACCGTTCTCACCGGCGTCGCCGCCTGGCTCGGAGTCCTCCACCAGGCGATCGGCGCGCTGCTCGTTGTGGCGACGGTGTGGGGCGCGCATCTGGCCGGGCAGCGCACGTGAGCGTCGTCTCGGTCTATTGCAACTTCGCCAATGCGGAGGAGGCGGAGCGAATCGGCCGCATTGCGGTCGAGGAGCGCTTGGCGGCGTGCATCAACATCTTCGGCCCGTGCCGGTCCATCTATCGCTGGGAAGGCACCGTGCGGACGGCCGACGAAGCCCCGGCGATCTTAAAGACCAGTGCCGCGCGCGTCGACGCTCTGATCGCCAGGGTAGCCGAACTCCACAGCCATGTTGTTCCTGCGATTACCGTTTTGCCCGTGGAAAGGCTGCTTGCCGACTATGGCGATTGGGTCGAGCGGAGCACTTGTTAACCCATTGATTAACAGACGGCGACCTGCCCCACGCTGGGCTCCACCCGCCGTAGATGAACGTCCGTTCACTGACTTTTCCGGCCTTTGCACGTTTCGCCGATACACCCTTGCTGAAGGTGTGCGGGCACAGACGCTCGCAATTCACTCAGAAGATGGAGACAACAATGCGTAAGATCATGATCGCTGCCGCAATGGCAGCCGCAACGACCGCTCCTGCGATGGCGCAGA
>JALYPM010000107.1 GCA_030856365.1 Pseudomonadota bacterium
ACGACGCCGAGCCGCCGAAGCAGCGCCGACATCAGCTCCTTCTCGAACCGGTCGCCCCAGCCTTGCAGGATTTCCGCGAGCGGCGGAGCCTCGACGACCAGCGTCAATGCGCCGGCAAGCTGGGCGAGGTCCCAGTGGACCGCCTCGCCCTGCCTGGCAAAGGAATAGAGGCCATAATGGTCGAAGTATGCAGCGATGAAATCTGGCTCCCAGTGAGGGGTGAAGCGCCATGGCCCATAATCGAAGCTCTCGCCCGTCACGTTGATATTGTCGCTGTTGAGAACGCCGTGGACGAAGCCCGCGGCCATGTAGCTGGCGGCGAGGCGCGCGGTGGCGGCGGCGACCAGATCGAACAGTTTGAGCGCATTTTCGCTGTCGTCCGCGGCCGGCTGCTCGCCGTAGAGATGGTCGAGGCAATAGCGGACGAGCCTGGCGATGTTCGCCTCCTCGCCGAGTAACGCGAGCCGCTGAAAAGTGCCGATGCGGATATGGCCGTGGCTGAGGCGGGTCAGCACGGCGGAGCGGGTGGGCGAGGGCTCGTCGCCGCGCACCAGCTCCTCGCCGGTCTCGAACAGCGCAAAGGTGCGCGACGTGTTGACGCCGAGGGCTTCCAGCATTTCGGTGGCGAGGATTTCGCGAACCCCGCCTTTCAGCGTCAGCCGCCCGTCGGCGGTGCGGCTGTAGGGCGTCCGGCCAGAGCCCTTGGTGCCGAAATCGAGCAACCGGTCGCGGTCGTCGCGGAGCTGGGCGAAGAGGAAGCCGCGGCCGTCGCCGATGTCGGGATTGTACACGCGGAACTGGTGGCCGTGGTAGCGAAGGGCGAGCGGTTGCGGCAAATTGCCGGGAAGCGGATCGAAGCGGCAGAAATGGCCCGCCCACGTCTCTTCCTCGAGATCGCCCAAGCCAACGCGCTCTGCCGCCCGGCGGTTGAGGAAGCGGGGAATGCACTGCGGAAAGTCCGCCGCCGCGACCGGATCGTAATATTCGGGACCGAGCTCGAGGATCTTGGGATCTGGGCGATAGCCGGAACTGCTCATCTGCTCCCAAAGCCGCTGGGCAGCGCCGGTTCCGTTCAGGCAGTGATCCGCTTCAGCTTGTCGAGCGCAACCGTGTCCGCCTCCTCCGGCGAGATCGTCGACACGAACTCTCCGCCGCCGTCGAACAGTAGCACCGTCGACGTGTGATCGACGGTGTAGCCGCCGCTTTCGTCCGGCACCTTCTGCGAGAAGATGCCGTACTGCTTCTTCACCTGATCGATTTGCGCGGGGGAACCGGTCAGGCCGGTGACCGGCGCGTTGAACAGCTCGGCATATTTACCGACCTCCGCAGGTCCGTCCCGCTCCGGATCGACGGTGACGAAGACGATCTCGAAGTCGCGGCCGAGCTGCTGGCGGAGGCGCACCATCCGCGCCAGGGTCGTCGGGCAGACGTCGGGGCAATGGGTGAAGCCGAAGAAAATCGCGTGCGGCTTGCCGGCGAGGCGGCTGCTCGGGAAAGGCTGCCCGTCCGCCGCGGTGAGCGTGAACGGCCCGCCGAAATCGACCTTGGTCGTCGCCGTAGCTGCGGGCGTTGTGCCCGCCTGACGCTGACGGAGCAGGAGCAGGCCGGCACCGACCAGTGCGAGCGCAACCAGCACCCACAGCAGGACCCGCACCGTTCTCAATGGTCCATCCGTTCCAAGCCGCCCGCCGCCCCTTCGGCAATGCGGAGCGGCAGCTTGCGCTCGCCCGATCGTTCGAAGCGCAGGCTGAGTTCAATCGACTGGCCGGCAGCAAGTGGCTGGCGAAGTCCCGTCAGCATCAGATGATGACCTCCGGGCTCGAGTTTTACCGTCTCGCCGGCAGGAATCGGGAGGCCGTCCGCCAGGGGGCGCATGCGCGCTACGCCATTTTCGTTGGTCGAGGTGTGAAGGCTGGTCTCTGGCGCCACCGTTGTGCTGGCGGAGAGCAAACGGTCGTCAGCCGCGCCTGCATTGTGGATGGTCAGATAGGCCGCGCCGGTGGACTGGCCGGCAACCGTCGCACGGGCCCAGCCGCCGCTGACGTCAATTTCCGGTGCCCCGGGCGAACATGAAGCAAGAAGGGCGGCGGCGGCGGACAGGACGAGGGATCGGGTCACTGGCGGCAGCGCCTAGTCGGGAGGCGGAAGAATCTCAACTGGCGGCGAGAGCGGCGCCCTCACGCGCGCGTCGCGCCACCTCGCCAAGGTTAGTGTCATCCGGCCGCGCGATCCAGGTTCCGCCGACGCACAGCACGGGGGGGAGGGCAAGCCAGCCCGGCGCCGACTGAGCGGTGATCCCGCCGGTCGGGCAGAAGCGCGCGTCGGCGAATGGCGCTGACAAAGCCTTTAGCGCAGCGATGCTGCCGCTGGCTTCGGCAGGGAAAAATTTGAAGCGGGTGAGGCCGAGGTCGAGCCCGCGCATGATGTCGCCCGCGCTGGAAACCCCCGGCAGGAAGGCGACCTTCAAACCATGCGCGGCCACGGCGAGCCGTTCGGTCAGGCCGGGAGAGACGATGAACTGGCTGCCCGCTTCCACGGCTTCGCCAAGCTGCGCTTCGTCCAGCACCGTGCCTGCGCCGACGATCGCGCCGGGGACCTTGGCCATGGCGCGGATCGCGTCGAGGGCGCCGGGCGTCCGCAACGTCACCTCGATGACTGGGAGCCCGGCTTCCACCAGCGTCTCCGCAAGCGCGGCCGGGTCGAGGCGGTCGCCCAGCACTAGCACCGGGATCAACGGCGCCGCCCGCATGATCTCGTCGATGGTCACTTGTGCTCCTGCGCGAAAGCGGCGGCGGCACCGAACAGGCCAGGCTGCGGATAGGTGATGAGCTTGACCGGCATGTCATCCATCCGTCGCTCGAAGCGGCCCTTGGAGATAAAGCGGTCTCGGAAGCCCGAGCGCGGTAGGTGATCGGCAAGCCGCAGCCCAAGGCCGCCGCCGATTACCACCGAATTTGCGCCTTGCGCCAGCGCCATGTCGCCGGCGACCGCGCCCATTGTCAGGCACAGGCGGTCGAGCGCGGCGGCCGCGAGGCTGTCGCTGCCATTCATGGCCGCCTGCCACAATTCCTTGTCATCGCGGATGGTCAGCGGCCGGTTCTCGATCGCGCCGAGCGCCTCGTAGATGTTGAACAACCCGCGGCCGGAGATCATTCGCTCCACCGAGACCCGCCGGAAGCTTTTGCGAAGCTCGAGCAGGATCCCGTCCTCGAGGCTGTCGAGCGGCGCGAAGTCGACGTGGCCGCCTTCGGTCTCGATGACATGATATTGACCGCGCCCAAGGCGAAGCAGAGCGGCAACGCCGAGCCCGGTTCCCGGTCCCATGATGGTGGTGACGCCGGCGTCGGGCAGCGGCGTCTCGGGCCCGCAGACATGATCAAAGGCGTCATCGGGGAGCATCGCGACCGCGTGAGCGACCGCGCCGAAGTCGTTGACGATGGTGAAGCGCTCCACGCCGAGCTTCTGCTTCATCAGCGCCGGGCGAATGACCCAGGGATTGTTGGTCAGCTTCAACAGCTCGCCGCCGACCGGCCCGGCGAAGGCGATCGCCAGCTCGTCCGGCAGGTCGCTGCCCACTTGACGGCCGAAGTCTTCCCAAGCGGTCTGGAAACTGGCGTGTTCCCCGGTCTTGAGCGTAATTTCACGATCAAGGCCGGCAACCCGGCCGTAGGCGATGGAAGCGATGGCGAAGCGGGCGTGGGTGCCGCCTATGTCGCAGGCAACGATATCGCGCGCGGGAGATGCTGATGTGGTCACTTGCCGCTGTTAGCGCCAGTCGCCGTGCCGCTGCAATCGGCGAGAGCCTTTTCCGCCCGCGCAAGCTCGTCCTGTGCCGGAAATCGCCTGCTATTGATAACGTTCACAACAATGGGCGGAGCAACTGTCCACGTAGGGGAGCGACAGCATGACAAGAAGTGGGCTGATGCAGCGCTCGGCAATGATCACCATGGCCGCCATGGCCGCCATGGCCGCCCTGAGCGGATGCGCAGCACCGATCGCTGCTCCGCTGCAGCCGATCGCTCCGGCGCTCGTGCACAAGCCCGATGCCTGGCCGCAGGTGCGCAGCCGGGTGCCGCTGGACCCGCAGATGGAGGCGCGAATTTCCTCGATCATGGCGCGCATGCGCTCGAGGAAAAGGTCGCGCTCCGCTCGACGCCACGGGGCGAGTGGGGGACGTTGATGGCCCCGCTCGCCTGCTTTGCGCGCGGCGGCGTCGACATGAAGCAGGTGACTTCGCCGCTGGTGCTGACGACCTCAGGGCGGCTCGGCATCGCCATTTCCGGCATCAGGATCGCGCACGCGGCGGTTCCCCCGGCGCGCTGCAGCCTCTAAGCAGCGCCGCCATGGAGCGGGTGTCTGTTATCGGTGCGAGAGCGCCGATCTTTTGGGGTGCGTGCGCGGCGATAGCCGCCGGCGTGCTGCTGCACCTGCCGATGCTGGCGCATGCCCATGCGATGGGAAATCGGCTGACGGGCATGCCCGCCGATGCGCCGATGCTGATCGGCATGGCGCTGATCTTTCTTGGCGTGCCGGCCGCAATCTACGGCGCCTTGCCGCCCCGCCGCGCTTATCATGATGCTGACGCGGGCACCCAATATGAGGCGCCGGACTCAACTCCGCTGACCCGCTGGCATGCGATGGTGCTGCTGGTGCTGGTGTTCGGTCTGATCATCGATGTGATGAAGCCCGCGACGCTCGGCTTTGTCCTGCCGGGAATTGCCAGCGAATATGGGATCGAGCGGTCGGTTGCGGCGCTGCTGCCCTTCGTTGCGTTGATCGGAACGACGGTAGGCTCGTTCCTGTGGGGCTGGATCGCCGATTTGTACGGCCGGCGCGTGTCGATCCTGCTGTCGACGATCCTGTTCGTCTCCACCTCGATCTGCGGAGCGATGCCGAGCTTCGCGCTCAACCTGCTGATGTGCTTCCTGATGGGCGCGTCGGCTGGAGGAATGCTGCCGGTTGTCTATACGTTGCTGGCGGAAATCATGCCTCCGAAGCATCGGAGCTGGGTGCTGGTGCTGGTCGGCGGAGTCGGCCTGGTCGGCGGCTATCTCGCGGCCAGCGCCGCTGCCCACCAGTTCGAGCCGGACTATGGCTGGCGCGCGCTGTGGCTGCAGGGTTTTCCGACGGGATTGCTGCTGCTGGCGCTGGCGCGCTTCATTCCCGAATCGCCGCGTTTCCTGGCTGAACTGGGCCGGACGCAGGAGCTGAAGGCGATGGAGCATCGCTTCGGCATCGTCCGCCGCCAGCGCGCCGCCGAGCCCGCCGATGCACCGGTTGCGGAAGAACGGCACGGCCGTCTGACGTTCGCTCTGGTGATTGCCGCGCTCGCCTGGAGCTTCGTCAATTTCGGGCTGCTGCTGTGGCTTCCGAGCGAGCTTCAGCAGCGCGGATACAGCTCGGCTCTGGCTAGCGGGATCATCGCCAGCTCGGCCCTGATCGCGTTGCCGACGATCACCGTCGCCGCTCTTCTGTACAGCCGCTGGAGCAGCAAGTGGACGCTGGTCGGGACCATTGCGCTGACCTTGATCGGGCTGCTCGGGACCTTGCTTCCAGCCGACCTGTTATCATGGCCGCCGATACTGGTGACGGTGATCGCGATGCTGATCGTCGGCACCAACGGGGTTATCGCCGTGCTGCTTCCCTACGCGGCGGAAAATTATCCGCTTGGAAGCCGCGGACGCGCCACGGGGCTGGTTGCGGGAGCGAGCAAGTTCGGCGGGGTGGCCGTTCAGGGCTTCGCGTTGCTCGGCTTTCTGCCGACCCTTGGCGGCGCGGCTTTAGCGCTCGTCATCCCAACTGCGCTGTCCGCAATATTGATTGGCTGGGCCGGACGCGAGACGCGCGGTAGGAGCTTGAGGGAGCTTGAGCGACGTCCCGCAGGTTGACCGCACCGGGCGAGGCAAGATGGACAGGTGAGATGAACGGCGAACCGACCAGCGTTTGGGATGTGAAGGCTCAGCTTGGCGAAGGCCCCGTGTGGTTTGATGGCGCCGTGTGGTTCGTCGATATCAAGACGCATCAAGTGCACCGCTTCGATCCGCAAAGC
>JALYPM010000145.1 GCA_030856365.1 Pseudomonadota bacterium
GGTGCTGGAGCGGCGCTTTGCGCGGCTGGAGAAGGAAGACCCGGACCGCTCGAGCGGGGAATGGCCCGACCTGCTGATGATCGACGGCGGCAAGGGCCAGCTGTCGGCGGTGTGTGAGACAATGGAGAATGCCGGCGTCCACGACGTGCCGGTGGTCGCCGTGTCGAAGGGGCCGGACCGTAACGCCGGCCGCGAGACCTTCCACATGCCCGGCGGCCGCGAGCTGAGCTTGCCGCCCAATTCGGCTTTGCTTTTCTATCTCCAGCGTCTCCGCGACGAAGCGCACCGCTTTGCCATCGGCACCCACCGCGCCAAGCGAGCGAAGAGCCTGACAGTCTCGACGCTCGACGACGTCCCCGGCATCGGGCCGAACCGCAAGCGGGCACTGTTGATGCATTTCGGCACGGCCCGGGCGGTGAAGGGCGCCGCGCTCGACGACCTCGAGCGGGCGCCGGGTATCAGCAAGGCAATTGCGCGCCAGCTTTACGACTATTTCCACCCGGCCGGCTGATGCACGCCGATACCAGGGCGATCGTCTGCGGCGTACGGAACCACGGCGAGCATGGCGCGGTCGTCCGGCTGATAACGCCAGGCCAGGGGCTTCAGGCTGCCTATGTGCGCGGCGCCCGCGGGCGGCGAATGCGGCCGGTGCTGATGGCCGGCAATGCGGTCCAGGCGAGACTCCGATCGCGAACCGACGCGCAGCTGCCGCAGGCGGAAGTCGAGCTTCTCCACAGCCGTGGGCCGCTGCTGGCCGAACCCCTGCCTGCTGCGGCGATCGAATGGGCGACGGCACTGACGGCCACGGCATTGCCCGAGAGCCAGCCCTATCCCCGCATCTATGAGGGTCTCGACGCGCTCCTCGCCGCGATCGAGGCTGCGCCATCGGCCAGCGGCTGGGGTGCCATTCTCGTCCGTTTCGAGCTGTTGCTGCTGGCGGAGCTGGGGTTTGGTCTGGACCTCGACAGCTGCGCCGTCACCGGCTCAAACGACGACCTCGTCGCGGTCAGTCCACGGTCCGGGCGCGCCGTCAGCGCGGCGGAAGCCGAGCCCTATGCGGGTCAACTGCTGCCGCTACCGCGCTTCATGCGCGAAGGCGGCCAGGCGGGTTGGAGCGACATCGCCCAGGGGCTGGACCTCACCGGCCATTTCCTGATGCGGGATGTGCTGACGGACCGCTCGCAGCCGCTGTTCGACGCTCGCGCGCGGCTGGTGGAGCGACTACGGCGCGCCGGGGGGCTCGCTTAGCGCATTGTGCGGCTCCGCCTGCTGCCCTAGCAATGGCCGCGTGACCGCCGATACGCTCGCCATGTTCTTCCCCAACGTCGAGACCACCCGCGACATCACCGTCAGGGTCGCCGTCAGCTATCTGGCCGAGCAGTCGGACCCTGCCTCCAGCCGCTGGTTCTGGTCCTACCATGTGCGGATCGAGAATGTCTCGACACGCTCGGTGCAGCTGCTGTCCCGCAGCTGGCACATATTGGACGGCCACGGCACCGTCCACGAGGTCCGCGGCGAAGGCGTGGTTGGCGAGACGCCGCTGATCGCTTCCGGCGCCAGCTTCGACTATGTCTCCGGCTGCCCGCTCGATACACCCAGCGGCTCGATGAGGGGCAGCTACAGGATGGTCGACGAGGACGGTTCGGCTTTCGACGTGGCGATTCCCCGGTTCTGGCTTACCGCTCGCAACTACGACTGCTGCCGTCGAAGCTAATTACCACTTCCACTTCCACGCTGCGCAGAGCCGTACCTTAGCAGGTGAATCGGCGTTTAACCCAAATTTACCATGTTGTTTAAATCTTCCGTCGTTTTATCACATTAAATCCATTTCGGAGGAAATTAGGCGAGTGGGGACTAGCACCCGGGGGCAATGCGCGGGCGCCGTAGGACCTTGCTGACTGATAATTGGGCAGAGTTGCGTGAGGCCGCCGACAATCGTGTCGCTGGCCCAATGACACACAAACAGGGTTCGGGAAAATGGCAATTCGTTCGTTAGACCTAGATGCGACCACCACGGGTAGTGGTGCATCGCGGTCGTTCACTGAGCAGACTGCCATCACCTTATTGCCTAGCGCGTCGCTGACCACCAGCGGTGGCAATGGGGGCCGAGCTGACGTGGTGACCGTGGCTATCCAGGGGGCTTCCACAACAGAGACACTGTCAGTGGCCCAGGCCGTTCTGACCCAATATGGAGTTACCGCGTCATACGCGAACGGTGTGCTCACGCTTACCAAAACCGGAGGGACGGACGCTAACTGGACGGCAGTACTGAAGGCGATAACCTACTACGATAGTAGTGATGCTCCGGCTGCGAGCAGCAGAACGATCAACGTCACAGCGACAGACAATGGTAGCAGCTCATCGCTAACGTCGACTGCTACCGTCTCCGTTTCGACCGTCAATGATGCGCCTTCGGGCAGCGTGACGATCAGCGGCGATGCGGTCCAGGGTGAGACGCTGAGCGCGTCGAACAACCTTGTCGATGCGGATGGTCTTGGCACGATCACTTACCAGTGGCTGCGTGGCGGCGTTGCGATCGATGGCGCGACCGGCTCCAGCTATGCGCTGACCGAGGCGGATGTCGGCGCCGCGATCACGGTGGTGGCGAGCTACAGCGATGGCCATGGCACTGCCGAGGCAGTGGCGAGCGTGGCGACGGGCGCGATTGCGGAAGGTGTTTTGGTAGTGGGAACAGAGGGGGATGACGTTCTCAATGGTACCACAGGCAATGACGAGCTCCAGGGCGGCGGCGGCGACGATATCCTTGTTGCCGGCGCTGGCAACGACATTCTCGATGGCGGCGAAGGAAATGACCTCCTTCAAGGCGGCACCGGGGCGGATCAGATGAGCGGCGGCATCGGTAACGATGATTACTACGTTGATGATGCTGCTGACGTGGTCTTGGAAAATGCTGGCGAAGGAGCCGACCGGATTCTGTCCAGCATCGACTACGTGCTGGCAGCGGGGGTTAGTATCGAAAGACTTCAGACGCATGATGGCATCCTCGGCAGCGCGTCGATCAGCCTATCAGGCAACGAGCTGGCGCAGCGTATTGCCGGCAACAGCGGCACCAACTCGCTGAGCGGCGGCGGCGGCGACGATATCCTTGTTGCCGGCGCTGGCAACGACATTCTCGATGGCGGCGAAGGAAATGACCTCCTTCAAGGCGGCACCGGGGCGGACATCTTTCTTTTCGGTGACGCCCTTGATGCGGGAATAGATCGACTGATCGATTTTAACGTTAACGAGGATATGATCCACCTTGAACAATCGGCCTTCGCGGGGCTCGACGGTGCAGGACTACTGCCTGAAAGCGCGTTTCATACTGGGTCCTCGGCTCAGGACGCCGATGATCGCATTGTTTACGATCCATCTACGGGCAATATCTATTTCGATGCGGATGGAAACGGCTACCAGACTCAAATTTTGATTGCTGCCGTAGCACTCCAAACTGCCTTAACGAGCGATTGCTTCTATATCGTTGGGTAGCCAGATGGGTATCCAGTGCACCGAGCGGTGACACTATAAAGTACTACTTGCTGTGATCGGTCGACTGAGTCTGATCAATCTGACGTATTGGCCTTTTCCCCTTTTGGCACTGCAATTCGCCTGATGGCATGGCAGATTACCAAGCGGCTGCTGGGCTGGCCGTTAGCCAATTAGGTGGCGATAGGCCGCACGCCAAGCGGAACTTCCTTCCTTCTGAAATCGCCCCGGTCAGCCTGAGGC
>JALYPM010000161.1 GCA_030856365.1 Pseudomonadota bacterium
CTAGGGCACGCGCGCTCCAGCGCTGAGATGAGGCGCCTGATGCTTAACAGGATGACTTACGGACAACTCGCAGGCGGCGCGTTTGCTGGCGTCCTATTGGTATTCAGTGTTTCGGGAAAGTACGACATATTCGCGGGCTGGGGCCGCTTGTGGCTTGTGTCAGCTTGCGCGCTTGTCGCGCTTTCCGCCATTCAGGCTTTCCGGAAGTGGTATTTTGGGAACCAGGAAAGCGACGACTAGCCATAGGCTGTTCGCGAGCTACGCCTGGTGGATCGCCTTAACGACCTGGTAGGTTTCCAGACCCTCCTTGCCGCCTTCGCTGCCGAAGCCGCTGTCCTTGACCCCGCCGAAGGGGGCGTCGGCGACGGAAATGGCGAAGGTGTTGATGCCGACCATGCCGGCCTCGATCGCGTCGCCGAGCAGGTTGGCGCGGCGGCCGTTTTCGGTGAAGGCGAAGGCGGCGAGGCCGAAGGGGAGGCGGTTGGCCTGTTCGATCGCTTCGTCGAAATCCTTGAACCTGGCGCTCACCGCAACGGGCCCGAACGGCTCGTCGTTCATGATGTCGGCGCTGGTCGGCACGTCGGCAAGTAGGGTCGGCTGGAAGAAGAAACCGCTTTTCCCCGGCTCGCCGCCGGCCAGCACCCGCGCGCCCTTGGCCCGCGCGTCCTCGACCAAAGCGCCGATCGCTTCGGGTCGCCGGGCATTGGCCAGCGGGCCCATCCTGGTGTCCGCCTCCAATCCGTCGCCGACCTTGAGCTTGGCGGTGCGCTCGGCAAAGCCCTTCAGGAAGGCCTCGTAGATTCCGTCCTGGACGTAGAATCGAGTCGGCGACACGCACACCTGGCCAGCGTTGCGGAATTTCTGCGGCACCACCATGTCGAGCGTCTTGTCGAGGTCGCAATCGTCGAAGATGAGCACCGGCGCGTGTCCGCCCAGCTCGAGCGTGATGCGGGTCATGCTGTCGGCCGCCTGTTGCATCAATTGCTTTCCCACCGGGAGCGACCCGGTGAAGCTGGTCTTGCGCACCACCGGCGAGGCGATCAGCATCTCGCTGACCATCCGTGCCTTGCCGTGGAGTAGCTGCGCGACCCCGGCCGGAATCCCGGCATCGCCCAGCGCGCGGAACAATTCGCCGGTGCAGCCGGGGGTCTCCTGCGGCGGGCGGCTGATCACCGCGCAGCCGGCGGCGAGCGCCGCGGCGACCTTCTTGGCCAGCAGATATATGGGGAAGTTCCACGGGGTGAAGGTGGCGACCACCCCGACCGGCTGGCGAATGACGATCGAGCGCTGGCCCGGCGGCCGCACGAGGGTTCGGCCATAGTCGCGCTTGATCTCCTCGGCGTACCAGTCGAACATCGCCGCCGAGCCGATCACCTCGAGGCGCGCCTCGGTCAGCGGCTTGCCCTGCTCCTGGGTGAGGATGCGCCCGATCGCCTCGGCCCGCTCGCGCAGTAGATCGGCCGCCTTGTGGAGGATCGCGGCGCGCTTCTCGACTTCGGTCGCGCGCCACAGCGGCCACGCGCGGTCGGCGGCGGCGAGCGCTTCCTCGACGTCGGCCTCGCTTGCCAGCGGCAGCTCGGCGATTCCGCTTCCCGTGACCGGATTGACGACGGTGAAACGGTCGCGGTCTTCGCCGCTACGCCAGCTACCGTCGATGAACAGCTTGAGGTCGGCTTCATATCCCATGGCGTGGCAGATAGGCCTGCCTTGATGGACCTGCAACGGGCGGCTAGCACCTTCGACAGGCTCAGGGCGAGCGGAGGAGAATTGAATGACCAAGCAGGAACTGGCGGCGAAGATGCAGGAATCAGGTGCGTGGATTCCCGGCAAGACGGTGAAGCTCGATTTTGGCGGCGAAGGCTCTGTCCTGCTCGACGGCCAGGCGCAGCAGGTGCGCGAGGATGATGCCGGCGCGGCCGACACCACGATCAAGGTCAGCTGGGAAGACTGGCAGCAGATGACGGCGGGTCAGCTCGACGGGATGACCGCGTTCATGACCGGCAAGCTGAAGGTCGAGGGCGACATGTCCAACGCGATGCAGCTGCAGGGCGTGCTGGCGAAGCTGAAGAGCTGAAGCCGTGTTCGGACTGATTGCTTTGGCCGCTTTGGCTATCGATTGGTCAAGCTTTCAGCCCCAAGGCCGCTGGGCAAAACCGACGGACGAGTTGGCCAGCGACTTGTTGCCGCCCGATTTGGCCGCAGACGCGGTTTCGCATCGGTTCAGTGTGCCAATCACGCAGGGCGGTGATCCAACATCGGTCCGGTTCGTCGGCCACGGACGCGACAGCGGCGACGGATTTTGTGTCCGCAAGAGCTACTATGTTTCAACTCTGGTCCGGCCCGAGGGCGCCGAACCGCAATCGCCGGTGAGTGGATATCAGGTTCGGCTCGGCGGGTGCGATGGCCAGTTCGCCCACGTGAATCCAGGCGCGAGCCTAGACGGGGCAAAGCGGGCCTTGCTCTGGCTTGAGTGGGCGCAGCGGACCGCGCGATCTGCTTGGTCGCTACCGTTCCGCATCGCTTGCATCAGCGAAACGGATAAGGATCGTTGCGCCGGCGGCGCGCGCAAGGCGCTTGCTGAACTTCCTCTCCGAAAGACCTTCATCGTCACAAATGACCCGGATTCGGCGCCGCATCGGTGGACGCTCGCAATTACCGAGACCGAGCCGGGCGAAATGCTTTGGGACGTAACTATCGACGCGTCCCCCAGCGATGCGTCCGTCGATCTGAATTGGAAGATTCCACCGCCGTTCTAGGATGTAGGTAGGCCGGTTGACTCACCGGCGCCGCGACGGCTTATCGACGCACTCGACAGGAGACCTAATGGCCCAGAAAATCTACCCCGATGCCGAAGTCGCGCTCGACGGGCTGCTCAAGGACGGCATGACCATCGCCGCCGGCGGGTTCGGCCTGTGCGGCATCCCCGAGCGGCTGATCGACGCCATCGTGGCCTCGGGCGTCAGGAATCTCACCATCGCGTCGAACAATGCGGGCATCGACAATGAGGGGCTCGGCAAATTGCTGCGCACGCGCCAGGTGAAGAAGATGATCTCCTCCTACGTCGGCGAGAACAAGGAGTTCGAGCGGCAATATCTGGCGGGCGAGCTCGAGGTCGAATTTTGCCCGCAGGGCACGCTCGCCGAGCGCATGCGGGCGGGCGGCGCGGGAATCCCCGGTTTCTATACCAAGACCGGCGTCGGCACCCAGGTCGCGGAGGGCAAAGAGGTCAAGGATTTCGACGGCGAGGATTATATCCTCGAGCGCGGCATCCGCGCTGACCTCAGCATCATCAAGGGCTGGAAGGCTGACGAAATAGGCAACCTCATGTTCCGCAAGACCGCGCGCAACTTCAACCTTCCGGCGGCGACCTGCGGAAAGATCTGCGTCGCCGAAGTCGAGGAGATCGTGCCGGTCGGTGCGCTTGACCCGGACTGCATCCACTTGCCGAGCATCTACGTGAAGCGGGTGATCCTGGGTGCGCCCTATGAGAAGAAGATCGAGTTCCGCACCGTGCGCGAGAGGGAGGCGGCGTGAAGGCGCAAAATCCGTGGCTGGTCGCTGGTGGCTGGCTTAGCGCCGCCGCCGCGTTGCTGCACGTAGCGGTGATCGCTGGCGGGCCGGACTGGTACCGGTTCTTTGGCGCTGGCGAAGCGATGGCGCGGATGGCTGAAGCCGGCAGTCCGGTTCCTGCAGTCATCACATTGGGCATCGCAACGGTACTGGCGGTGTGGGCTGCCTACGCTTTCGCCGGCGCCGGGCTGATCCGCCGCTTGCCGTTGATGCGCACCGCGCTGGTTGCGATCAGCGCTGTCTATCTCCTCCGCGGGCTGCTGATCGTGCCGGTCCTGATGAAGCCGGGTGCTCCGGCTTTCGATATCTGGTCCTCGATTATCGTGCTCGTCTACGGTGTCATTTATGCGCTCGGCACCTGGCGCGCCTGGGATCAACTCTCGCATCGGAAAGTCTCGCA
>JALYPM010000163.1 GCA_030856365.1 Pseudomonadota bacterium
GCGCCTCCGACGTATGAGATGCTGTCGGAGGGCGTCGTCATGCAGCCGCCGAGCGTGAGGGCGGCCACTGCCAGGCCCATGTGCGTTACCTTCGAGATCATTGTTTTCTCCACTGTTTGAAAGTTTATGGCGGAGATACGTTGGCCGGCGACCGGCGGATGCAGGAGGCCGGGCCGGCTGTTCTTATTCTGTCAGATTGCGAGCTGCGCCTTTTGCGCCTCGCTCCACGCCAGCTCGGCGAGCGGCTCGAGCCGTTCGACCATCTGCGCGGCATGGGCGCTGCTAGCGTTGCCGCGGGCGAGACGGCCCTTGATGCCGTGGAGGATCGCCGCCAGCCGAAACAGGCAGAATACCACCAGATAATCCTTGTTGGGCAGCTGATCGCGACCGGTCCGGCGGCAGTAGGCGGCGACATAGTCATCCTCCGACGGGATGCCGAGCGCGGCAATGTCCATTCCGGCCAGCCCCGAGAAGATGCGCGCGGGCATCCGGTACATCAGCAGGTGATAGGTGAAGTCGGCGACCGGATCGCCGAGCGTCGACAGCTCCCAGTCCAGCACCGCACGCACCACCGGCTGGTCTGCATCGAAGATCATGTTGTCGCATCGAAAGTCGCCGTGGGCGACGCGCGCTTCGCCGCTGTCCGCCGGCAGGTTCGTGCCCAGCCAGTCAACCAGCCGGTCCATTGCCTGGCTGCGGCCGGCGTCGGTGTCGGCGAGATATTGTTTCGACCAGCGCGCGACCTGGCGCTCGACGAAGCCGGTCGCCTTGCCATAATCGCCAAGGCCGATCGCCTCCGGTTCGAAGCTGTGCAGCCGTGCGATGGTCGCGTTCATTGCGTCGAAGTGTGCGGCGCGCTGCACCGGCGTCAGACCCGGGAAATGGGCTTCCCAGACGATCCGCCCGGCGACCATGTCCATCACGTAGAAGGGTGTGCCGATGACGCCCTCGTCCTCGCACAAGGCATGGACTCGCGGGACGGGAAAACCTTCGCGCCCGAGCGCGGCGAGCACGCGATACTCGCGCTCCACCGCATGGGCGCCCGGCAGGATCTTGCCGGGCGGTTTTCGGCGCAGAACGAACGAAGCGCCGTTGGCGGCGTCGACGCGGTAGGTCGGGTTCGACTGGCCGCCGTTGAACTGCGACACGGCGATGGAGCCAACGAAATCCGCGACATTGTCCGCCATCCAGGCGCCAAGCGCCGCCTCGTCGAAGCGAAGTCGCTCGGCGACGTCGCGCGTTCCGCTGTTCGCTTCGGTCCGATCCATAGCCGCGTTTAATCGGTGAACCGTGAGGCTGCCAACGCGTTTCCTTGGGATATGCCCCGCCTCATCCATTTGTCCGACCTGCATTTCGGTGCGCACGACGACCGGCTGGTCGACGCCGTCGCGGAGCGGATCGACGCGGAGAAGCCAGACCTCGTCGTCATCAGCGGCGACTTCACCCAGCGCGCCCGCACCGAGCAGTTCAAGGACGCC
This sequence comes from Pseudomonadota bacterium, assembly GCA_030856365.1. Lineage (GTDB taxonomy): Bacteria > Pseudomonadota > Alphaproteobacteria > Sphingomonadales > Sphingomonadaceae > Sphingomicrobium. The sequence goes on from JALYPM010000163.1 coordinate 1,479, forward strand.
TGCCGATTCCTTGGTCGGCTGAAGGACGCAGGACACGAAGTGCTGGCGGTGCCCGGCAACCACGACGTCCCGCTCTACGATGTGCTTCGTCGATTCCTCTCGCCGCTGACCCGCTACAAGCGCTTCATCGACGACGATCTTTGCCCCTATCACGAGCTCCCCGGCGCCACCGTTCTCGGCATCAACACCGCTCGCTCGCTCACTTTCAAAGACGGGCGCATCAGCCATGAGCAGATGGATTTCATCCGTGAAACCTTCGCCCGCAGCGATCCCAAGGCGCTGAGGGTGCTGGTCACCCACCATCCGGTGTTCGCACTGCCGGTCAGTGATGGGCCGAAGCTGGGAAGGGCGATCGGGCGACAGGAACTTGCGCTCGACGCCATCAACGAGGCTGGCGTCGATCTTCTGCTCGCCGGGCACAACCACCGCGCGTCCAGCCACAGCGCTCGCGACCTCGCGACCCGTGCCGGCTCCGCTCTGGTCATTCAGGCCGGCACCGCGACCTCTATAAGGCTCCGCGATGAGGAGCAGAGTTTCAACCGCATCGACATTGACGGCGGCTCGGTGAAATTGACCGTTGAGGGGTGGGGCGGCAGCAGCTTCGTCCCGTCCGTGTCGCAGCGCTACGTGCTCGACGCGGACCAGTGGCGGCTCGCCGGCGCCGAGAAGCAGCTGGATCCCGCCGCCAACTGAGCCTTTTCGTGTGCCGTCCGCTGCCCTAGAGGCGCGGCGATGGACCAGAGCCCGCCCGACCCGACCTTCGACGTTCAGGATTTTGTACGGCGGGTGCTCGCCGAGGATCTGGGCTCGGGCGGTGACGTCACCGGCCGCTCGACGATCCCCGCCGATGCTCGCTTTGCCGCAGTGATGGCAAGCCGCGAGCGGATCACCGTGGCGGGCCTGGACGTCGCCTCCGCCTTCTTCCGGGCGCTGGACCGGGAAGTGCGGATTGAGCGGCCGGTGGCTGACGGCCAGAGCGTCGAAGCGGGCAAGGTGCTAATGCGGCTGGAGGGCAATGCCCGTGCCCTGCTCGCCGCCGAACGGTCGGCGCTGAACACGCTCCAGCATCTGTCCGGAATCGCCACCCTGACTCGCCGCTACGCCGATGCGATCGAGGGGACCGGCGCAACCCTGCTCGACACCCGCAAGACGCTCCCGGGCCTTCGGTTGCTCGACAAATATGCGGCGCGGATGGGCGGCGCGGAGAACCACCGCATGCGCCTCGACGACGGAGTGCTCATCAAGGACAATCATGTCGCCGTATGCGGCTCGGTCGAGCAGGCGGTGCTCGCTGCCAAGGCAGCCGAAACCGGGCTGCAGGTGCAGGTTGAGGTCGACCGCATTGACCAGATCGAGCTGGCGCTGGCGGCCGGCGCCGACCGGCTGCTGCTCGACAATATGGATGTGGCGACGCTTCGTCAGGCGGTGGCTCTGGTCGCCGGGCGGGTGCCGCTCGAGGCGTCGGGCGGGGTCCACCTCGACACCATCCGCGGCATCGCCGAAACGGGCGTCGACTATGTCTCCGTTGGACGGATCACCCAGTCGGCGCCGGCCGTCGATATCGGCCTCGATTACGAATTGCAGCCGCTGCAAATTTAGGCCGCTGCGTTAATCCTTGCGACAGCGGCACTTGGGCAAAAAGGTGTCACTTGGCCGCGCGTCGCGGCCGCGTTTGTCGAGGAGTATTTCGATGTCCAAGAAAGGACTGTTCGCAGCCGCCGCGGTTGCTGCGCTAGTCGCCGTTCCCGCCGCTGCCGAGGCGCAAGTGTCGGTGTCGGTCGGTTATGGCTCACCCTATTATGGCGGCGGACACTACGGCAGCCGCTACGGCTCACCCTATTATGGAAGCCGCTACGG
>JALYPM010000183.1 GCA_030856365.1 Pseudomonadota bacterium
TGATCTGGAAATCACGCTGGAGGCTAATCCGAATTCGGCCGAGGCGGAGCGGTTCGCCGACCTTGCGGCCGCCGGCGTCAATCGCCTCTCGCTTGGGCTGCAGAGCTTCGACGATGCCGCCCTCGCCTTCCTCGGCCGCGCCCACTCCGCGGACGAAGGGCTGCGCGCCTTAGCGACCGCTCAGGCCCATTTCGAGCGGGTGAGCTTCGACCTCATCTACGCGCTACCCGGCGATACGGAGGAGAGCTGGGCCGCGTCGCTCGAGCGGGCGCTGGCGCTCGGCACCACTCACCTCTCGCTCTACCAGCTGACCATCGAGCCCGGCACGCGCTTTTCGGCGCTTCATCAGGCGGGCAAGCTGGAGCCGCTCGACGGCGACCTGTCCGCCGCTTTGTTCGAGCATACGACCGAACGGACGGCAGCCGCGGGACTGCGCGCCTACGAGATCAGCAATCATGCGGCGCCCGGCCACGAGAGCCGGCACAACCTCACCTACTGGCGCTACGGCGATTATGCCGGTGTCGGCCCCGGCGCCCACGGCCGCCGCCTCGGCGCCCGCACCGTGCGACACCGCAAGCCAGAGAACTTCCTCAAGGGCGTAGCGCGGAATGGGCACGGCATTGTCGAGGAAGAGCAATTGAGCGCCCGCGAGGCAGCCGACGAAGCGCTGGTGATGGGGCTTCGCCTCGCCGAAGGCATTGATGTCGCGGTGATTGGCCAACGCTTCGAAGTCGATTTGATCGACGAGCGAGCCGCCGACCGGCTGGTTGCCAGCGGCCATCTGAAACGCGAGGGCAGCTACCTGCGCACCACCCCGTCAGGGCGCCTGGTGCTCGACCATCTGCTCGGCCGATTGGCCGTCGCCTAGGAGCTAGGGTTTGGGCGCCTTGGCAGAATATTTCTCCGCCGCCATCTGCACGAACTCGTCGACTTGCCCCTGGGCGTCCGACTGCGCTTCCTTGCGCGGCACCTTGTTCTTGACGTCGAAGCTGACCAGAGCCGCTTTGAGGCTCGTTGCCGCCGTTACACAGCGTTCGCTGGCGAAGGTAGTGAACGCGCCCGCCGGCAGTTTGTCGCCTTTCGCTTGCTCGGCGGCCTGCTGCAAGCAGGTGATAAGCTCTGTGCGCGAGTTGTTCGCCGCGGCCGATTGCACGGACGCCAGAGCAATCACCGAAACCATTGAAAGGACCATCATTTCGACTCTCCCCTCGACTCCTCAGTGAGCGGAGCATGACTCTTTTAGGCGCCGGAGGGAAGTGCATGGCTTGCGGGCGGTGCAAGGCGGGTGCGATGGTCTTTTCCGTCGATGGATGATCCACTGCCGCCTGGCCTTTATATCGTCGCAACGCCGATCGGGAATCTTGGCGATCTTTCCCCGCGCGCGGCGGAAACTCTTCGACGCGCCAATCTGATACTCGCCGAGGACAAAAGGGTGAGCGCGAAGCTCCTCGCTCATGCCGGCGCAAAGGTGCCGATGGCCGTGTACCACGATCACAGCAGCGAGGAGGAACGCTCCGCCTTCGTCGCCCGCCTGGGCAGTGAAGCGGTGGCATTGATCAGCGATGCCGGCACGCCTCTGATCTCCGATCCTGGCTTCAAGCTCGTCCGCGCCGCCCGCGCCGCCGGGCACGCGGTCCACACCCTGCCCGGGCCGAGCGCGCTGATTGCTGCACTAACGCTCGCCGGACTGCCTACCGACCGCTTCCTGTTCGTCGGTTTCCTGCCGCCGAAGGCGAAGGCGAAAGCCGACGCCATCGCCGAGGTCGCGGCCGTGCGGGCGACGCTGGTGCTGTATGAGAGCGGCCCGCGCCTCGGCGACACGCTCGCCGCGCTGGCGGAGGGTCTCGGGCCGCGCGAAGCTGCCGTCACCCGTGAGATCACCAAGCTGTATGAGGAGTGCGTGACTGGAACGCTGGGCTACCTTGCCGACCGCTACGCCCAAGCGCCTCCCAAGGGCGAGATCGTGATCGTGATTGCCCCGCCCGGTGAGGCGGCAGAAGCCAGCGATGAGGCGCTCGATGCGGCGCTCGACGAAGCCCTCGCCCGCCTTTCGCCATCGCGTGCGGCAGCGGAGGTCGCGGAGCGGCTGAAGGTCCCGCGCAAGCGCGCCTACAGCAGGGCGCTGGAACGCGCCGGCGGATGAATCGCGAAGCCGCCGAGAAGCGAGGGCGCAAAGCGGAGAGCATCGCCGCTCTTTGGCTCCGGCTGCATGGCTGGCGGATTCTTGCCCGCCGCGCACGGGTGCCCGGCGGCGAGGTCGATCTCATCGCCCGCCGCGGGCGGACGCTCGCGTTCGTCGAAGTAAAGGCCCGGGCCAGCGATGCCGCGGCCGAATTCGCGCTCGATAGGTGGCGCTTGCGCCGCGTCGCCGCTGCCGCCGAGATGCTGTCGCGTCGCTATATGCGCCCGGGGGACGATCTCCGCATCGATGCGGTGTTCGTCGTGCCGGGAAGGCTCCCGCGCCACATGGCGAACATCTGGCAAGGGTGACAAAGCCGGGCCCCTCGCCTAGGCGCGCGGCCATGCCGCTTCGCGTCGCCGTTCAGATGGACCCGCTCGAGGGCATCAATATCGCGGGCGATTCGACCTTCGCGCTCATGCTCGGTGCGCAGAAGCGCGGTCACCAGCTGTTCCACTATGTTGCCGAAGACCTCACCTACGACGGCGGCCGCGTCTATGCCGGCGCTCACGAGGTGACGGTGCGGCCGATAGCGGGCGATCACTTCCGCCGCGGGGACTTCACCATTCTCGACCTTGGCCGGGACGTCGACGTGGTGCTGATGCGCCAGGACCCGCCGTTCGACCTGGGCTACATCACGGCGGCGCACCTGCTCGAGCGGATTCAAAGGGAAACGCTGGTCGTCAACGATCCCGCGGCCGTCCGGAACGCGCCCGAGAAGGTCTGGGTGCTGGACTTCGCGCGCTTCATGCCGCCGACGATGGTAACGCGGTCGCTCGGCGCGGCACGCAAGTTCCTGGCCGAACATGGCGACAGCGTGCTGAAACCGCTGCACGGCAATGCCGGCAAGGCGGTCTTCAAGGTCGGGCGGAACGGCGAAAACCTCGCGGCTTTGCTCGAGCTGTTCAACACGATTTTTCGTGAGCCGCACATGCTCCAGGCTTTCGTCCCGGAGGTCGCGGCAGGCGACAAACGCATCGTGCTGGTGGATGGTGAAGTGGCCGGCGCGATCAACCGCAAGCCCGGAAGCGGCGAGATCCGCTCCAACCTCGCGGCTGGCGGCACGGCCGAGGCGAGCGACCTCACCGACACCGAGCGGGAGATTTGCGCGGCGCTCGGTCCCGAACTCAAGCGGCGCGGTTTGCTGTTCGTCGGCATCGATGTGATCGGCGGCAAGTGGCTGACCGAGATCAACGTCACCTCGCCAACCGGCATCGTTGCGATCGACAAGTTCAACGGCACCGACACGCCCGGCCTGATCTGGGACGCGATCGACGCGCGCCTGGCGGCCCGGGGCTGATCCGTCATGGGTGACTGGGTTGTCCGCCTGATCGACCAGACCGGCTATCTCGGCGTCGGCTTCCTGATGTTTCTCGAGACCATCTTCCCGCCGATTCCATCGGAAGTCATCATGCCGGTCGCCGGCATCCAGGCCGCGCAGGGCAAGCTTCACCTCGGCTGGGTCGTGGCGTCAGGTACCGCCGGAGCGATGCTGGGCAACATCGTCTGGTATCTCGCCGCGCGCGCGCTTGGAGTGCACCGGCTCAAGCCTTTGATCCTTCGCTATGGCCGCTGGATTACACTGACCTGGGCGGAGGTTCAGCGGGCCGAACACTGGTTCGCGCTTCACGGCAGCTTCTTCGTCTTCATCGGCCGGATGCTGCCGACGGTGCGGTCGCTAGTATCGGTGCCGGCCGGTTTGCTGAAGATGCGCTTCAAGACTTTTTTCATCGCATCGACCATCGGTACTTTCGGCTGGACTGCACTGCTCGCGGGCGCGGGATACAAGTTGCGCGAGAGCTACGCCGACATCGATCAATGGCTCGGGCCGGCCTCGAACGCTATTCTGCTGGTGCTGTTCGCCGGCTATGTCTGGCGTTTGTGGACCCACCGCAATGTGCATCCGGTCGACCCCGACGATACGTCCGTTCCGGTGGACCCAAAGGCCTGAAACCGCCAGCCGCGGATCATCGCGGATACTCCACAACGGCGCTTTAGAAGTCCCTTTACCTGCGGCCGCCTAGCCAATGCCGGTCGCGGCGGCATGCCCCCCCCACAGGGCTCATCTGCCGCCGCGGCAGCCGCTCACGCGCGCGGGTGAGCGTGGCGGTAAACATCGAGCAAGCGCGCAGCGTCCACGGCGGTATAGATTTGCGTCGACGACAGGCTGGCGTGCCCGAGCAATTCCTGCAGCGCACGCAGATCAGCGCCGCCCGCCAGCAGATGGGTCGCGAAGCTGTGACGGAGCGCATGCGGCGTCAGCGTTTCGGGAAGGCCCAGCCTCGAACGCGCTGCCCGCACGGATCGGCGGACGAGGTCGGGATTGAGGCGTCCGCCACGGGCACCGACGAACAGAGGAAGATCGCCCGCAATCGGCCACGGGCACTGCCGGACATATTCGTCGATCGCCTCGCGCACCGCCGGGACGATCGGCACAATCCGTGTCTTCGACCTCTTGCCCGTCACCCGCAGCGTCGCGCCGATCGGAAGCACCCGAGCAGTGAGCGACAATGCCTCCGCCACGCGCAGCCCGGCCCCGTACAACAGCAGGAGCACGGCGAAGTCGCGGGCGCCCTGCCACTCGTCATGTGCGCCCGCGGCCGCATCTTCGGCGAGGGCGACCGCGTCCTCGGGAGAGGCCGGACGGGGCAGCGTCCGCGGACGCTTGGGCGCGCGCGTGCGCGGCACCTGGGCGAGCGTCCCCTGCTGCTCAGCGGCGAAACTGAGGAACTGGCGAACGCCGGAAAGCTCCCGCGCCGTGGAGGAAGCACCTAGCCCTCCCCGCCGCCGGTCGGCGAGAAAGGCGCGAAGATCGACCGCAGTGAGGCCGGTCAGCGCCTCCGGTCCGACAGCCTCGCCGGTATGACGCCCAAGAAAGTCGATGAAACGGTGCGCCGTCCCGACATAGGCGCGCACGGTATGAAGCGAGCGGCGGCGGTCGTGTTGCAAATAGCCGCCCCAGCGCGCGGCCAGCAGCCGGGCGGGATGGTCCGCTAGCGCGCGTCCGGGGTCGGGTCGATCAGCCACCGGCGGATCATAGCCGCAAGGCTGCGGCCGAGGAACAGCAACAATTCGGAACCGTGGCGCGCATCGATGCTCTGGCTCGCTCGCTGCCCCAGCGCCAGCAGTCCGATCGGCAACGGCGGTTCGCACTCGACGCGGATCAGTGCTTCGGCGCGGATCAGGTCGCAGGCTGGACCGAACAAGGGATGGCCACGCTCGACACCGCGCATCTCCACTGCCGGAACCGCCTCGATCGCGCGCTCGACGATCAGCGGCTCGACCTTCTGCACCCCGTTGCAGTCGGCGCGGAAACCCTGGTCACCGATGATCAGCGCAAACGCCACGGCATCAATGCCGAGAATCAGCGGCCATTCCTGCGTGACCACGTGGAAAAGATTGTCCATGCCGTCTGCTTCCATCGCCGCAAGCACCGCGGCGTGGATCGAAGCTACCGCGCCCGAATGGCCGCGGGCGAAGGCGATCAGGTCTTCGTTCGCTTCCTGCGCTTCGCCCAGCCGCTCGCGCAGCCGCGACAGCGCATGTTCTTCGAACTGGACGACGCTACCCATCGACCGATGCTACGCCGATCCGGGTTAATTTCCTACAACGGCCAGATCAGCCGATCGACTGCCCGGTCGCATCCCAATCCTTGAGGAAGCCGGCGATGCCGGAATCGGTCAGCGGATGCCTGAATAATTGGTGGATGATCTTGGGCGGCGCCGTCATCACGTCGGCGCCGATCCTTGCGGCTTCGACGACGTGCATCGGGTGGCGCACGGAGGCGACCAATATCTCGGTCCGGAAATCGTAATTGTCGTAGATCAGGCGGATGTCGGCGATCAGGTCCATGCCGTTGAAGCCGACGTCGTCGTGACGGCCCACGAATGGGGAAATGAACGTCGCGCCCGCTTTGGCCGCCAGCAGCGCCTGGGCGGCCGAGAAGCATAGGGTCACGTTGACCATCGTGCCTTCGGTTGTCAGCGCCTTGCACGCCTTCAGCCCATCCGGAGTCAGCGGCACCTTGATGGTGATATTGTCGGCGATTTTCCGCAAGATCTCGGCCTCGCGAATCATGCTGTCGTAATCGATCGCAACGACCTCGGCTGACACCGGCCCACTCACGACCGCGGCGATCTCCTTCACCACGTCCAGGAAATTACGGCCCGACTTGTGGATCAGGCTCGGATTGGTGGTCACTCCGTCGAGCAGGCCCGTAGCCGCAAGCTCGCGGATCTCGGAGATTTCGGCGGTATCGGCAAAAAACTTCATGGTGGGCCCTTGGCGTTCGAGGTGCCATGGCAATAGCCGCTGACGCCGCGGCAGTCACTCGATTCGGGGGAGCAGAATGAGCGAGCATGTGAAGGTCGAGCTGGACGCCGGCCACCTGGCGATCACCCTCGCCCGGCCGGAGCGGCGCAACGCGATCACCGTCGCCATGTATTTGGCGCTTGCCGATGCCGTTGAGAGCGCGGCGGTCGATGCCGGCATTCGCGTCATCTCGTTGCGCGGCGAAGGCGAGGATTTCACCGGCGGCAACGACCTCGCCGACTTCATGCAAGCCATCCCGCGCGACGGCGAGGATATTCCGGTCTGGCGCCTCCTGCGGGCCCTGGCGCGCAACACCACTCCAATCGTCGCTGCCGTGCAGGGCAATGCAGTCGGCATCGGCACCACCATGCTGCTTCATTGCGACCTCGTCGTTGCGGCGGACGATGCTCGCTTTTCGATGCCTTTCGTTGATCTTGGGCTGGTCCCCGAAGCGGCTAGCTCGCTGCTGCTGCCGCGCCTCGCGGGACGGCGGCGCGCCGCTCGTTACCTGCTTCTCGCCGAGCCGTTTGGCGCGGAGGAAGCGCGGGAGTTCGGCCTGGCCAGCCACATCGTTCCGAAGGCGGAGCTTGAAGCAGTACTCGGCGACACCGTCGCACGTCTGCTCGCCAAGCCGGCAGAGGCGTTGCGACTCACCCAGCAATTGCTTCGGCTAGGATCGGCCGACGAGACTGCCGAGCGCATGGAGCTGGAGAATGGCCATTTTTCCGAGCGGCTGACGAGCAGCGAAGTCCGCGAAGCGATTACCGCCTTTTTCGACCGCAAGCGCGGCTAGGCCGCTTAATATGCGACGTAGACCTGCTTCGACTGAGTGATCGAGATCGTCGGTCCCGGAAAAAAGATGAAGTCGGTCGGCTGTGAGTAGCTCAGCGAGATCGTCTTGTGATGATCGGTCGCGTTCGTGGCGATGGTCGGCGTCGACAGCGTGCCGTTGCCAACCCCAAAGATCGTTTCGTTGATGCGCGCCTGGATCTGATTGTCGGTGGGAGTCGGAAAGATCGTGGCATAGCGCGCGGCTTCGCCGAGCGAATGATGGATGCCGGCGCTGGCCATAAATACCATGCCGACAACGAAAATCCCGTAGATGAAGATGATCAATACCGGCAACGCGAGCGCGAACTCGACCGCGGCCATCCCGCGTGGATCCCTCAGAAGCTTGCGAAACAGGGTCATTGCACCCGGACTCCCGCCCGGCCGATCAAGGTCACGGTACCGTTGGCGTTCGCGGCCGGGAACCAGCTGGTCCGGAACGTCGGATCGAACGGCTTGCTGATCGCAACGCTGACGTAGCGGGCGTATTCGGTCGTGCCCGCGGGGCATTCGGCGGTAAAATTGCCCGCTCCCTGGGACATGCCGTCGCATTCGAGCCAGAAGGCCGGAGTCACCGCGCTCTGGGCGACATTGGCCGCCGCGGCGCCTTCTTCTTTCAACGCATTGGTATAGTCGGTAAGCGCCTCCGGCTGCTGCATCACCTTTTCGATCGTGCGCTGCGCCGCTTGCTCCAGCAGCAGGCGATGCGTGTAGGCACGGCTGATATCGACCATCCCGATCAGCATGCCGGCGAAAATCGGGGTAAGGAGGCCAAGCTCGACGATCGACGATCCGCGCTCGTCCCGCGCAATGTTGAGGCGCCGGGTCATCATGCGACCAGCCTGATGCGCTTGCCAGTGACGGTCTGGTCGGCGACGCATCCGGTCGTGTCATTCTGGATGTTCGTGTTACCGGAGAACTCCACCGTCAGCGACACGATCATCGCGCAGCGCGTGGAATTCGCCGAGCTACCGGTGAAGTTCATGTCCCCGTTCGGGAAGTAGATCGCGCCATCGATGAATGTGTTGTTGTTGCCGTTGATGAGGTTGTTGTTTCCGGCGGTCGCAGTAGCCGACTGGATGATTGCCATCTTCGCGTAGGGCCCGCTGGTCGGCGCCGTAATCTGGATCGCCGAGTTTCCGTTCATCGAAATAGTGCCCGGATTGGAGCCGGTGAGGATGATCGTCACATCGGTCCCGACAAGTCTGGTTTGCCCCGACAGGTCCAAGCTTGTGCTGTTGAGATAATAGACGCCGGGGTCGAGGTAGAAAGTGCCGTTGCCGGCACTGAAGTTCGAATAGCAGCCATCGCTAAGGTGGGTGGTCGTTACCCGATTCCGCCCGGTTCCCGTTGACTGCGTTCGCGTGTGCTGGTTGAAGTTGGAGCATGGCGTGCCGGCCGGAACGTCGGTGTCATATTTGTTCTTGAACGGGTCCGGCAGCGGCACGTGGAACGGCTGCAGGTCGGTTGCGCCGTTGATGGTCGACGGCATTCCTCCCGCAGAAGCGACCGGGTCAGCGATGAACGAGTAGGCCGTGCCGTTGGTATCGACGGAGCCGGTGGCGTTCGTTGAATTGGCGATTGCTCCGCAACCCATGTTCACGTTCGAACTGCCGCCGATGTCGATGCCGGTGCCGGTGCGGGCGAGCGCAACGACGCAAAAAACACCATTGGGGATCATCGCGGCAGTGGCCGAGGTCCGGATGATCGGTGCCGTCGAAAGAAACAGCGAACTGAAGCCAAGGGTCTTTTGAACCGCAAGATCGACCTTCACATGATGGGTCCAATCGGCCGTGTCGGCCGGAGTGCTGATCGTCGGACTCCCAAGCAGGTCCGGCACGACGTGATTGTTCCTGTCGAGGTCGGTTGCGACCGCAGTGGTGTAGGACGCCTCCTGGGCCCGGGCGTAAACGCCGGCCAGGGCGGCGGAGTCGGCGGCGCGCTGCAACTGGCGTTTCCACAGTGCCCAGTGAACCGTGTCGCTCGCCAGGCCGGCGGAGCCGACGACTAGCGGAAGGGCGGCACCCGCGATCACGAGCGCGTTGCCACGACGGTCGTGCCAAAGCTTTTGCAGCATTTTGAGCATCGAACATCCCCGACAAAGTGCGCCTTTGCGGAGCATCTACGGCCAACAGGGTGTTCAAAGGGTTCAAGCCATTGGTTAATGGCGGATAACCATCGCCAGGGCGGTTGAATTCTTCTGTGTTAGCCTTATAATACAGCTGTAAGCCTCTTGCACGGCGTGGCCGGTCCGTTCACCGTTCCTCCGCGCCACGAGCGGCTGAAATGAAGGATGGGAATGATGGCCACGCAAGCTCCGACCGAGACCGCGACCAAGCTGAAGCTTGACCCGCCGGAAGTGCTGCAGCCGATCGCGCCGGCGGACTCCGCCGGGCTCGTGCCACTCAAGCAGGATGAAACCAGCGAGCTGGACAAGAAGGTCTCGCAGTTCGTCGAGGAGCTGGCGGCCCTCGACTCCAATAGTCCGGATTTCGGCAAGAAGGTCGACCAGCTGACGGCAATGGGCCGCAAGGAAATCGCCGAAGCGGCCGGCGCTTCGAACCGCTTTCTCGACCGCCCGGTCAAGGCGATCGACGCCGACACGGGCATCGGCGCCGACCTCACCGAGCTTCGCCGCACCGTCGAGTCGCTGGACCCCAAGGAACAGGGCCGCGGGATGACCACGCGTAAGTTCCTGGGCATCATACCCTTCGGCAACAAGATCAATAACTACTTCGACAAATACCGCAGCTCGCAGACGCATATTTCGGCAATCCTCTCGCGCCTCGCTAATGGCAAGGACGAGCTGCTGATGGACAATGCGGCGATCGATACCGAGCGTGCGGGCCTGTGGAAAACCATGCACAAGCTTGAGCAGATGATTCACATCTCCAAGAGCCTGGACAAAAGCCTGGAGGACAAGGCCAACGAGCTCGACGCGACCGAGCCGGCCAAGGCCAAGGCAATCCGGGAGACAGCGCTTTTCTACACCCGCCAGCGCACCACCGATCTGCTCACGCAGATGGCGGTGACGGTGCAGGGCTATCTCGCCCTCGATCTGGTCAAGAAGAATAATGTTGAACTGGTGAAAGGCGTCGATCGTGCGTCGACGACCACCGTTTCGGCGCTGCGCACCGCCGTCACCGTCGCCCAGGCGATGACCAACCAGAAATTGGTGCTGGAGCAGGTGACGGCGCTCAACACCACCACGGCCAACATGATCGATTCGACCGGCGAACTGCTTCGCACGCAGACCGGCGCCATCCACGAGCAGGCGGCGTCATCGACGATCCCGCTCGAGACGCTGCAGCGCGCGTTTCAGAACATCTACGACACGATGGACCAGATCGACGTGTTCAAACTCAAGGCGCTCGACAACATGAAGCAGACGGTCGAGACCCTGGGCAACGAAGTTCAGAAGTCGAAGGGCTATATCGCCCGGGCCGAGGGTGTCGCCCAGGGCAAGCTTGAGAATGCCTCCTCCCCCTTCACTCCGATCGAGAGCAAATGAGCGACAACCCGCGCGTCAACCGTTCGCTTGAGCGGGTCGAGCGGGTTCTTCGCTCGCTCGACGAGCGCGACGGGCCCGTGCGGGAGGCCGCCCGGCGCGAACGCCAGCGGCTGAATCGCGATCTCGGCCGCCGAGCCGCGCGTGTCGGGGTCGGCGTCGGGCTGATTAGCCTGATCACGATCATTGTCGGCCTGATCTTGCCGATCGGCATGTTCGGCTTCCTCGCGGCAGTCGGCCTGGCGATTGGGATTGCGGCGCTGCTGGCCTTCGCGCCGACGGCTCCGAAGTCAGCCGCCGCGCCGTCGGCCGATCTGCCCAATGGGGAGATGGTGCAGCGTTTCGACTCCTACATCTTCCGCGCTCGCCGCGCCCTGCCCGCACTTGCTCAAGGCGAAATCGACTCGATCAGCGCCGTTCTGCCCGCGCTCAAGCAAACGCTGGACCGGCTGGATCCGCTGGACCCGACTGCCCAGGATGCACGGCGGCTGATGTCGATCCACCTGCCTGGTCTGATCGACCGCTACGCCAATGTGCCGCCTGCTTTCCGCGAGGAGCGCGACGGCGAGGGCAAGACGGTGGACGAACGCCTGGTGGAAGGCCTCGGCGCCGGGCGCGCTGCCTTGCGCGAAATCGGCGAGAAGATCGCGCGCACCGACATTGCCGCGCTCGAGACGCAGGGCCGCTTCATCCAGTCCCGCTACGGCGAGGAGCGGATCGACTCCTAGCCGATCGCTCCTGCCGATCGCAGCCGCTCGACCTCCGCGGCGTCCAGGCCAAGTTCGCTCAGGACCGCTTCCGTATGCTCGCCGAGCGCGGGTGGAGGCAGGTCGCAATCCGCTCGTGCCCCATCGATCCTCACTGGCGATCCGACGGTGGGGACATCCCCTAGCGCTCCGCCCCCGATGGTGCGGATGACCTGCCGATGCTGCGCCTGAACGTCGGCGATGGCCTGGCTGATGCGGTTGATCGGTCCGGCCGGGATTCCCGCGGCGTCCAGCTCGACGAACCATTCGGCGGCTGGGCGTGAAGCAATGCACGCGCCGACCAGCCGCACCACCTCCTCGCGATTGGCGACCCGCGCAGCATTCGTGGCGAAGCGTTCGTCCTTCGCCCATTCGGCATGCCCGCAAAGCTCGGCAAGCCGCGCGAATTGCCGATCGTTGCCGATCGCGATGATCAGCGGCTGATCGGCGGCCGCGAACGGCTGATAGGGCACGATATTGGGGTGCGTGTTGCCCTGCCGCGGCGGGTCCTTTCCCGTCACCAGCGCATTGGACGCCTGGTTCGCCAGCATTGCCAGCTGGGTGTCGAACAAGGCCATGTCGATGTGGCCCCCCTCGCCCGACGCGTTGCGCCGGTGGAGCGCGGCGAGGATCGCGACGCAGGTATAGAGGCCGGTGAACAGGTCCACGACCGCCACCCCGACGCGCATCGGCGCTCCGCCCGGTGCGTTGTCGGGAAGCCCGGTAACGCTCATCAGCCCGCCCATGCCCTGGATGATATAATCATAGCCGGCGCGCTCCGCGTAGGGGCCGTCCTGACCGAAGCCCGTAATCGACGCGACGATCAGCCGCGGGTTGGCCTCTCGCAACGATGCGGCATCCAGCCCGTATTTGCCGAGGCCGCCGACCTTGAAATTTTCGACGACGATATCGCTTTGCAGTGCCAGCCGGCGCACCAATGCCGCGCCTTGCGCGCTCGCCAAGTCGATCGCGGCCGACCTTTTGCCACGGTTGGCGGAGAGGAAATAGGCAGCAACCCGCTCGCCCTCATGCTCATGCCACGGCGGACCCCAGTGGCGGGTATCGTCGCCGACACCCGGCCGCTCGATCTTGGTGACCTCCGCCCCAAGATCGGCAAGCAGCTGCGTGCACCACGGCCCCGCCAGCACCCGGCTGAGATCGAGGACCTTGAGGCCGGCGAGCGGACCGCTCAATGCCTGGACCTGCGCCACGCCTTGCGGTCGGCGAGCACGGCCCGCGCGGCATTATGCCCCGGCGCACCGGTGACTCCGCCGCCCGGATGCGAGCCTGAGCCGCAGAGGTAAAGGCCTTCGAGCGGCATGCGGTAATCGGCGGCGCCGATCATCGGCCGCGCGCTGAACAGTTGGTCGAGGCCCATCTTGCCGTGGAAGATGTCGCCGCCGATCAGGCCGAAGCGCCGTTCAAGGTCGAGCGGCGAATGGATTTGCCGCCCGAGCACCGACTTCGCGAACCCTGGGGCATGCCTGTCCACCGTCGCGATGACGTGGTCCGCAACCTTGTCGCGCTCATTGTCCCAGTTGCGGCCGGGTCCGAGATCGTAGCGGAAATGCTGGCAGAACAGCGACGCGACATGCTTGCCCTTCGGCGCCAGCGTGCTGTCGAGCGTCGATGGCAACAGCATCTCGATGATCGGCTTCTCCGACCAGCCGTTCGCGCTCGCATCCACAAAAGCGCGGTCCATGTAGGCGAGGCTCGGCGCCATGATGATGCCCGCGGTCAGGTGGTTGCCGCGCTTGGGCAATACGGTGAACTTGGGCAGCTCGGACAGCGCAACGTTCATCCGGAAGGTGGCGCTCTCGCACTTCCAACCATGCATGCGCTGCTCGATCTCCGGCTCGACCGCGCCTTTGGGCACCAGCCGGTCAAACAGCAGCCTGGGATTGACGTTGGCAATCACACGCCCTGCCCGCCAGCCCTTGCCGCCGGCAACGACGCCCGCTGCACGGCCCTTGTCGACGATAATCTCCTCGACCGGCGTGTTGAGGAGGATGTCGACGCCGGCCTCGCGGCACGCACGCGCCATCGCCTGCGTGATCGCGCCCATTCCCCCGATGGCGTGCCCCCACGCCCCCGGCACCCCCGCTGCCTCGCCGAACAGGTGATGCAGAAGGACGTAAGCCGTGCCGGGCGAATGGGGCGACGCGAAATTGCCGACCACGCCGTCGAACCCGAACAAAGCCTTGGCGAAATCGCCTTCGAAGTGGCGGTCCAGCACCTCGGCTGCGCTGCGGGTGGCGAAGTCGTGGACGATGCGGATTTCTTTGGTGGACAGACCGGCAAGGTCACGGCCGAGGCTAAGCAGCTTGGGCAGCCCCGCCAGTCCCGCGCCCGCTTCCGGCGGCGCGCGCAGAATCCACTTTTGGATCAGCGGGACCACCGTCTCCAGCTCCGCAATGTAGCGGTCGTAACCGTCCCCATCCTTTTTCGAGTGGCGCGCAATCTCCTTGCGCGTGAGACCGCCACGGCCGGCGAGCAAATAGCCGCCGTCGCCGGGCAGAAAATTGTCCATCTTGCGAAGGACGACTTTCAGCCCGTGCCGCTCTAGCGCCATGTCGCGGATGACCTTGGGTTGCAGCAGGCTGACCGTGTAAGCCGCCGCCGAATTGCGGAAGCCGGGCAGGAACTCGTCGGTCACCGCCGCTCCGCCCACCGTCGGCAGCCGCTCGAGCACCGCGACCTTCATACCCTTCCTGGCGAGATAGTAAGCGCAGGTAAGGCCGTTGTGGCCCGCGCCGATGATAATTGCGTCGTGCATCAGCGCATCAGCACCAGTTCTTCGGCCATGCTCGGGTGAAGCGCGACGGTGGCGTCGAAATCCTCTTTCTTCAGCCCCGCCTTCACCGCGATCGCCGCCGCCTGGAGGATTTCCGGAGCATCCGGCCCGATCATATGAATCCCCACCACCACATCGGTCTCCCCATCGACCACCAATTTGTACAGCGAGCGTTCGTTACGCCCCGCAAGCACATTCTTCATCGCCCGGAAATCCGAAGTGAACGTCTTCACCGACCCGAGCTTGTTGCGCGCCTCGCCCTCGGTCATTCCGACGCTCGCCAGTGGCGGGTGGCTGAACACCGCGCTGGGGATGAAGCCATAGTCCACGCGCGTCGGCTTCTCGCCGAAGAAGCTGTCGGCGAATGCCTGGCCCTCGCGTATCGCCACAGGCGTGAGCTGGACCCGGTCGGTGACGTCACCGACGGCGAAGACCGTCGGCACCGACGTGCGATTGTCCGCATCGACCTTGACCCTGCCGCCCTCGCCCAGCTCGACACCCACCGCCTCGCAGCCGAGACCTTCGACGTTGGGCGCTCTGCCCAGCGCGATCAGCAACTGGTCGCATTCGAAATCGTCGCACCCCGTCATGTTCACGTGCAGAGTCCCGCCCTCATCGCGCGTGATCCGCTCGATCTTGGCGTTGAACTTGAAGTCGATATTCTTGCGCAGCGAGATCTGCAGCAGCCGGTCGACGATCTGCTGGTCGTAGTGCCGCAGGATGACGTCGCTGCGGTTGACCAATGTCACCTTGCTTCCGAACTGATGGAAGATTCCAGCGAACTCGTTCGCGATATAGCCGCCGCCGGCAATCACAATCCGCTCCGGAATGCGCTCCAGCTCGAATACCTCGTTGGAGGTGATCGCATGCTCGATCCCGTCGATTTCCGGCATTTTCGGACGCGCCCCGGTGGCGATGAGAATCTTCTCGGAAGTAACGATTCTGCCCGAAGCCAGCCGGACCTCCTGCGGGCCTTCCAGCTCCGCGCGCTCATGGAAAATGGTGACGTCATGGGTGCTCAGCGTGTCGGTGTAGGCGCCTTCGATCCGCGTCACTTCGGCCAGCACATTGTCCCGCAGCGTCGGCCAGTCGAAGCGCTTTTGCGGCACGTCCCAGCCGAACATCGCCGCATCCTCGAGGTCCTCGGCAAAATGCGCGCCATAGACGAGCAGCTTCTTGGGAACACAGCCGCGAATGACGCAGGTGCCACCGACCCGAAACTCCTCGGCGATTGCCACCCGCGCTCCGTGCGCCGCCGCCACGCGTGCAGCGCGCACGCCGCCCGACCCGGCGCCGATCACGAACAGATCAAAGTCCGCCACTAGATTGCCGCCCTTTCCATGAGCGCGCGCGTCGAGGGGTCGAGATCGTCGGCCCCGTTGCCGCCGGACAGACCGCGCGCGATATCCTTGCCCAGTTCGACGCCGAACTGGTCGAACGGGTTGATCCCCAGCAGCACCGCATTGGCAAAGGTCCGGTGCTCGTAAAAGGCAATCAGCGCGCCAAGGCTGCGGGCGTCGAGCCGCTGCAGCAGGATGGTCGCGCTCGGGCGGTTGCCGCTGTAGCTGCGGTGCGGATCGTCGCTCGGGCGGCCGCTCATCAATGCCGCGCCCTGGCCAAACGCATTGAGCAGGAGCTGGCGATGATGCTCGGGGTCCTGCGCATCCTCGCCTTCTACGACGGCAACAAACTCCACCGGAACCGGAACGGTCCCCTGATGAAGCAACTGGAACACCGCATGCTGCGCATCGGTGCCGGTCCCGCCCCAGGTCACCGGCGCGCTCCGCTCGACGGGCTCGCCGGCCAGCGTCGCGGACTTGCCGTTGGATTCCATCTCAAGCTGTTGAAGATAGGGCGGAAGCAGCCGCATCCGCTCGTCATAGGCAAACACCGCGCGTGTCTGGCAGCGCCGCACCTGAGCGTAGAACAGGTCGACGAAGGCCGCGAGCAGCGGCACGTTGGCGGCGCCGTCGCTGTAGCGAAAATGGCGGTCCATCTCCGCCGCGCCTTCGAGCAGCGCCTCGAACGCGTCCCAGCCGAGCGCGAGCGCGGCGGTGACGCCGACGGAGCTCCATAGCGAGTAGCGGCCACCGACCCCTTCCGAGAATTGCAATATGCGCGTCTCGTCGATGCCGGCGTCGAGTGCAGCGTCCGGCTTCGAGGTGACGGCGATCAGCTGGCCGAACGGGTCGGACACCCCGCCCTCGCGCAGCCACCCGAGCGCCGCCTCCATATTTGCCAGCGTTTCGTAGGTGGTGAAGCTTTTCGAAGCGACGACGACCAGAGTGGTGGCGGGGTCCAGGGCGCGCGCAGCCTCGTCGAATGCTTCTCCGTCGATGTTCGACAGGAAGCGCACTTGCAGCTTCGACGAACGCCTGCCCAGCGCGTCGATCAGCAGCGCGGGTCCAAGCACCGAGCCGCCGATGCCGATATGGAGAATGCCGGTGACGTCGCCGAAGGCGCCACCCTCTGTCGCATCGACCAGCGCCCGCATCCGCGTCCTGCGCGCGGCGGCGAGATCGACCGCTTCGGGTGAGCCCGACCCCCGCTCGGCGAGATGCTCGGCAGGCCGCCCCTCGGTCGGATTCGCGAGGCCGCCGGTGAACAGCAACTCTCGGCGGTCCGCGAAACCCTGCTCCTCCGCCAGCTGGACAAATGCCTCGACCAGCGCTGCATCGAGGTGGCTCTTGGACCAGTCGAAGTAGAGGCCCGCAACTTCGCGACTGAACGCCGTCAGTCGGTCGGGCTCGGCCTTGAACAACTCGTCAAGCGAGCGCTGGCCATGCTTCTCGATCGCGCTCCAGTGGTTCGATGCCATGCCGCGCCTCATAATCGGAGGAGCGCCAAATGCCATAGCCGCTTGACGCGCGCGGGGTGGCCCGAAAGAAGCGGCAACCAATGCGCATCCTACCCCGCCGCTCCTCAGAAACTGACAGCGATGCTCCAGCGGCCGAGTCCCGCGGGGGCCTGCTGCGCTTCCTCGTCATCGTCGCATTGCTCAGCTGGCTGCTGCGAAGCCTGGTGGTCGCGCCGTTCAGCATTCCAACGGGATCGATGATTCCAACTCTCTACATCGGCGACTATCTGTTCGTGACCAAGTGGCCCTACGGTTACTCGAAGGTGAGCTTCCCGATGGGCATTCCGCCGATCGAGGGCCGGCTGTTCGGGCGCCTTCCCGACCGCGGTGACGTCGTCGTCTTCCGCCCGCCCGGGTCCGAAAGCGATTTCGTGAAGCGGGTGATTGGCCTTCCCGGCGACACCATTGCGGTGCAGCAGGGCATGCTCATCCTTAACGGTCAGCCGCTTCCGCGTGAGCCGCTCGGCAATTTCGCGCTGCCGATCTCCATCAACAGCCCGTGCCGGGTCATCCCTCCGGCAACGCAGATGATCACTGAAACCGACGACGGCCCCGCCTGCCTCTACCCCGCCTTCCGCGAGACGCTGCCCGGCGGCCGCACCTATGCGGTGCTCGACCAGATCGACGGCCCCGCCGATCAGCTTCCCGATATCCGCGTCCCCCAGGGCCATCTGTTCCTGATGGGTGACAATCGCGACGACAGCCTGGACAGCCGCTTCCTGCCGCAGGAAGGCGGGATCGGCTTTGTCCCGGTCGACAATCTGATTGGCAAGGCAGGCATGGTCTTCTGGTCCACCGACGGCAGCGCCAGCTACTGGAAACCGTGGACCTGGTTCACCGCTCTGCGCGGCGACCGCATCGGAACGACCTTCGGCAACCTCGATGAGTGAGGATGTTGAGGCATTCGTCGCTGAAGCCCTGGACCACATCCCGAAGGACGCGTCGCTGTTCGAGCGGGCGCTGACCCATTCCAGCGTCGGCAAGGATAGCTACGAGCGGCTCGAATTCCTCGGTGACCGGGTGCTTGGGCTGGTCGTCGCCCAATGGCTCTACGAACGGTTCGGCAATGAGCCGGAAGGCAAGCTGTCGCACCGCTATAACGCCCTCGTCGCCGGGGAGACTTGCGCGGACGTTGGGCGAGAGCTCGGCGTGCCGGCGATGGTGCGGCTGGGCAAGCAGGCGCGCGAAGATGGCGCCAACCAGAGCGACAATGTTCTTGGCGACGTGGTGGAAGCGTTGATTGGCGCCTTGTTTCTCGAAGCCGGTCTCGACGCCGCCGAACGGTTCATCCGCAAGTGCTGGGCGCCCTACCTCGACTCGCAGGGCCGCGCGCCCAAGCACCCCAAATCAGCGCTGCAGGAACTGGCCGCAGCGCGCGGACTGCCGATGCCCGACTATCGGGTCGAGGGGCGCAGCGGCGCTCACCATGCGCCCTGCTTCACCGTGCGCGTCTCGATTCGCGGTGGCGGCGATGCCGAGGCGGAAGGTTCCAGCAAGCAGGAAGCGGAAACCGCGGCGGCCTTGGCTTTGTTGGAGCGTTTGCAATGAGTGAGAATCAGCAACGCTGCGGCTTCGTCGCCGTCATCGGCGCCCCCAACGCGGGCAAGTCGACGCTCGTCAACGCGCTCGTTGGCCAGAAGGTCGCGATCGTCAGTGCCAAGGAACAGACCACCCGATCGCGCCTGATGGGCATCGCGATCGCCGACGGCAGCCAGATCCTGCTGGTCGACACGCCGGGCATCTTTGCCCCTCGCCGGCGCCTCGACCGCGCAATGGTGGCGGCGGCCTGGACGGGGGCCGCGGACGCCGATCTCACGGTGCTGGTCGTCGACGCGTCGGTGCGGATCAGCGATCGCCTTGAGGGCATATTGGAGGCACTCGAGGGCCGCTCCGAGCCGTTGATCGTCGTCCTCAACAAGATCGACTTGATGAAGAAGGAAGAGCTTCTCGGCCTTGCGGCCAAGCTCTCGGAGCGGCTCGATCCGCAACATCTCTTCATGCTCAGCGCGGCCAAGGGCGAAGGCGTTGCCGACCTCAAGCGTGTGCTGGCGAAGTCGGTGCCCGAAGGACCGTGGCACTTCCCCGACGACCAATTGTCCGACGCGACCGATCGGATGGTCGCGGCCGAACTGACCCGCGAGCAGATCTACAACCAGCTTCGCGCCGAACTACCCTACGCTTCGGCGGTGGAAACGGAGAAATGGGAGGACCGCTCGGACGGCTCGACCGCCATCCACCAGCAGATTTTCGTCGAGCGCGACAGCCAGAAGGCGATCGTCATCGGCAAGGGCGGCTCGCGGCTGAAGGCCATCGGCGAAGCGGCGCGCGCGGAAATCGCCGAGCATCTCGGGCGCAGGGTCCACCTTTACCTGCACGTGAAGGTCAACCCGAAATGGGACGAAGACCGCGGCCTTTATCGCGAAATCGGCCTAGAGTGGGCGGACTAGCCCGCGAGCACTTCCTCCACCCATTGCGGCACCTGCTCTCCCGCCGTTCCGATGCGGCTCTCGTGGAAGAAGATGCTGCCCTGGCTGGGCTCGAGGTTCATTTCCAGGCATTGGGCGCCGCAATAGCGCGCGGTCTGGACGAAACCGGCGGCGGGATAGACGCCGCCCGAGGTGCCGATCGATACGAACAGGTCCGCTTTTTGCAGCGCCGCGTCGATCCGTTCCATGTCGTAAGGCATCTCGCCGAACCAGACGATGTCCGGCCGCACCCCGCCCGAACTGCCGCAGCCGGGGCATTGCTCCCCCTGCCCCATGGGACCGTCCCACCCGAAGCGCTCGCCGCAGCGGAGGCACCAGCCGCTTTTCAGCTCGCCATGCATGTGCAGCAACCGCTTCGATCCCGCCCGCTCATGCAAATCGTCGACATTCTGCGTCACCAGCAGCAGATCGCCCGGCCACCTGGCGTCGAGCCGCGCCAGCGCCCGATGCGCCGCGTTCGGCTCGACCGTCGCCAGCTTTTCCCGCCGCGCGTCGTAAAAGGCATGGACCAGCGCCGGGTCGCGAGAGAACCCCTCCGGAGTCGCGACATCCTCGACCCTGTGACCTTCCCACAGCCCATCCGGTCCGCGGAACGTTGCAACGCCGCTTTCCGCCGAAACCCCGGCGCCGGTGAGGATGACGATGTTGCGGACCCCGCCGGTCAGCACGTCGGGCGGATTTCCATCACGATGTCGCCGGGCTCGAGCTTCTGTGCCTGCGGGCGCCAGAATCCATAGGCAATCTCATTGCGGATGATGCGCAGGACCAAGGCGTCGGTGATCTCGCGGATCGACTTGCCGATCTCCTCCTCGCGCACGCATCGCTCGACCAGCTGGACCTTGCCCCGGCTCGACGCAAGGTCGGCGAGATAGTCGGCGATGTGCTGGCCAGTGTGCGACGTCGCCAGCAACAGGCCAGCGAAGTCGAGCGGGTTGACGACGATGTTCGCCCCTGCCCGCTTGGCGGGGATTTCATTGTCCTCCTCATTGACCGCGACGCTGATCCGGAGATCGGGGGCGAGATGCCGCGCGGTCAGGCAGATGAGGATCGACGTGTCGTCGCGGCCGGCAGAGATCAGCATCAGCTCGGCGCGGTCGAGATGCACCGCCTTCAACGTCTCGTCGCGCGTCGCATCGGCCTGCATCACTGTGCAGCCGCGCTCCTTCGCCAGTGCGAGCCGGCTCTCGCTGAGATCGAGAACGACAATGCATTCCGGGCTGGTGCCGAGCGTAATCAGCTCTTCGACCGCGCGGCGATTCTTGGTCCCGAACCCGGCGACGACGATGTGATTGTTGAGGCTGCGCTGGATGCGCGTCATGATGAACCTTTCCCAGGAGCGGCGGGCGACGAACATGTACGCTGATCCCGCCAGGATCAGGATGAACATGATGCGGATCGGAGTGACCACGACCGCATCGAACAGGCGGGTGCGATCCGTCACCGGCACGATATCGCCATAGCCGGTGGTGGTCGCGCTGATCATCGTGAAATAGACGACGTCGAGGAAGCTTACGGTGCCGTCGAGATTGTCCTTGAGGCCGTCGCGCTCGAACCAGTGAATGCCGATCAGCAGGCCGATCAACGCCGCCATCGCGATCACTCGCCAGCCCAGTCCGAGCCAGCCGGTGATGCGCGTCTTGCGCTTCAGCACCAGCCGGTCGGCATCCTCGGACTTTATCGGCATGCGGTATCGATTGCGGCCATGACCCTCGCATAACCACAGCCGCGGGCCCTTGCCAGCCCAGCCGGGAAAACCGCACAAGGCGAGGATGGCCAAGGGTCGCATCAGGTTCGGGATCGGCGGCTGGACCTATCCGCCGTGGCGCGAGACCTTCTACCCGCCCGGCCTGCCGCAGCGGCGGGAGCTGGAATATGCGTCAGCCCAGTTCGGCGCGATCGAGATCAACGCCACCTTCTACGGCCGCCAGAGCCCGAAAAGCTGGGAAACCTGGGCCGCCGCTGTCCCTGGGGATTTCCAATTCGCGATCAAGGGCTCGCGCTTTTGCGTCACCCGCCCCAGGCTTGCCGATGCCGGCGAGGGCCTCGATAATTTTTTCGCCCAAGGCATGGCGGCGCTTGGGCCGAAGCTCGGGCCGTTCCTGTGGATGCTCGCCGCCCGCCGGCGGTTCGACCACGGCGACATCGCCCGCTTCCTCGACCTGCTTCCGGAGAAGCTCGACGGCATTCCCCTCCGCCACGTGATCGAGCCGCGCCACGAGAGCTTCCGCGACGAGCATTTTTTCGACCTTTGCCGCGAGCGCGATGTGGCGATCGTGTTCGGCGACGACGACGATTTCCCGTGCATCGACTGCGACACCGCCAGCTTCGCCTACGCAAGGCTCCAGCGCATGCGCGAGGATGTGCCGGCCGGATATGACGACGCCGCGCTCGATGCCTTCGCGAAGCGCGCGCGCCGCTGGTCCGAAGCAGGCCGCGATGCCTACGTCTTCATGATCAACGGCACGAAGCTGCGGGCGCCAGCGGCCGCGCTCGCTCTCCAGCAGCGGCTTGGCATCGGCGGGAGCGAACCCTAAGCATCGGAGGATGCGCACCGACCAGCAGCCGATCCGGATCACCCTTACCGCGCCCGATGGGCGGATGGGCCGGGCGATCACCGCCGCCGCCGCCGAGGATATGCAATTCGCACTCGATCAGGATCACGGCGACGTGCTGGTCGATTTTTCCGCTCCCGCCGCGCTCCGGGCGAGCCTCGATCGTGCGGTTTCGGCGGGAGTTCCGATCCTCATCGGTACCACCGGGCTCGACGAGCTGTCCGGCAACCGCATGGCCGAGGCGGCGAAGGAGGTGGCGGTGCTGCGCGCCGCGAATACTTCGCTGGGAGTAGCGCTGCTGGCGGAACTGGTGGAGCGGGCGGCCGGCGTGCTTGGGGCGGACCAGTGGGACATCGAAATCGTCGAGGCGCACCACGGAGCGAAACTGGACGCTCCATCCGGCACCGCATTGCACCTGGGCGAGGCGGCGACGCGGGGGCGCGGGGACGCATCGAATTTTGAGATCGGCAGCAGGGGCGGCTGCATCCCGCGTGTGGTGGGGGCAATCGGCTTCTCCAGCGTTCGCGGAGGCACCGTCGCGGGCGACCATGACGTGCAGTTCCTGGGTCCCGAAGAACGGCTGATCCTGTCGCACCGCGCCGAGAGCCGCGCCATCTTTGCGCGCGGGGCGCTTGCCGCTGTCCGCTTCCTCCATCGCAAGCCGGCCGGCCTCTATTCGATGCGGGACGTGATCGGCGCACTGTGAAGACAGCGGACGTTTTCGAATTCTTCCGCCGTCTCGCGGAGGACAATCCCTCGCCTGTCACCGAGCTCGAATATGAGAACCCCTACACATTGCTGGTGGCGGTGGTGCTGTCTGCGCAGGCAACCGACGCCAGCGTTAATATCGCCACTCGCGGGCTCTTCAGCGAGGCGCAGACCCCTGAGCAAATGGTCGGGCTCGGCGAGGAAGTCGTTCGCGAGCGGATCAAGACCATCGGCCTGTTCAATACCAAGGCGAAGAATGTCATCGCCTTGTCTCAGGCCCTGATCCGCGACCACGGCAGCGAGGTGCCGCGCACCCGCGAGGAGCTGGAGAAGTTGCCCGGCGTCGGTCGAAAGACCGCCAACGTCGTGCTCAACACCGCGTTCGGCGAGGAGACTTTCGCCGTCGACACCCATCTCTTCCGCGTCGGCAACCGCACCCGGCTCGCACCTGGAAAAACGCCACTGGAGGTCGAACTCACACTAGAAAAAAAGGTACCGCAGCCGTTCCGGCGCGATGCCCACCACTGGCTGATCCTTCACGGCCGCTACACCTGCAAGGCGCGCAAGCCCGAGTGCTGGCATTGCCCGGTGATCGACCTCTGCCCCTATCAGCCCAAAACGCCGCCGCCGGCTAAGCCCAGCGCCGCTCGAACCGCGATCCCAGCGTAGTCAGCAGCTCATATTGCGACAGGCCCGACTGTTTCGCGGCCGTCGGCAGGTCATAGTCCAGCTCGACCCAGTCGCC
>JALYPM010000196.1 GCA_030856365.1 Pseudomonadota bacterium
TCGATCCGGCGGCGGACCACGTCGCGGGCGACCGTCATCGCGTCGCGCAGCGCGCGCTGCGATCCGCTTGCGGTCGGCGTCAGCATGATGCGGCTAGAATCCATCACCTGAACGTCCCAGTCGCGGCTGCCGGTGAGGCCGACAGGTTGGGTTAGGGTGCGCAGCCGCTCAACGGCGGCATCGACCTTGGCCGGGTCGCGGACCATCAGCGCCACGCGGCCGCCCGCGATGGAAACGTCGCCGACCTCGATCCTCGGGTCGCGGCGAAGCTCGGTCGAAACCTGGTCTTCCATCGCCTGTAGCCGCTGGCGCTCGGCGTCAGGGATGTCGGCCTCCAGCAGCAGCTGGCTTCCGCCCGCAAGGTCGAGCCCAAGGCTGATGGTCGAGCTCGGAAGGAAGGACGGCCACTTCGCGCGAACATCCGCCGGCACCATGTTGGGAAGCGCGAACAGGATGCCAAGCAGGACGGTCAGCGAGATCGCCCACACCTTCCAGCGAGGATAGTCGAACATCGCTGCGGGCCTAGTCGTTCGCCGGCTTGGAAGGCTTGTTGAGCACTTGGCTCAGCGTCGATTTGACGACCCGGACGCGAACGCCCTGCGCGATCTCGACTTCGGCCTCGTCCTCGGTGACCTTGGTCACCCGGCCGCGGATGCCGCCGGCCGTGACCACGTCGTCGCCCTTCTTGACCGATGCGATCTGCGCCTGATGCTCCTTCATCCTCTTCTGCTGCGGACGAATCATCAGCATGTAGAAGATGAGGAAGATCAGCAGCCAGGGAAGGATACCGATGAGAATTGCGGCCATTCCGCCGTCGGCCGGAGCTGCGGCGGACGCGGTGAGAAGATGGGCTGAAGTGATCATTCGTTCGGACTTGTTCCTTGACGGATGGTCGGGGCGACAGGATTCGAACCTGCGACCTCCACACCCCCAGTGTGATGCGCTACCAGGCTGCGCTACGCCCCGACGATCGGCGCCTTAGAATGTCCGGTGGACATCCGTCAAAGCGCGGATGGCATCTAGGTCCCCCTCCGGCATAAGACAAGCGCAACCGATGGCCCGCAAACGCAGACGCTCCCGCCGCAGAAGGCACACCTGGCCACGCCGCATCGCGCTTGCGCTGCTGGCGCTGCCGGCGCTGTATTTGGTGGCGGCGCTCGCCGGATCGCTGATCCCGGTGAACCGCGACTGGGAGGAGCCGGAAAAGGGCGTCACCGTCTATCTCGCCAACAACGGCCTTCACGCCGACCTGGTAATGCCGGTTGAGGCACAAGGCCTCGACTGGTCGCCGCTGCTGCCCAAGAGCGACTTCGCCGCGCCGGACCCACAAGCGAAGTGGATCGCCTTCGGAGCGGGCGAGGAGCGGGTCTATCTGGAGACCCCGCGCTGGCGAGATATCCGGCCGCGGACGATCTGGTCGGCGCTGACCGGGGGCAATCGCGTGATGCACGTCGAGTGGGTGACCAACCCCGCCTATGCCGATCGCGCCATCCGGCTCCGCCCCGAGGAGTATCGGCGGCTGTGGTCCGCGGTGCGGGCGGACTTTGAGCTCAGCGAGCGCGGCCGCCTGGTTCGCATTGATGCCCCCGGCTACGGCCGATCCGACGCTTTCTATCGCGCAGGTGGCCGCTTCAGCGCGCTCCATACTTGCAACAGCTGGGTCGCCGGCAAGCTGCGGCTGGCCGGTGTCAGGAGCAGCCTGTGGCCGCCGTTCGTGCAGGGGCTGACCTGGCGCTATCGCGAGTTCAGCGAAGATCAGAGCACGTAGCGGGACAGGTCGGCGTTGCGGGCAATGCTCGCCAGTTGCTTGTCGACGAACGCCCCGTCGATGGTCAGTCTCTCGCCGCGCCGGTCCTCGGCCTCGAAGCTGATTTCCTCGAGCAGTTTCTCCATCACCGTCTGCAGCCGGCGGGCGCCGATATTCTCGAGCGATTCATTGACCTCGGCGGCGACCCGAGCGAGCGCCGCGATGCCATCATCCGCGAAGTCGATGGTCACGCCCTCCGTGCCCAGCAAGGCCTTGTACTGCTCGGTCAGGCTGGCGCGCGTCTGCGAGAGGATGCGGACGAAATCTTCCTCGGTCAGCGCCTTCAGCTCGACCCGGATCGGCAACCGCCCCTGAAGCTCCGGCAGCAGGTCGGCGGGCTTGGCGATGTGGAACGCGCCTGACGCAATAAACAGGATATGGTCGGTTTTGAGCGGCCCGTACTTGGTCGCCACCGTCGTCCCTTCGATCAGCGGCAGCAGGTCGCGCTGCACGCCTTCGCGGCTGATCGATCCACCGCGGACGTCGCTGACCGCGATCTTGTCGATCTCGTCGAGGAAGACGATGCCATTGGCCTCGGCATCGGCGAGGGCGACCCGGTTGACGTCGTCGGCGTCGAGCCTTTTGTCTGCTTCCTCCTCGGTCAGGCGAGCGAAGGCTTCGGGCACTTTGAGCTTGCGCCGCTTGCGCGGTGCGCCGCCGCCCAATTTGCCCATCATCGATTTGAGGTCGAAAACCTGCGCGCCCATGCCCGGCAGCTCGAACGGCATCGCCGGCGCCTCTTCGACCTCGATCTCGACCTCGGCGTGATCGAGGCTGTTGTCGGAGAAGCGCTGGCGAAAGCTGGCGCGGGTCGCCTCGCTCGATCCCTTGCCGGTCAGCGCATCGAGCAGCCGCTCCATCGCCGCTTCCTCGGCCGCCGCCTTGACCGCGTTGCGCCGCCGCTCGCGCTCCAGCCGTACCGCTTCCTCGACAAGGTCGCGAACGATCTGCTCGACGTCGCGGCCGACATAGCCAACCTCGGTGAACTTGGTCGCCTCGACCTTCACGAACGGTGCGTCGGCGAGCTTCGCAAGACGCCGGCTGATCTCGGTCTTGCCGCAGCCGGTCGGCCCGATCATCAATATGTTCTTGGGCGTCACTTCCTCGCGCAGCTCGGGCCCAAGCTGCTGCCGCCGCCAACGATTGCGAAGCGCGACGGCGACTGCGCGCTTGGCGTCGTTCTGGCCGATAATATGCTCATCGAGCGCGGCGACGATCGCCTTGGGTGTAAGACTGTCGTTCATTCCAATTCTCCCTCTCCCGCCAGCGGGAGGGGGCCGGGGGGAGGCATGTTGCTTGTTGCAGGTTCGGGACATGCCCTCCCCTTCGCCGCTTTGCGGCTCTTCCCCTCCCGCTGGCGGGAGGGAATTGGGTCAGACCGTCTCCACCGTCAGCCGGTCGTTGGTGAAGACGCAGACCTCGGCGGCGATCGCCATTGCGCGGCGCGCGAGCACCTCGGGGTCCGCTTCATATTCGGTCAGTGCCCGCGCAGCGGCGAGCGCGTAATTGCCGCCCGATCCGATCGCGGCGATTCCGGCTTCGGGCTCCAGCACGTCGCCGTTGCCGGTGAGGATCAGCATCACTTCGGTGTCGGCTACGATCATCATCGCCTCCAGGTTGCGCAGATATTTGTCGGTGCGCCAGTCCTTGGCGAGCTCGACCGCGGCGCGCATCAGCTGCCCGTTGTGCTGCTCGAGCTTACGCTCCAGCCGCTCGAACAACGTGAAAGCGTCTGCGGTCGCTCCGGCGAAGCCGCCGATGACCTTGCCGTCGGCGCCGATCCGGCGGACCTTCTTTGCGTTGGGCTTCATCACCGTATTGCCCATCGACACCTGGCCGTCGCCCGCGATCACCGTGCGGCCGTCCTTCTTCACCCCGAGGATGGTTGTCCCGTGCCAGCTTTCCAATGCCCGCTCCTTCGATGGCGATGTGGGTCCGGGCGGACAGCGTTGCAAGAATGAGCCTGCTAGCGCGACTGTTCGCGCAGGAAGGTTGCACTTTCCGCCAGCGCCGGAGTTTTGCCGCGGAACGAACGCGACAGCGATGTGACCAGATCGACGTGGTTGGCGCCGGGATAGACTCGCAGTGTCACCGGCGCGCCAAGCTCCTGCTGGCGCCCGGCAAGCGAGCGGCTGTTGCGCGGGCTGACGACGCGGTCGTTGCTTCCGGTGGCGATGAACAGGGGCGGCGAGTCGGCGCGGGCGAAGTGGATCGGCTGCGTTTCGCGGGGCAGGTTCCAGGCGCCGAATGCGTCGCGGCTGCGCTGATCGGTGAACGGATGAAAATCGAACGGCCCCGCCAGCAGGGCGGCGGCGCGGACCGTTGCCGGATCGACGCCCGCATTGCGGAGGTAGCGCGCGTCGAGCGCCAGCATCGCCGCGATATAGGCGCCCGCCGAATGGCCCGCGAGCGTGATCCGCTTCGGATCGCCGCCGAAGCGCGCCGCATTGTCGCGCGCCCACTTCACCGCCAGCGCGCCGTCCTCGATGAAAGCGGGAAAGCGCACCGTGGGGACCAGCCGGTAGTCGGGGATGACGGCGACGAAGCGCTGCCCCGCAAACGCGGCGCCGGCAAAACCATAATCGCCGCGAGCACCACTGTTCCAGCCGCCGCCGTAGAAGAAGATTACCACCGGCAATTTCTCGTCCGCCTGCTTGCGTCCGCCCGGCACCCATACGTCGAGCTTCTGGCGCGGGTCACTGCCGTAGGCGGCACCCCGCTCCACACGCTTCGCGCTTTCGGTCGAGGGCGTCAGGCGGTCGAGGCCGGTCAGCAGCCCTGCTGGCGTGCAGCCGCCGAGCGCGAGCAGCGATGCGGCCCATGCCGGGCGCAAGTTGCGGCGGCGGCAGGCGCGGACGGGGGATTGTTCAGTCATCGCAGCCATTTGGGTAGCCGCCTCGCCTGTCGCAAGCGCCATCTAGCGCTCGACGCCCTTCAGCTTCCCCCAAGTGCGGGCGGCGGTGTAGCCGAGATAGCCGGTACCGAAGAGCGCATAGAGCTCCTCCGGGATGCCGCGCAGGTAGGCGGTCATGCCGTCCGCGATGCCCTTCGCCATCCCCGGATTGGCCGCGGCGATCAGCCCCATCGGGATCGCCCACAGGATCAGCGTGTACATCACGTAGAGGAAGCCTGGCCTGGCGCGGCTGGTCCAAGGATCGGGCGACTGTGCCTCGGTGACGATCGCCTGCATCTGCGCGCCGATCGCCTGCATTTCCTGGTCGCCCTGAGCCCTGAGCAGCTCGAGCTTGGCGCGGTCGCGCGCCTGGGGATCGGGAATAATCTTGTCGAGCAGCCTGGAAATGGGACCGACGACGGCTTCGATGATGGCCATTTTAAACTCCAAAGTTGGCTAAGTTGGGTCCTCAACGCGCGTACGCGCGCACGCGAAAGAGCCTTGGCTTTAGCTGATTGAACCAAGTCGGTTCGCTAGCCAGCCGTAAAGAAAGGCCTCATTGGCTGGCCGCCGCTCTGCGAGGCGCAGGTAGCGTTCGCCCTGAAGCGCCTCCAGCGCGCGCAATAGCACCGTCTCGCCACCGCGCTTCCCGCGCGTGGCAAGGAAGGCGTCGAGCGCGGCAAGGCTTTGCGGGCCGATACGGCCGTCCGGCGTCAGGTCGCCATAATCCTTGCCGTTGCGGTTTAAGGCAGTGAGCGCCCGCTGCAGGAACGTGGCCGCTACCGCCGGACCCATGTTGGCGCCGGTGTCGAACAGCTCCGCCCCCAGCCGCTCCGACCGTCTCGCCACTTCGTCGAAGCGCGGGCGAAGCCAGTAGATCCGCCGATAGATCGCCGCCGCCTCGTCGCGCGCCAGCTGCGCCATCGCGCCGCGATAGCCATGCGCCCGCGCCACCGCCTCGGTGATCCCGAACCGCGTTGGTCCGCCCTTGTCGGCGGGGTGGTTCACATATCCCCCCTCGCGCTCGATCAATTCGTCGATCAGCGCGTCGACGCCTTTTGCCTGTTCCATTGCCTGCTCCTCCGCTTCCGAGTCGAGCAGGTGCTAACCTGTGTGGTTATCTGTAGGACAGTGTTTTTACCAGCCTTCATCATCCTGAATTTGAGGATCGAATTCCCAAACCTCGCCCTTGCGCTGGATGCTGAAACAAGTTCAGCATGACGGCGGGGGATGCAGTCGCTAACCTGTGCCCATGACCCGCCTCCTTACCCTCGCCCTTTCCGCCCTCGCCCTGCTCACCGCCTCCCCCGCCGCCGCGCAGCTTCGTGCCGCCGAGCAGCGGATGATCGCCACCGTCGATGCCGAGCAAGAGCGCACCGTCGCCATGCTTGAGCAGTGGGTGAACCAGAACAGCGGGACAATGAATTTCGCCGGCGTGAAGGCGGTCGGCGACATGCTGCGCGCCGAGCTCGCGCCGCTCGGTTTCAAGGTCGAGTGGCTCGACATGAGCGCCGCCAATCGCGCCGGACACATCGTCGCGCGCAAGCAAGGCCGCGGCAAGAAAATGCTCCTGATCGGCCACCTCGACACGGTGTTCGAGCCGGACTCGCCGTTCCAGCGCTGGACCCGCCAGGGCAATGGCGGCGAAGGGCCGGGCGCGGGCGACAACAAGGGCGGCATGGCGGTGATCGTGGCCGCGCTTCGGGCGATGCAGTCCGCCGGCACGCTTCGCAATGCGGACGTCACCGTCTTCCTCACCGGCGACGAGGAGGACAGCGGCCCGGTCGAAATCTCGCGGGCGCCGCTGATCGCGGAAGGACGGCGCGCCGACGTCGCGCTCGACTTCGAGGGGCTGGTGCAGGAGCGCACCGCGGAAGGCGTCCGCGACATGGGCTCGGTCGCCCGGCGCAGCAGCGACGAATGGACGATCAATGTCACCGCGCGCGGCGGCCATTCGAGCGGCATCTTTACGCCGGGCGCGGGCTCCGGCGCGATCTACGAGCTGGCGCGGATCGTCGACAGCTTCCGCCGCGAGCTTCCCGAGCCCAACCTCACCTTCAACGTCGGTCTGGTCGGCGGCGGCGATTCCGCGCAGCTGGGCACCGACCGAATCCGCGTCAGTGCGACCGGCAAGGGCAATATCATCGCCAGCAAAGCGGTCGCGCGCGGCGACCTGCGCGCCCTCAGCCCCGAGCAGATCTCCCGAACCCAGGAGCGGATGCGCGCGATCGTCGCCCGGCCGCTCAGCGGCGCCAGCGCAACCATCGAGTTCCACCCCGACGGCTATCCGCCGATGGCGCCAACCGCGGCCAACCGTGCGCTCCTGGCACGGCTCAACGCGGTCAACCGCGACATGGGATTGCCCGAGATGGGCGAACTCGATCCTGTCAAGCGCGGCGCCGCCGACATCAGCTTCGTCGCCAGGGACGTTGACGGTCTCGCCGGCCTTGGCGCTGCCAGCGACGGCGACCATGCGCCAGGCGAGACGGTCGATATCGCGTCCATCTTCCGCCAGGCCAAGCGCGCGGCGATCCTGATGAGCCGGCTGGCGAGCGAGCGGCGGTAGAGCAATCCGCCGCTGCTCGCTCACCCGTCGTTCCTCAATTAGTGGCGGACGACGCGGAGCTGCCTGCCTGAGCATTGTCCGACACCTGCCACCAATAGGCCGGGCGCACGCGCGTGCCGGTGACCCGCTCATTGAGCGTTGCGGCATCGTAGAGCCTGCCGCCGAGCATTACCTGGCTGACCTTGTCGCTGTTCCGGATATTGTCGAGCGGATTGGCGTCGAGCACGACGAGGTCGGCAAGCTTGCCGACCTCGAGGCTGCCGATGTCGCGGTCCATCCCCAGCGTCCTGGACGGCATGACGGTCGCGGCCTGGAGCGCCTGCAGCGGCGTCCAGCCGCCCTTTACGAAGCTCCACATCTCCCAGTGCGCGGCGATGCCCGCGTGCTGTCCGTGCGCGCCGATGCTCACCTGGACTCCGCGGTCGGCCAGCTTTCGCGCCTCGCGCGCGGCCGCCGTGTCGGCATAATCTTCTTCGGGCGCGATGACCCGGCGGGCATTCTCGGCCGCAAGCGTCCGCGGCGGAATGTGCGCCATGAGCAACGGATGTTCCCACACGTTCATCCGCGCGCGCCAATAAGGATCGGCGCCTGGACCGCCGTAAGCGACGACCAGGGTCGGAGTGTAGTTGGTTTTCGTTTGCGACCAGAATTGCAGCACGTCGGCGTAAAAGGTGCTGGCCGGCACATTATGCTCGACCGTGGCATTGCCGTCCTGGATCAGCGACATGTCCATGTTGAACAGCGAGCCGCCCTCGGGCACCACCAGCATGTTCTCGGCCTGTGACGCCGCGACCACCATCTGGCGTTGTTCACGGCGCGGCTGATTGTAGTTCTTGACGCTGAACGCGCCCTGCGACTTCAGCCGGCGCACGTGGGCCAGTGCATCGTCGAAATTGCCCACTTCCGCGAACACGCCCGCCGATTTCGCGCCATAGATGATCTCGCCGGTGGAAAAGATTCGCGGTGCGAGGATCATCCCGGCCCGCTGCATCTCGGCCGCGGCGAAGATTTCCGTCGCGGAATTGGAGGGATCGTGGATCGTCGTCGTTCCAAGCGCCAGATTGGCCTGCGTCGACCAGTTCTGCTGCGGCACCAGTCCGTCCTCGCCCTGCGGACCATGGGCGTGCGCGTCGATGTATCCCGGGACGATGGTCTTGCCGGTGACGTCGACGGTGGGTGTGCCGGGCGGCACCGTTACGCTCGCGCGCGGGCCGACCGCCACGATGCGGTCGCCCTGGATCAGGATCGTGCCATCCTCGACGACGCCGCCGTCCTCCCCGCGCATGGTGACGATGCGGGCGCCGGTCAAAGCGACGCTCCCGCCATGCTTCGCCGCCGCGACCGTACGCGAGAGGCGAATGCCGCTCTTGGGCGGAAGATAGCCGGCGCGGAACGCCGTGCGGGTGTCGGCGGTGTAGAGGTTGGGACCGATGCTCCAGTGCACGCGCGCGCCGCCGGCGGAGAAGTGCATGAAGTCGCCGCCCCCCTGGCTGAGGCGGACGGTCGGCAGCGCGGCGTCTTTGGTCGCCACCGTCACATCCTGCGCACCGGGCATCAGCGGCATCAAAAAGGCTTCGTAATTCTGGCGGAACGCGACCGAATGGCCGTCCGGCGACACCTGGAAATCGCTGGTGAGGTCGCCCGACGCATGGACCCGTCGCGCTTCGCCGCCGAGGTCGGTGCTGACCAGCTGCAACTTGTCCTCGGGCGACTCGACGGTCATGAACAGCCGGTCGCCGGCGGCGCCGAACTGCGGGTTGGACGCGTCGCGCTCGATCAGCCTGGGCGCTCCACCGCTGGCCGGAGCGACATAGATGCCCTGCGGTCGGCCCCATTGATCCGAGGTCAGATCACCGCCCGCACCCGCTTCGAAGGCAACCGTGCGGCCATCGGGGGAGAAGCGCGGGTGAGCATAATGGCCTGGTTCGGTCGTAACGTTGCGCGGCGCGCCGCCCCGGCCGGAGACGGTCTGCACTCGCCCCAGGCGGTTGTCGTTCCAGCTGACGAAGGCGATCGAGCGGCCGTCCCGCGACCAGCTCGGCCAAGCCTCGAAGCTGTCTTCATTGCCACGGGTCAGCCGCCGGGGAGCGCTGCCCGCCGCCGGCTGCAGCCACAACTTGCCCAGCGATTCAAAGACGATCGACCGTCCGTCCGGAGAGGTCTGCGCCCAGCGGGTCATCTTGGTCTCGAACGCGGCCGGAGCCACTTCGATGGTCGGGTGGACCGAATTGGCGACGACGCGGTCGTCCTGCACCTGGAACGGGATGACGCGGTCGCTTCCGCCGCTCACCGGCATGCGGCGGATTTTGCCACCGGCCCAGAACACGACTTCGCGGCTGTCCGCCGTCCAGTCCATGTTCGGATAGACTCCGGTCACCGCCCAGGTTTCCTGCATGTCCTGGTCGAGCGCGTCGTAGATCTTGCGCTCGTTGCCGGTCGCGAGGTCGCGCACAAAGAGCTTCGACTTGGCGCGCTCGCGGCGAACGAAGGCGAGGTATTTGCCATCCGGCGACGGCGTCGGCCGGACGGCCCCGCCTGGACCGGCCGTTACGCGATGGGTTTCGCCGCTCTCCAATTCATAGCGTTCGATGGCGAACACTTCGCGGTTGGTATCCTGCGCATATTGGAAGGTGCCGCCGGGCGTGATGTTGCGGGTGAAAAAAACGCTCTTGCCGTCGGGTGCAAAGGTCGGCTCGCCCAGTTCCTTTTGAAACTTCTCGTCCGGCCGCTTGACCAGCAGGACGCCGCCGCCGCCGTCGACATGGTACAGCCAAACCTCACCGGTGCCGAGCGAGCGGGCGGTGGTGAAATGCTTCTTGGCGACGATATAGCGGCCGTCCGGGCTCCAGCTCGGCTGGTTGAGCAACCGGAAATCTTCCTTGGTCAGCTGCCGCCGGTTCGATCCGTCGGCATTCATGATCCAGATGTTGTCGCCGCCGGCGCGGTCGGAGACGAAGGCAATGCGCGTGCCGTCGGGCGACCAGCGCGGCTGCTGCTCGTAGGACAGACCCTCGGCCACGCGCGTTGGCGTGCCGCCGCCGATCGGCATCACATAGATGTCGCCGAGCATGTCGAACGCGACCCGCGATCCGTCCGGCGAGACATCCACGTTCATCCACGTGCCCTCGTCGGTGCGGATGGGCACGCGCTTGAGCGTCAGGCCGCGCGGCCGTTCGACGTCCCATTTCGGCGCTGCAGGCGCCGCGGCCGCCGCAGCGGGTGCCGCGGAAGCTGGGGGCGGCGCGTGCTGGGTTGCGGCCTCGCTGGGCGAGGGCTCGGGCGGAGCCTGCTCCTGCGCGTGGACCAGGGCACTGCTGGCGAGCAGGATCGAGAACAGGGAAAGTTTGATGAGCATGAGCGGCCGATCGGCTGAAGTAGGGCGAATGATTGGCAGCTTAAGAGGCCGCGCTCTTCCATGTCCATGGATGTCTCGCTGGTTCGATGCCGTCGGACGGTCGAGGTTGCAGACATCAGAACCCTCCGGCAAAGTTCGCCGACATTGGCAAGTTCGCGGAAAAACAGTCTCTAAAGGAGGCCCGGATGAGCTTTCTGTGTCGGATCGTCGGTCACCATCGTTCGCGTCGCCACGCCACGGTGAATTCAAACTCGGGGTTGCTGGAGAGCAAATGTTCCCGATGCGGTGTTCCGATGATCCGGATTCGCAAAGGCCAGTGGCGCGCGATGAATTAGCGCAAGGCGTCCGTTGGCAACCCAGTGCGCACGTTAGGCGATGCCAGCCTGCTGCTCGTCGAACATGCGTTGCCGCGGTTGGTTCGCGCGCGGAAATGCACTCTCAATCTACCGGGAGGCGAAATTCGCATGATCGACCGGCGCAACATCCTCAGCGGCCGTGCCGCGCTTCCACTTCTCGGCACTGCGGCGGCGCTGCTGTTCGCGACGACGGCCGCAGTGGCACAGCAGGCACAGCCCGCCGCGACGGCGCAGCCCACTGTAATGTTCGGCATCGGAGTAGAGGAGGGTCCCGGAGGCCCCACCATCATCAGCGTCAGCCCTGACGGGACTGCAGCAGCGATCGGTGTCCGGCCAGGGTATACGCTTTTCAGGTCGGGGGAACGGCGGTCACCGGCGGCGATGTGGTTACCGCATACGTATCTACGTCGCGGGC
>JALYPM010000005.1 GCA_030856365.1 Pseudomonadota bacterium
GTCGAACACCGCGTCGTCGAGCCCTGCGTAATCGGCGAAGCGGGCTCCGACGGGCGCGTCGGCCGGAAGCTCGATGATCCCGTCATGGTCGTCGCCAAGCTCGAGCTCGCGCGACGAGCACATCATCCCGTTCGATTCGACCCCGCGGATGCTCGCCTGCTTGAGCGTCATCGCGCTGCCAGGAACGAAGGTTCCCGGTCCGCCGAACACTCCGATCATCCCCGCGCGGGCGTTGGGCGCGCCGCACACCACTTGCATCGGGCCGTCACCGGCATCGACGCTCAGCACTTGCAGCTTGTCGGCCTGCGGGTGGCGCTCGGCGCTCAGCACCCGCGCGACCCTGAACGCCTTGAGCGCCTCGGCGGGATTGTGGACCTCCTCGACCTCGAGCCCGATCCGCGTCAGCGTCTCGGCTACGGTCTTGGCGTCGGCATCGGTGTCGAGATGCTGCTTGAGCCAGGAGAGGGAGAATTTCATGCTCCGACGCCCCCGCTCAAGGTCGGCACGTCGAGGAAGTTGAACCCGTAATGCTTGATCCAGCGTAAGTCGCCGTCGAAGAAGGCGCGCAGATCGTCCATTCCATATTTGAGCATCGCCAGCCGATCGACCCCGGTGCCGAAGGCGAATCCCTGCCACTCGTCGGGGTCGAGCCCGCAATTGGCGATCACCCGCGGGTGGACCATCCCGCTGCCGAGCACTTCCATCCAGCCTTCGCTGCCGCCGATGACGCGCCTGCCCTTCTCGATCGAAAAGCCGACATCGACTTCGGCCGATGGCTCGGTGAAGGGGAAATAGCTCGGGCGCATGCGGATGGCGACGTCATCGCGCTCGAAGAAGGCCTTGAGGAAGGTCTCCAGCGTCCACTTGAGATGGCCGAGCGTGATGTTGCGGTCGATTACCAGTCCTTCGATCTGGTGAAACATCGGTGTGTGGGTGGCGTCGCTGTCGGAGCGATAGACGCGGCCCGGGGCGATGATCCGGATCGGCGGTGGCTGCGACATCATCGTCCGGATTTGCACCGGCGAAGTATGCGTGCGCAGCACCCGCGCCTCCGCCTCGCCGTCCTTCGGCTCGACGTAGAAAGTGTCCTGCATCGCCCGCGCCGGGTGGAATTCCGGCATGTTGAGCGCGGTGAAATTATACCATTGCTCTTCAATTTCCGGCCCTTCGGCGACGGCGAAGCCGAGGTCGGCGAAAATCTCCGCAAGCTCGTCCATGACCTGGCTGACAGGGTGGATGGTGCCGCACGGCCGGTCCTCGGCGGGCAGCGAAAGATCAACGCGCTCGGTGGCCAGCCGACGCTCCAGTTCCGCCTCCTCCAGGGCCGCCTTGCGCCCGGCAATGGCCGAGGTGACGGCTTCGCGGCGGGCGTGAATGTTCGGAGCTTCGGCGGCCCGTGTCTCCGGATCCATCGACCCCAGCGACTTCAACTGTGCGGTGATCTCGCCCGATTTGCCGAGCAGAGCGACGCGCAGCGCCTCCAATGACGCGAGGTCTGGCGCGGAGCAGATGCGGTCGAGAAGATCGGGTTGGGAGGCCATGGCGATGCGCGTCTAGCGTTGCTGCGCCGCAAAATGAAGCGTCACGCGGGAACGAAGGGATAAGGCGAGATCGTCTTCCGGTTGCGGTCGACCGCCAGCATCCGCCCAGCGGGCGCGGTCGCGCGATAGCCGCAGTCGAGCCGCGGGCAGATTGCGCAAGCCGGGCCGACGGGGGTCACCGGCGCGTTGGCAAGGTCATAAACCTCCGCACAGGACAATTTGTGGGCGTGGCGAACGTCGCAGCCCAGCCCGACCGCTAGCAGACCTCCGGAGAGGTCGGTCTTGATCGGGCGTTCGATGGTGCG
Source organism: Pseudomonadota bacterium (assembly GCA_030856365.1). Classification (GTDB taxonomy): domain Bacteria; phylum Pseudomonadota; class Alphaproteobacteria; order Sphingomonadales; family Sphingomonadaceae; genus Sphingomicrobium. Next base: position 1,847 of record JALYPM010000005.1, read on the forward strand.
CGCGACTGTGAAATAGCGATGTCCGTCGGGAGTCTCGATTAACTGGGTGACGACCTGACCGGCAGCCTGGAAAGCAGCATGGAGGTTCCAACGCGGACAGGTGCCGCCGAAGCGCGAAAAGGGGAATTGGTCGCCGGCGTAGCGCTTGGAGATGTTCCCCGCCGGGTCGACCCGCAGCATGAAGAAGGGCACGCCGCGGGCTCCGGGGCGGCTGAGCGTCGTGAACCGGTGCGCGACCTGCTCGACGTTGGCGCCGAATTCGCCGCACAGCCGGTCGATCGAATAGCGCATTTCCTCGCAGGCGCGCAAAAAGCGGCCGTATGGCATCATGATCGCGCCCGCCGCGTAATTGGCGAGGCTCATGTGGAGGAGTTGGGCGATGCCTTCGTCGGGCGGCGCGGCTTCCGCGACCATCTGGTCAATCACTGCGGCGAATTCGACCAGAGCAAGCTGATAGGCGAGGGCGAAGGTGCGGTTCTCCGCGCGGAGCTGCGACGACAGCAGGAATTGTCGTCGTTCGGTGTCGTAGAGCTGGCTGCTGGTGCCGAGCTCCGCCTGCGGCACGACGCGGGCGGCGATTCCCCACGCATCCTTGAGGCGCCGCCGCATCGGCTCCGACATCGACAGTGGGTCGCTGAGCGCGCCGCCAAGCGTCTCCGCCGCCTCCTCCAGCGCCGGATAATGGTTGCGGTGTTGCTGGATATAGTCGCGGACCCAATTCTCCGGCGTGACCAGCGCACGGGCGTCGCCGTTGCTGGCGATGCTGGGATTGCGGTTCGTTTCCTTCAGCGCTGCATAGAGCCGGGCAATCGCGTCAGCGACGGACGGCGCGTTGTGGGCCAGTTCGGCAAGCTCGTAGCGCGGAACGCCGAGGTCGGAGAGCATCGCGTCACAGAAAATCTCGGCAAGCGCATCCGGGCCTGTTCGCGTGCCCGCGCCCGACGCAAAGGCGCGGACGTCGATGTCATACATCTCAGCCAGCTTCAGCAGCAGGGACGCAGTGACCGGCCGCTGGTTACGCTCGAGATGATTGAGGTAGCTCGGACTGATCCCAAGGCTCGCTGCCATTGCGGTCTGCGACAGTTCGCGGTCGCGGCGAAGGCGGCGGAGGCGGTGGCCGAGGAATAATTTGGCAGACATTCATTGTATTTTGTCAATGTCGTACAGCGTCGGCAAGTCATATTGTGACAATAGCACTAGTTTTGCCGGTGCCTTCCGCTGCCTGCTGTGTTGCAACGCAGCATGGATACCAGATTGAGCCAAGGGAAGTCGCCGATGACAAGTTTTGACCAGTTCGTTCCCGCCCCCACCGGCCGCTTCGATGGGATCGAAAGGCCCTATTCGCCTGAGGATGTGGAACGGTTGCGCGGGTCGATCCCGATCGAGCATTCGCTCGCCCGCCGCGGCGCGCTGAAGCTGTGGGAATTGCTGAAGCAGGATGAGCCCGTTCGCGCGCTCGGCGCCGTCACCGGCAATCAGGCGATGCAGATGGTGCGGGCGGGCTTGCAAGCGATCTACCTCAGCGGCTGGCAGGCGGCAGCCGACGCCAACACCGCCTCATCGATGTACCCCGACCAGTCGCTCTATCCGGCCAACACCGGGCCAGAGCTGGCCCGGCGGATCAACCGCACCCTCGCCCGCGCCGACCAGATCGAGCATATGGAAGGCGGTTCGCAACGGGACTGGTTCGCGCCGATCGTCGCCGATGCCGAGGCCGGCTTTGGCGGGCCGCTCAACTGCTTCGAGATTATGAAGGCCTATATCGAGGCGGGCGTGGCCGGCGTTCACTTTGAGGACCAGCTCGCGTCGGAGAAGAAGTGCGGCCACCTCGGCGGCAAGGTCTTGATCCCGACCCAGGCGGCGATCCGCAACCTCGACGCCGCGCGTCTCGCGGCCGACGTCTGCGGAGTGCCGACGGTGCTGGTCGCCCGTACCGATGCCGAAAGTGCCAGGCTGATCACCAGTGACGTCGACGAGCGCGACCGCCGCTTCCTGACCGGCGAACGCACTCCCGAGGGCTTCTTCCGGCTGCGCGAGGGCAGCGGCCTCGACCATTGCATCGCGCGCGGCCTCGCCTTCGCGCTGCATGCCGACCTTCTGTGGTGGGAGACCAGCCACCCCGACCTCGACGATGCGCGCCAGTTCGCCGAGGCCGTGCACCGCGAATATCCGGGCAAATTGCTCGCCTATAATTGCAGTCCCAGCTTCAACTGGGCGGCGAAACTCGACGCCGATACGATCGCCAAGTTCCAGCGCGAGCTCGGGGCGATGGGCTACAAATTCCAGTTCGTGACGCTGGCCGGCTTCCACAGCCTCAACCACGGCATGTTCGAGCTTGCGGGCGGTTACCGCGACCGCGGCATGACGGCTTATTCGGAGCTGCAGCAGGCGGAGTTCGCCAGTGAAGCCGCCGGCTACACCGCCACCCGCCACCAGCGCGAGGTCGGCACCGGTTACTTCGACGCCATCGCGACTGCCATCTCGGCCGGGCAGTCGTCGACCGTGGCCCTCAAGGAATCGACCGAGGCGGCGCAGTTCGTCGCGGCGGAATGAGCAACATCAGCAGCAGGAGTGTGAAGATGGGACAGCGGTACTGGGTCGTCGGGGGGGAATATGCCGACTGCGGGTTCGAGCGGATCGAGCCCGGCACGGAGAAGATCAGCGGGCCGTTCGCCAACGAGCTGAAGGCGCGGATGGAATGGCAGCGCCTGACCTTCCGGGATCACTGCGCGGCGACGGAGCGTTACTCCATCTGCGTGGAGCCGGAGGCGAAAACTCAGTGAGCACAGTCATCGACCAGCCGCGGGTCGCTTCGGAGCCGTCGCGGGTAGTTGGGGCCGAGGAGATCCTGACCAGCGACGCGATGGAGTTCTTGGCGGAGCTTCACGAGCGCTTCGACGACCGGCGGCGCGCTCTGCTCGACCGGCGCATGGAGCGGCAAAAAAGCTTCGATGCCGGCGAGATTCCCGAATTCCGTGAGGACACCAGCCACATCCGCGAAGGCGAGTGGAGAGTCGGTGCGACCCCCCGCGACCTGCAGGACCGGCGGGTCGAGATCACCGGGCCGACCAATGCGAAGATGGTGATCAACGCCCTCAACAGCGGCGCGCGAGTGTTCATGGCCGATTTCGAGGATGCCACCGCGCCGACTTGGGACGAACTGCTTCAGGGCCAGGTGAACCTTCGCCGCTACTGGCTGGGGCAGCTTGACCATCGCGATGCCGCGACCGGCAAGCATTATGCCGTCGGCGACAGCCCGGCCGTGCTGATGGTCCGCCCGCG
>JALYPM010000008.1 GCA_030856365.1 Pseudomonadota bacterium
GTCGCAACGAGCATTGAAAGCGATCCGCATTCGCAAAAGCCAATACCTCAACAATCGGATCGAGCAGGATCATCGACGTATCAAGCGGCGGGTGCGGCCGATGCTGGGCTTCAAGTCCTTCGCGACGGCAGCCGTCACGCTGGCCGGCATCGAGATGGTTCATATGATGCGCAAGCAGCAGGGCCGCTTCGCCTTCAACCCGTCGCCTGCCCTCAAGGAACAATTCGAGGCAATCGCCGCCTGAAATCCGTCCAGCGGAGAGCTGCCTCTCGCCTTCCAAAAAATTTGCAACACAACCCCGTAACCTCCGCCGCGATCTCGTGACAGGATTCTGATCTCGGGATGATCGGTCAGCCAGGCCTCGATTGTCGCCCTTTCGCGATCTGGTAAAAGCGTCACGATCTGTCGCCGCTCCAGATCGCAGACGATCGTGCCGTAGCGATGGTTTCGCCGGAAAGCCCAGTCATCGATGCCGACCACTCTCAGAGGCTCGGTTTGTCAACGCCGGAGCAAAATCCTGCCACGCGGCGGCGTAAAACCAGGCCACTTTCGGCGCCCGCATGAGACCGCCGGGAGGGCGTAGCCCGAGCGGGGGTTTCATGCGGGCGTAGCGATCTTTTGGAGGGGTCAGCCGGCCTTTCGGGCGCGACTTTGCGCGAGACGGTAGCTGTCGCCATTCATCTCGAGAATATTGACGTGGTGTGTGATGCGGTCGAGCAGCGCGCCGGTCAGACGCTCGGACCCCAGGGTCTCCGTCCATTCGTCAAACGGAAGATTGCTTGTGATCAGGGTGGCGCCCCGCTCATAGCGTTGCGAGATCAGCTCGAAGAGCAATTCCGCGCCAGTTTTGGAGAGCGGCACGAAGCCCAGTTCATCGATGATGAGAAGCTGGTAGGCGGCCATCTGCTTCTGGAAACGGAGCAAACGCCGCTCGTCGCGCGCCTCCATCATCTCGCTGACGACGGCGGCGGCAGTGGTGAAGCCGACGGACAGGCCCTTCTGGCACGCCGCCAGGCCGAGGCCGAGCGCAACATGCGTCTTTCCCGTGCCGCTCGGGCCGAGCGCGATGACATTCTCGCGCCGCTCGATCCATTCGCAGCGCGCCAGTTCCAGCACCTGCATCTTGTTGAGCTTGGGGATGGCGGCGAAGTCGAAGCTGTCGAGACTTTTGACGACCGGGAACCTTGCCGCCTTGATGCGGCGCTCGACCTTGCGGCGGTCCCGTTCGATCATCTCCCGTTCGGAAAGCCGGGTGAGGTATCCGATATGATCGACGCCCTCGGTGGCGCATAGCCGAGCCAGCTTCTGGTATTCGCGCTGGAATGTCGGAAGCTTGAGGGTTTTGAGATAGTGGGAAAGCAGGATCTCGGGCACTTCGGTGCTCATGCCGCTTCCTCCGCATGCGCAGAAAGCAGTCGCATGTAGGCCTTGGCTGATGTCGTCTCGACCGTCGCCCTCGGCAGGTATGGGTAGATGGACAGGTCCAGTCTCGGTGGCCGGCGCTCCACCCGGCACAGGATCAGATGCTTGACCGCGTCGAAGCCAATCGCTCCGAGCTGGAGGGCCTGCTTCACCGCCGCATGCAAATCGGCAAGATCGAAGCTCTCCAGAAGGCGCAGGACCTGCACATACTCCCGCCGGCCATGCTTTGCCATGCGGCCTTCCATCAGGCGGCGCAGCGTGGCGAACTCTTCGGGCAGATCCCAGCCCTGTAAAGGTGCTGCCTGATCCAGCGAATTGATCTTCTGTTCGATCAGCGGCAGGTAATGCAGCGGATCGAAGACGACGTCTTCCCGTTCCCAGCTACGGGGATGACGGGCAATGATCTCGCCGCGGCAGCCAATCACCACCTCGTCGACATAACCCCTGACCCAGACGTCCTGATGACCCCAGGCGACCGGGACAGAATAATCGTTGGTCTTGTAACGCACGAGCGACTGCGCCGTGACACGTGCGCTGGTCTGGTCACATGCATCGAAGGGCGCGGCCGGTAACGGGCGCATTGCCGCCTGATCGCGCTGCAGACGCTCGCCGATCGTCTCGCTCTCGCCCCGCAGCCTGTCGCGCTGGCGCTTGCGGCATTGCTCTTCCAGCCAGGTGTTGAACGCATCCCATGTCGGAAACTGCGGGATCGGAACCATGAAGTTGCGACGGGCATAGCCAACAAGCCCCTCGACGTTCCCCTTGTCGTTGCCTTTCCCCGGACGGCCATAGCGGTCGCGGATCAGGTAGTGGGAGAGGAAGCCGCTGAACAGCGCCGCCCGCTTGCGGGTGCCGTCGGGCAGTATCTTCGCCACGAGGCAACGATCGTTGTCGTAGACGATCGACTGCGGCACGGCGCCGAAAAAGGCGAACGCATGGATGTGACCGTCTACCCAGGCCTCCGACACCGCCGCCGGATAGGCCCGCACATAACAGCCGTCGCTATGCGGAAGGTCGAGCACGAAGAAGTGTGCCTTCCGCTCCACGCCACCGATGACGACCATCGCCTCGCCGAAATCTGCTTGCGCTTGGCCCGGCGGATGAGCCAGCGGCACGAACACCTCCTGGCGACGCTGATCCCGCTCGCGCATGTAATCCTTGATGATCGTGTAGCCGCCGGTAAACCCGCACTCGTCACGAAGACGGTCGAACACCCGCTTGGCCGTGTGGCGCTGCTTGCGCGGCACCTTCAGATCCTCATCAAGCCAATGATCGATCGTCGAAACAAACGCATCAAGCTTCGGTCGACGGATCGGTGACCGGCGCCGATATCCCGGAGGGACCGAATACGACACCATCTTGCTGACTGTGTCGCGTGATATGTTGAAATGCTTCGCAGCCTGGCGCTGCGTCATGCCCGCCGAGTGCGCCAGACGCACCTTCAGATATAATTCCACGGTGTAGATCCCCAGGCCCTCCTGCATGCGTCGCAGAAAGGAAAATAGGTGGACGACTTTTACGCCGCCCGAAGCGGGACTATCCCGCCGCTACCGTGGTAGGTTTTTGCACCGCCGCTCTCAACACCTTCGGCTTGGGCCGGAACATCTGGTCGCGAAGATTGCCGACCTGGTTCTCAACCTGGCCTTTCTCCCATCCCGCCGCTGGCGTGCAGGCCACCGGCTCGATCAGGTGATGCGAACACATCTGAAGGAAGCGACGGTTGTACTGACGGGCCTTGCCGACGAAGATCGTCTCCACCGCCGTCTTCATGTTGTCGTAGATCCCCCGCCGGCAGATCCCGCCATAGAAGGCAAACGCCTTGTCGTGAGCATCGAAGACAAGCTCCTGCGTCTCCCGGAAATAGGCGCGAACGAAGGGCATCCGGCTGTGCGACAGGCGCATGTGCGCAGCCTTCACCGTCAGCGGCAGCCCCTGAAGTGTGATCGTCTCGTGGCTCCAGTCGAACTGGTAAGCCTCGCCCGGCGCAAAGCTCATCGGCACATAGGCTTTTGCTGGAAGGCGGGATCGCTCCTGCCGCCATGTCCTGGCAAATCGATGAACGCTGTCATGCGCTCCCTCGTAGCCGCGGCCGCGTAATTCCTCGAACAGGCGTTGCGTCGAGCGCCGTTCTCGACGGGGAAGCACCGCTTCCGCTTCAAGGATCGCTGTTAGAGCCTCGACAAACGCTCCAAGCCTGGGTGCCGGTTGAACCGCACGCTCGTACTTGAACTCTGTATCGTCCCCACGCACAACCTTGCGCACCGTGCCTCGCGACACTCCCAGATCGCGGGCGATCGTCTTGATCCCCTGACCCTGATCATGAAACGCACGTCGTATCTGACCTATCAAATCCACACCAATCATTCCCCGGCTTGCCCTTCCAAACGGCACAAAAGTCCATCCGGAAGAGACTGTGACAAACAAAAGCAGGGGTCATTCTTGGATGCGAAAAACCCCGCTTACGGGGGCATTCTTGCAAGCGATTTTACAGGCGGGCAGCCGACTGAC
>JALYPM010000033.1 GCA_030856365.1 Pseudomonadota bacterium
CAGGCGCGGGCGGACGGGGATTCGCTTGGCGGCATGGTCGAGTGCGTTGCGACTGCTGTGCCCGCTGGATGGGGCGCGCCGGTTTACGCCAAGCTCGATGCGGACCTCGCAGGCGCTTGCATGGGCATCAATGCGGTGAAGGGCGTCGAGATTGGCGAGGGCTTCGCGGCAGCGCAGATCAGGGGCAGCGAGAACGCCGAGGGGATGCGGGCGAGCGGGATCGACGGCGGCATCTCGACCGGCCGGCCGATCGTTGTCCGCGTTGCATTCAAGCCGACGTCGAGCATCGGCGGCAAGGGTCGGCACGACCCCTGCGTCGCGATCCGCGGGGCGCCGGTGGTCGAGGCGATGGTCGCGCTGGTGCTGGCGGACCACAAGCTGCTGCATCGGGCGCAGTGTGGCTAATGACACTTGAAGCGGTCGAACGGCTCCAGGCAGGATTTGCAGCGCCATTGCGCCTTGCAGGGGGCCGAGCCGAAGCGGCTGACTTCTTCGGTTTCGGTCGATCCGCATTGCGGACATTCGGCGGTCGCTGATGTGGTCGGCGGGGCGATTCCGTAGGCCTTGAGCTTGGCTGCACCCTCGGCGCTGATCCAGTCGGTGGTCCAGGGCGGCGCGATCGCCGTTTCGATGCCGATGTCGCGATAGCCGGCGGCGTCCAGGGCGGCGCGGATCGATTGCTCGATCGCCAGCGTCGCGGGACACCCGGTGTAGGTCGGCGTTATGATCACGCGCCCGCCGCGAACCTCGCGGACGATGCCGAGATCGACCACCGAGACGGCCGGAATCTCCGGGTCCGGGACTGACTTCAGAACGTCCCAGATCGGCTCCATCAGACCCGCTCGAGCGCCAGCGCGATCCCCTGGCCGACGCCGATGCACATCGTCGCGAGCGCAAAACGGCCCCCGCCCCGCTGAAGCTCCTCGGTCGCGGTCAGCGCGAGGCGAGCTCCCGACATCCCCAATGGATGACCAAGCGCAATCGCGCCGCCGTTGGGGTTCACCCGGGTATCGTCGTCGGCCAGCCCAAGCTGGCGAAGCACGGCGAGACCCTGCGCGGCGAAAGCCTCGTTGAGTTCGATGACGTCGAGCTGGTCGAAGCCGATGCCCAGACGCTTCAGCAATTTATGCGAGGCGGGGGCCGGCCCGATGCCCATGATGCGCGGCGGGACTCCGGCAACTGCGCCGCCGAGGATGCGCGCTCGCGGGGTTAAGCCGTTGCGCCTGGCGGCCTCTTCCGAAGCGATGATGATTGCCGCGGCACCGTCGTTGACGCCCGACGCATTGCCGGCGGTGACGGTGCCGTCCTTGCGGGCGATCGGCTTGAGCGCCGCGAGCTTGTCGAGGCCGGTGAGACGCGGATGCTCGTCCTTGTCGACAATCAGCGGATCGCCCTTGCGCTGGGGGATTTCGACGGGGACGATTTCCGAGGCGAGGCGGCCGTCCGCCTGTGCGGCGGCGGTCTTCTGCTGGCTGCGCAGAGCGAAGAGGTCCTGGTCCTCGCGGCTGACCGTGAACTCGTCGGCGACATTCTCCGCCGTGCTCGGCATGGTGTCGTCGCCGTAGGCTTCGCGCATCTTCGGGTTGACGAAGCGCCAGCCGATGGTGGTGTCGTAGATTTCGGCATTGCGGCTAAACGGCTGCTCGGCCTTGGGCATGACGAACGGCGCGCGGCTCATGCTTTCGGAGCCGCCGGCGATGATCAGGTCGCTGTCGCCGCCGCGGATCGCCCGCGCCGCCATCGCCACCGCGTCGAGACCGGAGCCGCACAGCCGGTTGAGTGTCACCCCGCCGCTGCTGTCGGGAAGCCCGGCCAGCAGGCCCGCCATTCGCGCAAGGTTGCGGTTATCCTCGCCGGCCTGATTGGCGCAGCCGAGGATGACGTCGTCGAGTTCGCCCCAGTCGACGCCGGGGTTGCGCTCGATCAGCGCCTTGATCGGGATCGCGGCGAGGTCGTCGGCGCGGATGCCAGACAGAGCACCGCCATAGCGGCCGATCGGCGTGCGGATGTAGTCGCAGATGTAGGCTTCGGTCACTGCCAGCGCCCCTCGACTTCGCTCGGGACGAACGGAGGTTGATGCACGGGGATCAGATCACCCCTCGACGCATTTGATCAAGCTCGATGCTTTCAAACAAAGCCTTGAAATTGCCTTCGCCGAAGCCCTCGTTGCCCTTGCGCTGGATGATTTCGAAGAAGATCGGGCCGATCACGTTTTGGGTGAAGATCTGCAGCAGCAGGCCCTGACCCTCGGTCGGTGCGCCGTCCATCAGGATGCCGCGCTTCTCGAGCTCGGCGATATCCTCGTTGTGGCCCTGAATGCGCGTCGGAAGCATTTCATAATAGGTGTCGGGCGTGTCCTGGAACGGAATGCCGCGGGTCCGGATGATGTCGACCGCCTGGTAGATGTTACTGGTGCCGAGCGCGATGTGCTGGATGCCCTCGCCCTTATATTCGCGCAGGAACTCCTCGATCTGGCTCTTGTCGTCCTGGCTTTCGTTCAAGGGGATGCGGATCTTGCCGCAAGGGCTGGTCATCGCCTTGGAGAAGAGGCCGGTGACCTTCCCTTCGATGTCGAAGTAGCGGATTTCGCGGAAGTTGAAGAGCTTTTCGTAAAAATCGGCCCAGGTCTTCATGTTGCCGCGGTTCACGTTGTGCGTGAGGTGGTCGATGTAGGTGAGTTTGGAATCCGCCGCCCGCTCCCGCTCCTGCCAGTCGGGGAGAAAGTCGAAATCGACGTCGTAGATGCGGTCGGCATCGCCGTAGCGGTCTACGAAATAGAGCCGCGAGCCGCCGATCCCCTCGATCGCCGGAATGTCGAGTTCGCCATCGGCGACGTCGCTTTTCACGTCGGTGGCGCCAAGCTCCAGCGCGCGGCTGTGAGCATCGGCGGCATTCTTGAAGCGGAAGGCCATCGCACAGGCGCTGGGGCCGTGCGCTTTCGCATAGTCCTCGGCATAGCTGCCGGGTTCGGCATTGATGATGAAGTTGCAGTCGCCCTGGCGGTGGAGGGTGACGTTCTTGCGCTTGTGGCGGGCGACTTCGGGGAAGCCCATTTTCGTGAACAGGTCGCGCAGCAGCTGCGTGTCGGGCGCGGTATATTCGACGAATTCGAAGCCGTCGGTGCCCATCGGGTTTTCGAGGCCGAGCGGGCCCTTTTCAAGCGTTGCGGTGGCCATCACAGTCTCCTTCATGGCCCAACTGCGCCCTGCGCGAAGGCATTTCAAGTCGGCGGAAGTTTGGCTAAGTTGGGCCCTCGACGCGCGCGCGTGACGCGCACGCGAGGAAATCGCTCCGTATCGATCGCCTCTGGTCATGCGCTGCGGCTTAAGCGCAAGAGGGGCTGTAGGACAGGAGAATGCGGCGATGGAGATTCCCAGCGGCTGGGTGGAAGAAGACAGCGGCAAGGCGCTACTGCGCAGTTTCCGCTTCAAGGATTTCAGCGAAGCGTTCGCCTTCCTGACCCGGGTCGCGCTGCATGCCGAGAAGGTGGATCATCATCCCGAGTTCACCAGCGTCTGGAACCGCGTCGACTTACGGCTGACCAGCCACGATTCGGGCGGAGTGACCAAGCGCGACTTAAAGCTGGCGGAGGCGATCGGCGCGCTTGCGCAGCGCTGACAGAAGCGAACGCTTGCCTGCAACGCCGTAGTCCTCGGTGCCGTTAGCTGCCTGCTGTCGAGCGACTGGAGCGAGCTGCTGTGCGCTGCACCGGGGTGACCCGCCAGATCGTGTTGGAGAGATCGTCGGCGACGATCAGCGCGCCACGCGGGTCGAGCGTCACGCCGACAGGGCGGCCCCGTGTCTTGCCGTCATCCCCCATGAAGCCGGTGACGAAGTCGATCGGCTGGCCTGATGGCCGCCCGCCCCGGAACGGCACGAAGATGACCTTGTAACCGGACGGCACTTCGCGGTTCCAGCTGCCGTGCAGCCCGACGAACGCGCCGGCGGCGAAGCGCGCGCCCATCGCCGGCGAGGAGAAGGCGAGCCCCAAAGGCGCGCTGTGGGAGCCGAGGCTGTAATCCGGTCTGACCGCCGCGGCGACCTTCTCCGGCTTGCCGGGGCGCACGCGCGAGTCCACGTTGGAGCCCCAATAGGAATAGGGCCAGCCGTAAAAGGCGCCCCGGCGCACCGACGTCAGATAATCAGGGACCAGGTTGGGACCCAGCTCGTCGCGCTCATTGACCACCGCCCAAAGCTGCCCGAGCCCAGGCCCCACCGCCAACGCCGTCGGGTTGCGAAGTCCGCCCGCAAACTCGCGGTGCATGCCCGTTTGTGCATCCACCTCCCAGATCACGGCGCGGTTTTCCTCGACCTCCATGCCCTTCTCGCCGGCGTTGCTGTTGGAACCGATGCCAACATACAGGTAGCGCCCGTCGGGGCTGGCCGTCAGCGCCTTGGTCCAATGGTGGTTGATCTGCGACGGCAGCTTCGTGATCTCGACCGGCGGCCCGCTCGCGCGGATCTGCCCCGGGGTGTAGTCGAACCGCACCAGCGCATCCTGGTTGGCAACGTACAGGCCGTTGTTGGCGAGCGCGAGGCCATAGGGCGCATTGAGGTTCTCGGCGAACACCGCCCGGCCTTCATAGGCGCCGTCTCCGTCGGCATCGCGCAGCAGGGTCAGACGGTCGCCGCCTTTGACGGCGCTCGTTCCCTTGCCGATCAAATAGCCGGCGATCAGATCCTTGGGCGCGAGAACTGGCGGTCCGCCACCCTTCCCTTCGGCCACCAGGATATCGCCGTTGGGGAGCACCAGCGTCTGACGGGGAATCTTGAGGCCGGCCGCGATCGCCGTGATCGCATAGCCTTCCGGCACCTCGGGCCGAGCGTCGCCCCAGGCAGCCGGATCGGCGATCTTGATACCGGGAACAAGCCCCCGTTGCGGCTCGCCGAGACGCGGGTCCGGTCCATAGTCCACCGGCTCGATCGCCTTACCACAAGCGGTCAGCAGCGCCGCCGCCGCGGCGAGAGTGATGTAGCGAGAAACATTCATGCCGACGCTCCTGCCCTTGGCCGGCGGTGCGCTGCCCAATTGGCGGCCGTCGCAAGCGCAAGCACGATGATCGAGAGAATTATCCCCGCCGGCATCGCCGCCCAGGCGTCCTTCGCATGCACAAGCATGTTGAACAGGCCAGCCACGAAGGTGGCGAGCAGCAGGAGCAGGAACAGCAAGGCATCGGCCCTGCGGCGGCGCTCCGCCCGAAACATCCCGACGAGCGCCCATAATAGAGCAAGCCCGGCGAACACCAGCCCTCCGAGGATCATCCAGGACGCGAAGTTGGTCCACTGGACATGATAGCTCGAGCTGTAGGCCCAGTCGCTGAGCAGCGCCCCGAGGAACAGCGGAAACGTAGA
>JALYPM010000080.1 GCA_030856365.1 Pseudomonadota bacterium
GTGGTCATCGCTATTACGGTTGCTCCAATGTCAGGCGGAAGGGAGACCTGACTTGCGGCGGCAACAATCTCCCGATGAGCCTCGTCGATAAGGCGGTCCTAGATGCGATGGAGAAGCGGCTGCTGCAGCCCGAACGCCTCCGCACTTTGCTGGGCGAGGTGCTCGACAAGTCGGCCGCGGCAGATGGAAAGCGGCGCAAGGCCGTTGCTACTTTCCGGACTGAACTGACTGAGATCGAAAAGTCCGTCCGTGCGCTGATGAAGATGGTCGAGGCCGGAAATATCGATCCAACCGATCCGAATCTAAAAGAGCGCTTCACGACGCACAAGGCGCGCCGACAGGCGCTAAATGAACAGATTCGCGAGTTGGATCAGCAGATTGGGGCCAAGAACTCTCGTCTGACGGAAGCAAAGTTGTCCGAGTTTGCCGCATTGTTCCGTCGGCGATTGCGCGATCCGTCAGACCCGGTGATGCGTAAGCGCTACGTCCGCGCATTTGTTGGCGAAGTCATGATGACCAAGGAGACACTTATCATTCGCGGGCCGACCCGGGCTCTTGCCGTGGCCGCATTGGCAGGCCAGCAAATCAACCCAGAGGTCGTTCGTAGTTCTGTTAGTGAATGGCGCGCCCGGAACGATTCGAACGTCCGACCCTCAGATTCGTAGTCTGATGCTCTATCCAGCTGAGCTACGGGCGCGCGGCAGGGGGGACATAGGGAGATGGGCTGGAGGGCGCAACCCTGTTGCATTCCCTGCTTCGTTGCACCGCCGTTCGGCCCCGCCTAGACGGCGGACATGCGTCGCCTCCCTCTCCTCGCTTTCGCGCTGACGATCGCCGGCTGCCAGGCGGCAGGCGTTCCACCGCCATCGCTCGCCAAGCGTTCCGCTGAGACGATCGACCCGCGCCTGCCGGTGCAGTGGTCGGTCATCGAGGTCGCCGATCCGGCGGTGGAGGCGCGGCTCGCCGAGCTGATGCGGCAGGCGCGTGCCGGGGATCTGACGTTCAATGCAGCGCTGGCCGTAGCGCGACGCCTGACCGATGCAGCAGGCCCGCCGCGCAGCGAGAGCTGGATCGCGGCTCAGCAAGCGGTTTCGGCCGCCGTTGCCGCCCGAGCGACGACGACCCGGGCGATGGGCGACATTGATGCGCTGGGTGCGGAACTGATCGGGCGCGGAAACGCCACCGGACTTGGCGCATTCGCATCGGTCCGCTCCGCCCAGGCCGAAGTCGCCGCAATCGACAGCCGCCAGGCGTCGGCCATCGACGCGCTTCAGGCGCGGCTTCGGGGGTAGCCGAGCGCCGCTGCTCGCGCCGCCGGCCATTCGCCGGCGTCGATCCGATAGACGATCGTCGGGTTCATCTCCGGACCGAAGCGCTTATCCTCGAAATCCATGTCCTCACGGTGCCGCATTCGGAGGCGCGACATCAGTCCGCGGCTCGGCTGGTTGCCCTCGATCGTGAGCGCGACGACGTAGGGCGCTGCGTACTTGCCGAAGGCGAGATCGAGGCTGGCGACCGCCGCTTCCTTGGCATAGCCTTTCCCCCACGCATCCTCGCGCAGCCGCCAGCCCACTTCGAAGTCGCCGGCGTTGGGCGCACCCGGCGAGTTCACCCGCTTCAGGCCGCAGAAGCCGAGGAGAGCGTCGTCGCTCTTTCGTTCGACGATCCACAAGGTGTGGCCGAACTCGCGCTGGTATTGCTCGATCCGTTCGAACGCCTTCACATGGTCGTCGCGCTGCCAGACGCCGCCCAGCCAGCGCATCACGGACGGCGTGTTCGTATGCTCGATGAAAGGATTGAGATCCTGCCGGTCCCAGGTCCTCAGCCGCAGCCGCTCCGTCTCCGCGGCGACCTCAGCCATTGATGAGCCGCGCGGCGTCGAGCGCATGATAGCTCAGCACCCCCGTGGCTCCGGCACGTTTGAACGCCAGCAGCGTCTCCAGGATCAGCGCGTCGCGGTCGGCCGCGCCGGCCGCCGCCGCATGCTCGATCATCGCATATTCGCCGGACACCTGATAGGCGAACACCGGCACTTCGAAGCGCTGCTTCACCCGCGCCAGCACGTCGAGATAGGCGAGGCCCGGCTTGACCATCACCATGTCCGCCCCTTCGGCGAGGTCCATCGCAACCTCGCGCAGCGCCTCGGCGCCGTTGGCCGGGTCCATCTGGTAGCTGCGCTTGTCGCCCTTCAGCCGCCCCGCCGATCCCACTGCATCACGGAACGGACCGTAGAAGGCCGACGCATATTTGGCTGCGTAGGCCATGATCGCGACGTCGCAGAGGCCCGCCGTCTCCAGCGCAGAGCGGATGGCGGCGACGCGCCCATCCATCATGTCGGAGGGCGCAACGATGTCCGCCCCCGCCAGGGCCTGGACGAACGCCTGCTGGGCGAGGATGGCGACGGTCTCGTCGTTCCGGATGCAGCCGCGATCGTCGGTGAGGCCGTCGTGGCCGTGGCTGGTGTAGGGGTCGAGCGCGACGTCGGTGAGCACCCCGATCTCCGGCACCGCGTCCTTGATCGCCTTGATCGCGCGGCACATGAGGTTGTCGGGGTTGAGTGCTTCGGCCGCGTCCTCGGTACGAAGCTGCTGCGGCGTGTTGGGAAACAGGGCGACGCAGGGGATGCCGAGGCTCGCCGCCTCGCGTGCGCGGTCCGCGATGCGGTCGACGCTCCAGCGACTGACGCCAGGCAGCGAGGGGATCGGCTCCTCGCAGCCGCCGCCTTCACAAACGAACAAGGGCAGGATGAGGTCGCTAGGGTGGAGCCGATGCTCGGCCAGCATCGCGCGCATCCACGCGCTCGCGCGGCCGCGGCGAAGCCTTACCGCCGGATAGGAGCCAGTCGTCATGGCGGGGCTCTAGCGCGTGATGGAGGTGGAAAGAAAGACGGCGTTCGCGCATTGAACCGGCGATGACGGCAAACTCCTTACCGAAGCAGGCTGTGGTGGTCGTCAACGTCCAGAGCCGGCGCGGGGAAGAGGCCTTCGAGTCGGCTTGCGAGAAGCTCGGCGCGGTCGGCATCGAGGTGCTCGCCCGTCATCCCGTGGACGATCCCGACCAGATGCGGCCGATCATCCAGCAGGCGATCCGCGACGGCGCGCCGATGGTGATCGTCGGCGGCGGCGACGGCTCGCTATCGACCACGATCGACGATTTCCTCGGCACGGAGACGGTGTTCGCCTTCCTGCCGCTGGGCACTGCCAACAGTTTCGCCAAGACATTGGGCGTTCCGGTCGATCTCGACAGCGCGATCGAGGTCATCGCCAACGGGCAGCGGCGGAAAATCGACCTCGGCTTCATCGACGGCGACTATTTCGCCAATGCGGCGGCGATGGGCATGTCGCCGCTGATTGCCGAGACGGTGCCGCACAAGCTCAAGAAATATCTTGGCATGCTCGGCTACGTACTGTGGGCGATCCGAGTGGCGTTCAAGTTCCGGCCGTTTCGCCTCAGCGTCGACGACGGCCAGACGGTGCACCGGGTGTGGGCGACCGAGGCTCGGATCGCCAACGGCACCCACCATGGGGGCGTCGAGCTGGTCGAGAGCGCGCGCCTTGATAGCGGAGAGATCGTCGTCCAGGCGGTGACCGGGCGGAGCGTGTTCGGCCTCGCCTGGAGCTGGTTCGCGACCGTGTTCAAGCTGCAGTCGCGAAAGGCCACGGTGACCGAGTTCCACGGCCCCAAGCTGATCATCAAGGCACGGCCGCAGCAGCGGATATCCATCGACGGGGAGCTTTCGGCAAAGACGCCGGTGACCGTCGGCGTCGCGCGCGGTGCGGTGTGGGTTGCGGCGCCGAGGGAGGACCTAGCCGAGGCGAGCTAGGGCGGCCGCGAGACGTTCCGCTTCCGCTGCCCGCTCGCCATGATCGGTACGGGCCTTCTCGACCGCCTCCGGCTTGGCGCGCTCGGTGAAGCTGGGGTTCGATAGCCGCGCGGCGAGGCCGTCGCGGTCCTTTTCCGCGGCTGCAAGTGCCTTCGCCAGCCGAGCGCGCTCGGCGTCGAGGTCGATATGCTCGGCGAGCGGAAAGGCGTAGGTCTCGCCGCTGACGACGATCTGCGCCGATCCCGCGGGAGGCGCATCGGAGCGGCTCGCCGGCCCGAGCTTGACGAGGCGCGCCAGTGTGGCGGCCTGCGCATCGAGACGATCTGTACCGCCGCCGATCGCCAGTGGCGCGAGCGTCGCGCTCCACGGAACGTTGAGCTCGGTGCGCATCGCGCGGGTCTCGCGGACGAATTCGATCACCCAGTCGATCTCTGCCTTTGCCGCCGCATCGACCTGCGCCCGAGGCTCCGGCCATTTCGCGACGATCAGCTCGTACGGCCGCTGGTTCGCGTTCCACAGCTCTTCGGTAATGAACGGCATGAACGGGTGGAGCATGACCAGGATCTGGTCGAACGCCCAGGCGGCGACGCGCTTGGTCTCTTCGTCGAACGCACCTTTCACCAGCTCGACGTACCAGTCGCAGAAGGTGCCCCAGGTGAAGTGGTAGATGGCATCGGCCATGCCGTCGAAGCGAAGCTCGTCGAAGGCGCGGTTGAGCCTGGCCAGAGTCTCGACGACTTCGCCGATGATCCAGCGGTTTACCGGAAGCTCGGCCGCCGGTGCGGCGATGCTGTCGCTGGCGCCGACGCCGTTCATCTGCAGGAAGCGCGCCGCGTTCCACAGCTTGGTCGCGAAGTTGCGATAGCCCTCGACGCGCTTCTCATCGAGCTTGATGTCGCGGCCCTGGCTTTCCATCGCCGCCATGGTGAAGCGCAGCGCATCGGCGCCGTAGCGGTCGATCAGGCCAAGCGGATCGACCGTGTTGCCCTTCGACTTGGACATCTTCTGGCCCGCCGCATCGCGGACCAGTCCGTGCAGGTAGAGCCGCTTCCACGGCACATCGTTCATGAAGTGGATGCCCTGCATCGCCATGCGGG
This sequence comes from Pseudomonadota bacterium, assembly GCA_030856365.1. Classification (GTDB taxonomy): domain Bacteria; phylum Pseudomonadota; class Alphaproteobacteria; order Sphingomonadales; family Sphingomonadaceae; genus Sphingomicrobium. The sequence continues at coordinate 4,921 of JALYPM010000080.1, forward strand.
CGTCCCAGAAAAAGATGATGTCGAAGCCGCTGATCAGCAGGTCGTTGGGATAGTGGCGGGCGAGATCGGAACGCCCCTCCCGCTTGCGGGAGGGGCTGGGGGTGGGCTTGGGCTCACCCGACACGCCCACCCCTTCGGCGCTGCGCGCCTCTTCCGCTCCCGCTGGCGGGAGGGGATCCGCAGCGTCCGGCCACCCCAGCGTCGCGAAGGGCCAAAGGGCCGACGAGAACCAGGTGTCGAGCACGTCCTCATCCTGGCGGAGCGGCCTGCCGCCCGCTTCGGCGCGGGCCTCCTCTTCGCTCTCGGCGACGAACACGTTGCCGTCGTCATCGAACCACGCCGGGATCCGGTGCCCCCACCACAATTGCCTCGAGACGCACCATGGCTGGATATTCTCGAGCCAGTTGAACCAGGTCTTTTCCCAGGTTTTCGGCACAATCTCGATCTTGCCCAAGCGCGCTGCCTCGATCGCCGGCTTGGCGAGCGTCGCCGCGTCGACATACCATTGGTCGGTCAGCCACGGCTCGATTACGACGCCGGAGCGGTCGCCGTAGGGAAGTTGGATGGTGCGATCCTCGACCCGCTCCAACGCCCCTTCGCCTTCCAGCAGTTCGACCACGCGCTTGCGCGCGTCGAAGCGGTCGAGGCCAATCAGGTCGCCAGGGATCAAACCGTCCGCCGCCTGCGCAATCCGCGCCTGGGCATCCAGCATGTTGAGCATGTCGCCGGGCTTGATGCCGGCACGTTTGCCGACCTCGAAATCGTTGAAGTCATGGCCGGGCGTGATCTTGACTGCGCCCGATCCAAGCTCCGGATCGGCATGCTCGTCGGTGATTACCGGGATCAACCGGCCGGTGATCGGAAGCCGCACCTGCTTGCCGACCACATCGCGATAGCGCTCGTCGACCGGGTTCACCGCGACCGCCATGTCGGCGAGCATGGTTTCCGGGCGCGTAGTGGCGACCGAGATGTGGCCGCTGCCGTCTGCGAGAGGATATTTGAGGTGCCAGAACTCGCCCTGGACCTCCTTCGTCTCGACCTCGAGATCGCTGATCGCCGACTGGAATTTGGGGTCCCAGTTCACCAGCCTTTTGTCTCGGTAAAGCAGCTCCTCGCGGTAGAGCTGGACGAACACCTTGAGCACGGCGCGGGTGAAGCCCTCGTCCATCGTGAAGCGCTCGTTGGACCAGTCCATCGAGCAGCCGAGGCGGCGCAGCTGGCGGGTGATCTCGCCGCCGCTCTCTTCCTTCCACTCCCACACCCGCGCTACGAACTCCTCGCGGGTGTAGTTGATGCGCTTGTCCTGCCTTTGCTCAAGCTGCCGCTCGACCACCATCTGCGTTGCGATGCCGGCATGGTCGGTGCCGACCACCCACAAAGCGTCCTTGCCTTCCATTCGCGCGTGGCGGGTGACGATGTCCTGCAGCGTATTGTCGAGTGCGTGGCCAATGTGCAGCGAGCCGGTCACGTTGGGCGGCGGATTGACAATGGTCCACGGCTCCGCGTCCGGACGGTCCGGACGGAACAGGCCGTTCGACTCCCAATGACCGTACCAGCGCTGCTCGATCGCGGCGGGATCGAAATTTTTCGGCAATTCGCTCATCGGGCGCGCGTAGCGGCGCTGCGCCGCTGCATCAACTAAAGCGGCTGCCCGGTAATCCGCGAAATTTCCCGCTTCACATGTTCATCGACGACGCCGGGCAAGTGATCGTCTAGCCATTGCTTGAGGATCGGCCGAAGCATCTCGCGGACCATTTCCTCCAGCGGATTGACCTGCGGCGCGGGCGGTATCGATGCGGTGACCGTCGCGAGCGTCTCGAGCGCGGTGCGGCTGGACTGCGCCACTCCCTCGTCGAGCAGCGGCGGGCCGAGATCCATCGGCGGCGCCAGCGGCTCGCTCAGTTCAAGCACGTCGTCGGCCGCATCGTCGCCGCCGTCATCGGACTGTGGCGCCGGAGCCGAAACCGCGGCGCGCAAATCCTTTTCCTCGGCGATCACTTTCTTGATCGACGCGAGGATGTCTTCCATCGATGGTTCGCCGTCGGCGGATTGCATGCCGGACAGATAGACCTATTGGGCCGGCGGAGTCACGACCGGCGTCACCGGAAGCTCTGCCGGGGTGACCGTGCGCGTGGAGGTGGGCGTGTGGCGCGGCTCGCCTGCCCAGTCGTTCCAGTTGCCGGCAACGCGGCGATAATTGCCCAGCGGGTCGTAGAGCGGCCCGCCGTCAAGCCCGAGATCGTCGGCTTCGGCCTGACCCATGGCGTTCAGCAACTGGAAGCCGGCGACATAGGCATCGCGGCGGGCCGAGACGAGCGCGACCTGCGCATTCAGAAGCTCCTGCTCCGCATTCAGCACATCGAGGACGGTGCGGGTACCGACGTCGCGCTCGGCGCGTGCTCCCTCCAGCGCTAGCTCGCTGGCTTCCACCGCGATCAGGTTGGAGGCGATGGCGTCGTTCGCCGCGCGGTAATTTTCGAACGCGGAGCGGGTGTTGGCGACGACCGCGCGCTCGGTGGCGATCACCTGTTCCATCACCTGGCCTTCGATCGCCTGAGCTTGTCGGATGCGCGCGGCCGGGAGACCGCCTTGGTAAAGCGGGATATTGGTCGAAACCCCGATGCTTGTCGCAGTGCCGCTGCGGGTTTCGTCCAGCGTCACCGGGTTGCGCCCCGGGCTTCCCGCCAACGTGTTGACATAGTCGCCTGAAACCACGCCCGAGACGGTCGGCAGGCGGCTGGCCCGGACGATGCTGACGTCATAGCCGGCCGCGCGGGCCTCGCGAGCGGCGGCGAGGATGTCCGGATTACTGACGATCGCGATCCGCACTGCCTGTTCCGCCGTGGCCGGAAGCGGGGGAAGCGGTGGCGGCGGCGCCAGATTGTCCGGGCGACGGCCGATGATCCGGCGGTAATTCTCTTCGCTGGTCGCGCGCCGCGCCTGGGCAGTTTCGAGATTGGCGCGGGCGAGCGCCAGGCGCGATTGCGACTGGGCGACGTCGGTGCGGGTGAGGTCTCCGATTTCGAAACGATCCTCGCTCGCCTGCAGGTTGGTCGTCAGCACCCGCACCTGATTCTGGTTAAGCTCGACGATGGCACGGTCGCGGATCACGTCCATGTAAGCTGCGACCGCTTCGGTGAAGATATCGCCCTCGACCGCGCGCAGCGTGGCGCGACCGGCGTCGACCCGGGTCCGCGCCGCCTCGATCGAATTGCGCACTGACCCGCCGTTGAACAGGGGATAGCTCAGATCGACCCCGCCGGTGAGGTAGGGACCCTTGGTGCCGCCGCGGTTGAACACCCCGGCCTGGGTGAGGTCGCGATTGACCCCGACCGTGGCACTGACCTGGGGCCGGCCGGCGGCGCGCGCAATGGCCACCCCGGCGT
>JALYPM010000082.1 GCA_030856365.1 Pseudomonadota bacterium
ACCTGCAAACGCTCCGCAGGCGTTCGCCATGAAGATACGTGCCGTCGGACCATGTCGTACCCCCCGGCGTAGCCCAGCGTCCGCAGGTGCCGGGCCAGTACGCGGGCATTGCGCTCGCCTTCGGCCCATCGGGCGCGCAGCGCGTCAATATACCGGTCGACCTGCTTGTGATAGCGGGCCTTGGCCCGTTCGGGGAATGCGCCGGCTTTCAGCAGCTTCGCCACCTGGCTGGAACTCATCTTCAACTCGCGAACGATAGAGCGCCGGCTATGACCCTGCCGACGGAGTTCCAGGACCCGCTCGTAGCGCGCGAGCCTCTTAGCCCGCCGGTCAATCGACCGTTGAGCACTTTGGGAACGCGGTGATGACGGCAACGGCGTTGCCGCCGGAACGGGTGTTGGCGTGCCCGTACTCTCCGCTGCCGAGGGCGCGGCTTGTGAGATCACGGCCTCGACCGGGGTCGTGTCCGTGCAGGGGACAGTTGCTTCAACCGCCGGTGGCGGGACCACCACGGCGGGCATCGCCTGTGCGATCGATGCGTGATGACGGTCGAGCACCCGCACCAACGCGTCGCGGCAGTTGGCTAGGAGGTGCCAGCGGTCGGCCACCTGCACCGCGTCGGGAGCGGCAGCCGCGACCGCCTTGGCGTAGACGCCCGAGCGATCTCGTGTGACGACGCCGGGCAACACAGGTCGCGCGGTCAACCAGTCTTCCAGCGACTTGCTTGATCGGTCGGGCAGCAGGTCGATCACACCGCCGGACTGGTGGTCGACGACGATCGTGCCGTACGTCTGGCCGCGGCGAAACGCGAAGTCATCGACGCCGATGATGGCGCCGGCGTGAGTGTCCGCGGTTGCGGGAGGCGCGCCTCGCAATCGACGAAGGATCGTGTCGCCGCTGATGTTGATGCCGAGCTGGCCGCACAACCGTCGCCCCGGCTCGCCCCCGCACTCCATACCAATCTTCACCAGCGCCCCGTCGAGCCGAGATGTGCCCCTGGCATGGCGACGCGCAAGGTCGGGCAACGTCTCGGCGAATATCCGGCGAGGGCAATCGGCCCCGTCGCAGAAGAAACGCCGAGTCGAAAACCTCAGTACCATCGGCACGCCGGCCCATGGCAAGTCGCGCACGATGCGGACGTAACGACTGTGAACCCGGCGCGAGGGCGATTGACAAGCCGGACACTTTGCCGTCGCGAGCGAACATCGAAGCTCGACGTCGACCTGCGTCGGCGTGATGCGCAACGAATCCACAACGACGTGATGGGCGGCAGGCAATAGCTCAGTGAAGCGCGCGCTACCTCCGTGTGAGAAGCGCGCAGACTACTTCAACCAACGCGATCGCGCAAATGTGGAGCGCGCCGTTTCATCGAGAGTGCGGAAGAACCCCGATTACATGCTTACTGCCACCGTTGGCCGCTGCTGGTCGGGCTCGTGCTGTTGTTTGGCGCAATGGGCGGCGTCTTGAACGCGCTCGTGACGGACAACGGATTCTTCCTCCCGGCCAAGCAGGATGTGGAGGGCCGCCATCTGTGGCGTCCCGGGTTCGTAGGCAACATCATCGCCGGGGCTGGGGCGGCATTGGTGTCCTGGGGCATGTACGGGCCGTTGATCGCTGAAGTCATCGTGCCGCTGTACGAAATCGCTCCGTCCGTTGCCGCGGCATCCGGGACACCGGCTGCTCCGCCGTTGCCTCCGGCGGCGCCACTGCCCACCACGCCGGTACCTCCTCTTTGACTCAGCCTCGCGGCGCTCGTGGGGGCGCTGCTGGTCGGGGTGGGTGGAGCACGCTGGCTGACGAACGAGGTGGACAAGACGTTGCTGCGGGTCGCCGGCAGCGTGGCGGCGTCCAAGCCGCCCGCGCCCGCCGCGTCGGAGGCGATGCTGCTGCTCTCCCCGGCCGAGGCGTTGCGGTCGTGCGTTGCAAGCCCAGGCCCGTCAAATCCTCGATCACCTTCTCCGGCGCCATCGGGCAGCCCGCCGCCCCCAGCGGACCCGCCCCGTTAACTCACTTACGTGCTCCCGGCGATCAGTTATGCCGGTGGCAATCCGTGCCTCGCCGTCGTCACTCGTCGAATTCAGACGGGTCGGTCTCCAGCGGCGCCGGGCCGGAGGTCGGCGGGACGGTCGTCGGGGCGCCTTGGAGTTCGGGGCCGTCGAGGTCGCCTTCGTCATCGTACTCGGCATCGTCATCGCCGCCGGCGCCGATAGCGCCGGAGTCAAACAAGCCGGCTGCGCCAGGACCACCCCCGCTGAGCGGGTCGCGGGCGTCGTCGGGCGTGCTGGCGGACATGCTGCTGAACAGGATGGCCAGGAGGATGAAGGGCTTCACCCAGTTTTCGATGAGGTAGATGATGGCGACGAGGGTGAGCGTCTCGCCGAGGTCGAGGTCGAAGAGCACGCTGATC
>JALYPM010000118.1 GCA_030856365.1 Pseudomonadota bacterium
AGTCGGGGCCGCGGCCGAGGTAGAGCACGTCGCGGGCCGGCGCGATGAGGTGGGCCATGCCGGCGATCTCATCGTCATGAGAAAGCGCTGCGTTGAGGGCGGCGGGCGCTTCCTGGAGGTGAGCGACAATCTCCTGCTCTTCCTCGCGGGTGAGCCTTCCTTTGGCGCGCGCGAGATTGGCCGCAAGCGCCGCAAGCACCGCCAGCTGGCAGGTGAACGCCTTGGTCGAGGCGACGCCGATCTCTGGTCCTGCGTGAGTCGGCAGCAGCAGGTCGGCCTCGCGCGCCATCGAGCTGGTCGGCACGTTGACCACCACTGCGATGCGCTGCTCCTCGGCGCGCGCATGGCGGAGCGCGGCGAGCGTATCGGCGGTTTCGCCCGACTGGCTGATGAACAGCGCGAGCCCGCCCGGCTCCAGCACTGGCTGCCGGTAGCGGAACTCGGATGCGACATCGATGTCGACCGGAACGCGGGCGAACTGCTCGAACCAATATTTGGCGACCATCCCGGCATAGTAGCTGGTACCGCAGGCGACGATCGTCAGCCGCTTGATCGCGCCAAGGTCGAAGTCGATGTCCGGAAGCGCGACCTCCCCCTCGAACGGCCGCACATAGCTTTGCAGGGTCTGCGCCACCACGATCGGCTGCTCGTAAATCTCCTTTTGCATATAGTGGCGGTAATTGCCCTTCTCGATCCGCTGCGACGACGCCCCGGAGGTCACGATCGGGCGCTCGACCGGCTGATTGTCGCGGTCGAAGATCTCGACGGAATCGCGGCGGACGACCGCCCAGTCGCCTTCGTCCAGATAGGCGATACGCTGCGTCCAGGGCGCGAGCGCGATGGCGTCGGAACCGAGGTAATTCTCGCCCTCGCCGTAGCCGACGGTCAGCGGCGCGCCCATCCGCGCTCCAATGATCAGGTCCGGCTCCTGGCGGAACAGGAAGGAGATCGCAAACGCCCCCTGGAGCATCGGAAGCACCGCGGCCACCGCGTCCTGCGGCGAGCTTCCTTTCTCCAGCTCGCGCGCGACGAGATGTCCGACCACCTCGGTGTCGGTCTCGCTGCTGAACTCGCGCCCCTCGGCGATCAATTCATCGCGAAGTGGCTTAAAGTTTTCGATGATCCCATTGTGCACCAGCGACACCCCCCCGACGATGTGCGGATGGGCGTTGTCGACCGTCGGCGCACCGTGCGTCGCCCAGCGCGTGTGGGCGATGCCGACGATCCCGCCGAGCGGATTGGAGTCGAGCTCGCGGCGCAGATTGTCGAGCTTTCCTTCGGCGCGGCGGCGCTCGAGCTCTTCATGCTCGATCGTGCATATGCCGGCGGAATCGTAGCCGCGATACTCGAGACGCTTGAGCCCCTCATAGAGCCGCTGTGCGACCTCCTGGTTTCCGACGATGCCGACGATCCCGCACATGACGCTACTCCGCTGACCTACGCTTTTTCATTTCGCGGAATCGCCGCGCCCATCCGGCAATCCCGCGCTGTTCGCTGCGTTCGAGCGCCAGCGAGTCGGCCTCGACATCGCGGGTGATCACCGATCCCGCGCCGACGATTGCGCCGTCTCCGATGACGACGGGTGCGACAAGCGCGCTGTTCGACCCAATGAACGCGCCCGCTCCGACGATGGTCCGGTGCTTGCCGAAACCGTCGTAATTGCAGGTGATCGTCCCCGCCCCGATGTTCGCCTTCTCGCCAATGTCGCTGTCGCCGACGTAGGACAGATGATTGGCTTTGGCGCCGGCGCCGAGCGTGGTCTTTTTCAGCTCGACGAAGTTGCCGACTTTCGACTTCTCGCCAAGGCGGCTGCCCGTGCGGAGACGAGCAAAGGGGCCCACTTCGGCCCCGGCGCCGATCGTCGCGCCCTCAATGTGACTGAAGGCGCGGATCATCGCGCCATCGGCGACCTCTACTCCCGGGCCGAACACGACATTCGGCTCGATCAGGACGTCGCGGCCCACTTGCGTGTCGAAAGCGAACCAGACGCTGTCCGGGTCGATCAGGGTCGCGCCCTCCTGCATGGCGAGGAGCCGTCGCCTGCGCTGCCATTGCAGCTCGACCTGAGCAAGTTCCGAGCGGCTGTTGATGCCGGCGGTCTCGAGCGCGTCGCCCTCGACAGCGACTGCCGCCCGCCCTTCCGCAGCAGCGATGCCGACAATGTCCGGAAGATAATATTCGCCGGCGACGTTGGCGTTGCCGACCTGCTCGAGCCAGCGGAACAGGTCGTCTGCACGAACCGCCATCATCCCGCTGTTGCAGAGGTCGACCGCCCGCTCCTCATTGCTGGCATCCTTATACTCGACCATCTTGGCGATGCGGTCGCCGTCGCCGAGGATCACCCGGCCGTAGGCAGCTGGATCGGTCTGACGCGATGCCAACACGACTACGCCTGGAGCGTCGCCTGCGAGAAGCCGGTCGAGCATAATTGCAAGCGTTTCGCGGCTTACGAACGGGGTGTCGCCGTAGAGGATGAGGACGGGGCCGCTGTAGCCGCTGAGCGCATTGCCGGCCTGCTGGACCGCATGGCCGGTGCCCTTCTGCTCGGCCTGAATTGCCACCTGGACATCCAGTCCCTCAATTGCCTGCGCCACCTGGTCGCGGCCCTTGCCAAGCACGACGACCTGTCGGGACGCTCCCAGCGCAGCGGCGGTGTCAAGAAGATGAAGCAGCATCGGCCGGCCCGCGATCGGGTGCAGCACCTTGTGCGTCGCCGACCGCATGCGCGTGCCCTCGCCGGCAGCAAGGATGATGACTGCGAGATCGCTTCGGCTGGTCATGACAGGACCGTGCAATGGCATGGCGGCATAAGTTGCGCCAGTAGCTCTAGTATCAAAGAAAAGGGCGGCCCCGAAGGACCGCCCCAATGGGATGAATCGCTTCCCAAATCCTAGAAGACGTTCATATAATATTCGTTGCCGACAAAGCCCATCTTGTCGACCTGAGCGCGCTTGGTAATCGCGAGCACCTCATCGACCAGCTCATAGCGGGCCTCCGATTCCGGCTGGAGGTGGAGCTCCGGCGTCGGGTTCATCTGCTGAGAGATGTCAAGATACTGGCGCAGCTGGGCCTGATCCACGGCCGAACCGTTCCAGAGGATTTCACCTGCTGTGGTCACGACAATCTTGTTCTTCACCGGATCGACCGGCGGCGGCGTATCGTTCGGCTGGTTAACCGGCAGATCAAGCTTCACCGCGTGAGTCTGGATCGGAATGGTGATGATGAACATGATCAGAAGCACAAGCATGACGTCGATTAACGGCGTCGTGTTGATCTCCATCATCGGCTCGCCGGCAGAATTGTCGCTGGCAGTTTGCATCGACATGGTGGCTAACTCCTAAGCTTTACAGCCGCGTGGTGGCGCCGGTCGGTTCCGGCTCGGAAATGAACCCGACGCGCGCAAATCCGGCTCGCTGCATCGTGACGACCGCGCCGCCGATGCATTTGTACGGCGTGTCGACGTCGCCGCGAATGTGCGCTTCCGGCATGTTTTCTTCCGTGACGTTCTCGACGCCGCCAACCGCTTTAATCTGGTCCTCAAGCTTCTTGACGGCCCGATCGAGCAGGTCCTTGCTGTCGACCTTGGTGAGATTCCAGTAAACCTCGCAAGTGCCACCGGGACCACCCCGGACGGAGAGCGAGACGTTCTCCGGCTTGGTCGTCGTCGCCTCGTAGCGAACCTCCGGCAAGCTCAGCGGCACGGTCTGGATCACGACTGGAACCGCGATCAGGAAGATGATCAGCAACACCAACATGACGTCGGTAAGCGGAACTACGTTGATGTCGGAGAGGGCTTCTTCGTCTTCGCCTTCTGCCGGTCCTGCGCTCATTCCCATCGGGCAATCAGCCTTTTTCTAGAATTGAACTCCGGACCGCCCTTGAGGGACGGCCCGGAGCAAAGTCGTTTAGCCGCGGTCGACGTTTGTCGGCGTTGGCTGGGCACCCGTTTGGGTCGAGCCGGTGCGAAGCGGCTGATTGCGGCTTCCAGTGCTTCCAGCCGTCGTGGTCGCATCAGTGGTCGTCTCGCTGGTGCGTCCGGTGGCAGTGCCGAAGCGCGGCTTCACCTTGCCGTTGGATGCGATGTAGCCGTTAAGGTCGTTGGTGAACGCTGCAAGATCTTCCAGGATGTTCTTGTTGCGGCGGATCAGCCAGTTGTAGGCGAGCACGGCGGGAACCGCGACGACGAGTCCGAGTGCGGTCATGATCAGCGCCTCACCAACCGGGCCGGCGACGACGTCGATCGAGGCCTGTCCCGACGCACCGATCTTGATCAGCGCGCGGTAGATGCCGATGACGGTACCGAACAGTCCGATGAACGGAGCGGTCGAGCCGACGGTGGCAAGGAACGCCAGGCCTTCGCCGAGACGCGCGCCGATGGCGCCCGAGCTGCGCGTAAGGCTGTTGGAAACCCAGTCGTGACGGTCGATCGGGTCATCCAGCTTGTCGTGCTGCTCCTGGGCAATCAGCGCATCGTCGACAATCGAGCGATAGGCGCTCTTCGCTTCTAGCTTATTGCCGGCATCGCGCAGGTTCGGCGAATTCCAGAAGTTCGCGCGAACCTTGCGGCCCTGGGCGATGATCTTCTGCTGCTGCATCAGCTTGGTGAACAGAATGTAGAAAGAGATGATCGACATGCCCACCAGGATGATGAACACCGACCAGGCGATGATACCGCCCTGCTCGAGGGCTTCCCACAGACCGTAGGGGTTTTCGCCGGCAGGAGCAGCTGCCGCGGCTGAGATGAGTGCGAGAATGGACATGATCGGCTACTTTCCTCGTTGAGTTAGTCTGGTGTGCTTGGCTCTACTCGAGACGCCAGGTAATCCGCTGCGTGAAAGACCCGGAAGTGGGTTGCCCGCTGGAATCGCGGGCCGGCGTGAACTTGGCCCGACGCTGCAACACACGGCAAGTCGTGCTGTCTAGTGTCCGTGAACCGCTGCTCCCGGAAACGCTGCAGCCGGTGACCCGCCCGTCCGTTCCGATCGCCAGCCGCACGGTGACGGTCCCCTCTTCCTCATTATCTTGCGCGCTGGAAGGATAGTCGCTGCTCGTGATGAGGCCTTGCAGGTTGCCAACGGCGCTCTTCGGCTCCGATCGCGTTACCGGCGGCGGAGCCGGTGGAGCCGGCGGCGCAGGAGGATAGACCCGCGGCGCAATTACTGGCGGCGCCCGCGGAATTATAACCGACTCCTGCACACGAATGGGCGGCGGCGGACGATCCAAACGGACCAACGGCGGCGGCTGCATCGGCGGAGGCGGAACGTCCGGCATATCTTCGGGCGGCGGGGGCGGCTCGTCGGGCGGGGGCGGGGGTTCTTCCTGGACGTCGAACGTCTTCAGATCTTCGGCTGCCTTCTTGATCACATTGTAGGCAAGGCCGGTGATGAGCGCGTAACCGAGAACCGCATGGAGGAGCGCAACGATCACAATCGCAACCGTGCGGTTTCCACTCATTTGCTTGCGTTGAGCGTAAGACATTAAGCCGCAATTCTCCTCGACACGCCGTGTTACCACGACAAAACCGGCATCGGGACCCACGCCTGGCCCGATGACTAAATGCTATCGATGTATCAAAGTATCATCGGCAGCAGGGGCGTTTCTTATCGTTGGCTCAAGTGCCGCGCAATGGATTTTGTTCCACATCCACAAGGGTCGGCACGGGAAAAGCTGCGCTTCGTCAGAATGAGGCAATCTCTACCCCCACTCCGCGGGCATTAGGATAGATGTCGGGCTTGGCCGTCGAGACCCGCAAAGCCTTCACTCCGCGCATCGCAGCGACCCTCGCGTAAATTGCATTCGCGAGCGTTTCCTGAAGGTTGTAGCGCCGCTCCGACGCCAGCTCCTCGACCGACGCGCGAAGCAGGTCGTAATTCCAGGCGCGGTCGGGATCGTCGTGATCGCCGGCCGGCACCTCTTCGAGCCAAACCTCGACCGTCACCACCAGCCGCTGCTTCACTCCGATCTCGAAATCGTGAAATCCGATGTCCGTCTGCACTTCGAGCGAATCGAGCAGGATTCGCGCGGTGCGGGGCCGCAACCTGTCGGGCACCAGGCCACTGAGGGCGGTCACATGTCCGGTCATCGTGTCTCCAGGAACTGCACATCGCGCGGAAGGCCAAGGAAGCGCTGGCCACCGTCGATCGTCAGCACCTGGCCCGTCATGGCCGTGCTGGCCAGCAGATACTCGATTGCGGCCATGACGTGAGCCGCAACGACTCCCTGGCCGAGGGGATTGGCGGCGTGCATCGTCCGGAAGTTCTCTTCGCTCTGTCCGGCCGAGCGGATCATCAGCGACGGTGCGACGCCGTTCACGCGAATGCCCCTGCCCGCGAGCGATCGAGAGGCAAGCTCGGTGAAACCCGCCAGCGCCTGCTTGGACAGGGTATAGCTTAGGAAATCCGGGTTCGGCGCCGCCAGCTTGGCATCCAGCAAGTTGACCACCAGCGCTTCGCCGCCCGAATGACGCCGGGCAAACTCCTCGGTCAGCAGCACAGCGGCGCGCACGTTGATGGCCATGTGCGCGTCGAACTCCGCGACATCGAAGGCTCCCGGCGCGTCCCAGGCGAAGCGAGCGCCATTGTTTACCAGCAGCCGCGGCGGCGGAAGCCCGTCGGCAGCAGCGAAGATCTGCTTCGCGCAGGAAGGGTCGGCAAGGTCGGCGGCGACCTTGATCGCGCCCTCCGGCACCGCATCCGCTTCGCGGCGGACATGCGCGACGACGGTCCAGCCCGCCGCCAGCAGGCCTTTTGCGATAGCCAGCCCGACTCGCTTGCCGGCCCCGGTCACGATCGCTGTCCGTGCTTCGTCCATAGCTGCCTGTTGTCATCGACCGTGCGAGGACGCAATGCGGAGCAATGCCGGAAAGCCGCCCGCCTCTGGACCTTGCAGGACTGAACCTCCCGCAGCTGAGCACGCTGCTCGAAGCGCGGCGCCTGCCGCCGGTCGAGAAATGGAATCCACCGCACTGCGGCCATAGCGGCATGCGCATCGCCCGTGACGGCACCTGGTATCACGAGGGGCAACCGATCCGGCGCCCGGCGATGGTACGGCTGTTCTCGACCGTGCTGCGGCGAGAGCCGGACGGAAGCCATGTGCTGGTCACCCCTGTCGAGAAGCTGACCATCGACGTCGAAGCGACCGCCTTCCGCGCAGTGGAGATGACCCAGGAAGGGGAGCGGGAGAAAAGGCGAATCGCTCTCAAGCTGGACAGCGGGGATGCCCTGATCGTCGGCAGCGAGCACCCGCTCGTCATCGCCTGCGACGACCATGGTCCACGGCCACGGGTGCTGGTCCGCCACGGTCTGGAGGCGGAGCTCAGCCGATCACTTTATTATGAACTGGCGGAGATTGCGCTCGCCGAAGGGCACCAGCCCGCCGGTGTCTGGAGCGACGGCTGCTTCTTCGCTTTGGACGCAACGCATTGAGCCTCGCGGAGCGGCTTCGCCGCGCATTCGACTCCGAACCCGCAATGGGTCCGCTAACGGGCGATGGCGATATCCCCGCCAGCACGGGGGCAATTGCGGCAGCCGTCCTGATTGCCGTTACCGAGCGGCCGCAACCGGGAGTAATTCTGACGGTGCGCCGGGACGACATGCGCACCCACGCCGGCCAGGTCGCATTTCCCGGCGGCAGGATCGACCCGGGCGAGGCGGCGATCGACGCGGCCGTGCGCGAAGCGTGGGAGGAAATCGGCCTTGAGCGGGAGCAGGTGAAGACCGTCGGCGCCCTCGATGACTATGGAACGATCACCGGCTATCGCGTCACCCCGGTGGTTGCGGTCATTCCGCCCGACCTCGCGCTGGCTCCGCACGAGCACGAGGTGGCGGACTTGTTCGAGGCGCCCTTGGCCTTTCTGCTGGATCCCACCAAGCAGCGCCTTGAAAGCGTACTGTTCGAAGGGAAGCGCCGCCACTATTACCAGATCGACTGGAACGGGCGGCGGATCTGGGGAGCAACGGCGGCGATGATCGTCAATCTTTCGCGGCGGCTGCAATGGAGCTGAAGCTCGACGCGCAGCGCTGGCGGGACCGGCGCGGGATGCCAAGGCTGCTCGACGCGCTGGGGGCGGACGACGGCCTCACCCGCTACGTCGGCGGCGCCGTTCGCGACGATCTGCTCGGGCTGCCGGTCAACGACATCGACCTCGCCACGCGGCTCAAGCCGGAAGAAGTCGTCGAGCGGCTTCAAAAGGCGCGAATCAGGGCGGTGCCGACCGGTATCGACCATGGCACCGTAACCGCCGTCAGCGATGGGCAGCCGGTCGAGGTCACCAGCCTTCGCCGCGACGTCTCGACCGACGGCAGGCGCGCGACCGTCGCCTTCACCGACGACTGGCGGGAGGATGCGGCCAGGCGCGACTTCACCATCAATGCGCTCTTCGCCGATCCTGTCACGGGCGCCGTGCACGACTATTTCGGCGGGCTGGATGACCTGAGGCAGCGGCGGGTCCGCTTCATCGGCGACCCGCTCCAGCGAATCGCTGAGGACCGTCTGCGGATTCTTCGCTTCTTCCGCTTCCACGCCCGTTTCGGCGAAGGACCGCCCGACGCGGCGGCGCTGGAGTCTTGTGCGGCCCGGGCCAATGATTTGATGGCGCTGTCACGGGAACGGATTGCCGACGAGCTGCTGAAGCTGCTCGGCCTCCCCGACCCCGCTCCCACCGTAGCCATCATGCTGGAGCGCGGCATTTTCGCGCCGGTCGTGCCGGAGGTGGAGACGACGGGGTTGGCCAGGCTCGAATTGCTGATCGCCAGCGAACGGGCGGCGGGAATTGCCCCTGCATCACTAAGACGAATGTCGGCGCTGCTCCCCCCCGATGCCGTCATCGCGGAAAAGGTCGCCACCAGGCTGAAGCTGTCGAACAAGGCCCGCAAGCGCCTCGCTTGCGCAGCCGCAAGGGAAGTCCATCGGCACACCAAGGCGCTCGCCTACCGGGTCGGTAAGGAATGCGCCGTGGATCGCCTGTTGATCCTGGGTCGCGGCGACGAGGCGCGCGGTGTGGAGGACTGGCCCGTACCTTCGTTCCCCATCCGCGGAGGCCAGCTCATCGCAGGCGGTCTGGTCGCGGGCCCGATCGTCGCCCGGACGCTCCACAACATCGAAGAGCGCTGGATCGAGGCCGGCTTCCCATCGGGCGCGGAGCTGGCTGCGATCGTCGCGGCGAAGGTTTCCGAGGCTGAAGGGGGCGCTAACAGCAAGAGTTAGACGCCGAACATTGATTGGCGGCGCAGTCGTGGTAGCCCTTGGCCAGTGACCGCGCATGTCGCCCTGCTCGAGACGCTTGGCGTCAGCCCGATTGCCTCGGTCATCAGCAATCCGCGCCGTCGCGACAATCCGCTTGAACTCGCGAACCCGGCATTCTGCGCGCTGACCGGATATGCCGAGCAGGAGATCGTCGGCCGCAACTGCCGCTTCCTCGCCGGTGTTGCGACCGAGCCGTGGCTGACCGAGCGAATCAGCGTCGCCATTCGCGACTGCCGCCCGGTGCTGGTGGATATCCTCAACTATCGCCGTGACGGGACGCCGTTCCGAAACGGCGTCATGGTCACTCCGCTGTTCGACGAAGACGGACAATTGGAGTGGTTCCTGGGCTCGCAGGTCGACCTCGGCGACGACGCTCCGGCGCTTTACCTGACCCGGCGCTCCGAAGCCGCGGCGAAAGTGGCAGCCTTGCCGGCGCGACAGCGGCAAGTGTTGGAGCTGATCGCCCAGGGGCGTCTCAACAAGCAGATCGCCTGGGACCTTAAGATCAGCGAGAAGACGGTGAAGATGCACCGCTCGCTGCTGCTCGAACGGCTCGGGGTCGCGACCAGCGCCGAAGCAATCAGAATAGCGGTCGAAGCGGGTATTTGATACCGCCCAAAAGCCATCTTGGGAGCGCGCGCGCTGCGGCCTAGCTGAGCTTCAGAATGCGGACTTTCCTGCTCAACGGTTAGGACGCGGCTGCCTTCCGCAGGGCCGCGTCCGCGCCGGCCGCGAGGTGCCCAACCCGCGGCCGGCGTCTACCCTCAACGAACTTCACCGCCCGACGTTTCGACGCAGCGCGTTGCCATCGCAGGCAGGCGGCCGGCTGTTGGGAGCGGCGGTTCCGCGGCAAAATGGCGCTTCCGGAGCAAGGAAACCGGCACCAGCCGGCTGCAAAAAAAACGCCCCGGCCGAAGCCGGGGCGCAAAATGTCTAACAGTCGCAGAGCTTATTAGAAGAGATAATCTCCGCTCGAGTAGGCCGACATGGACGCTTCCGAAGTCGACGGGCTGTCGAACAGGAAGTCGTCCGCGGACACACTGCTAGTGTTGAGCAGCACGATCGCAAAATCGGCGTTACCGCCATTGGTGTTGCCGTACACCACCGTCACCGGGCCGCTGACGCCGGCGCCCGGATTCCCGTCGATGTCGAAGCCGAGGGCATTCTCGGCCCCATTGACGCTGCTGAACGTCTTGAAGGTCAGATCGCCGGCATTCTTGTTGGCGCTCGTTCCCTTGAAATTGAACACGTCGAGGTCACTGACGTCGATGAGGTCATCGCCATTGGCGTCGAAGTCGGTGATGATGTCCACCGACATGTTGCCCTTGTTCGGACCCTTGAGCAGAATCGTGGACTGCCCGACTTCAGCGACAAAGACGTCGTCGCCTGCGCCGAGCGAAACGACGTCGAGCCCGTCACCGCCGCTGATGACATCGTCGCCGCCATTGCCGACGAGGCGATTCGCCAGAGCATTGCCAATGATGGTGTCGTTACCGCCACCGCCAATCGCGTTCTCGATCTGGGCGCCATAAGCGATCGAGATGTTGTCGTGCAGCATGCCGTCCGGCGAGTTGTACCTGGCAACCAGGGAGTCATACTGGGCTTGCGTGAAGGTCGGCCCGTAGAAGTTGTCCTGCATATACTTCAGTGACGGGAGGCCAGTGCCTCCGCCGCTGCTGAATGCGCCTTCGTTGAGATCCATGACCGAGTTGCTGTTCCAGCCTGAGAAATCAAGCGTGTCGTTGCCGCCGGCGTCCCAGATCGTGATGACCGGGAGCTCCGTCACGTTGAAGTCGAATACCGAACGATCGGCGGTGCTGTTGAAGCCATACACCGTATCGCCAGTGCGCGTCGTCATGTCAGCACCGTGCACCATCTGCGCGGCAACCACGTCGTGCAACATCGGTGTAGCCGGATAGACGAACGACAGGTTGTACCAGTCAATCGTTGCAGCGCCGGTCTTGTCGGCACCCCAGTAGCTCATCACCGAATATTGCAGCGAATCCTGGAAAAAGTAGGCGTCGTTCGCGTACGTGATTGGATCCGGCTTGCCGTCCCCATCCTTGTCGTCGCTGGCGTTGTAGTCGCCGCCGTGGCTGAGACCGAACGAGTGACCCATCTCATGAATGATCGTCTGCAAGGCATAGGTGCCGCCAGTCGGGTTCACGAAGTTGGCGGTTTCGGTACGGTTGATCCAGACGTCACCGCCGAGCCGCCCGATCTCGTTATACTCGGCCGGATCATAATAGTCGTCATACACCGAGCCGAACGGCATGAACGCGCTGGCGCCCGAGCCCGGAGAGCCGATGGAATTGCCGAACGTGATGTCGGCGATCGTCACATCCGCCGTGGTGATCTCGACGCGCTGCAGGGTGATGTCAACGAGATCGTCCCACAAACCGGCGGCAAGGTCAGCGGCAGCTTTCTGCTCGACTGAAAATTCTCGGAAATTCGCCAGATTGCCCTGGCGAAAGAACGTCGAACCGTCGACTTGATTGATGTAGTAGCTCTTTGCGAGCGTATCGACCGTCCAGAAGCCATAGTTAAGCACGCCGTCATCCAGGACGCCGTAATTGTTGAGGGTGAAATTGTCGCCGCTCCGAATCAGGTTCTCGCCTGCCTCGGTAGGGCTATAGATAAGTTTGCCGTTGCCGGCGATGCTACCCGCATACGGGTCGGCCGACGCGTCCACCGTCAGCGGTCCCCCAGCGATGATGACTGGTTCGGAAATTCTCAGATGTTGATGAGACATTAAATACCACTCCCTCTCTCTTCCTAAAAGCTGATCACCTATTCACTTGCCGTCCGTTGAGGAGGAAAGGCACGGTTCAGTGCTCTTTCGACCAGCAGGGGCAGTTGTGCCGCCGCTCCGCGTTCCTCGATTACGTCTGAACTGCTGTTGTCCCGGCGCTGACCGAGCGTTCCCTTGTTGCCGAGGCGACCTGCATGAACAGAAAGGACGACCTCGCCCCCGTCTGCGGCAGGCCGTGCGTGAACGTCGACCTTCAGGTCCTGGAACGGATCGATCTCGGTGAGGGCGACGAGAGCGACGGGATAAGCCGTACGGCTACCAAGCTGTCGCACCACTTCGGTACATACGCGGGCGCCCAAGTCACTCGCTTGGCCTGCTGCGTTCGAAGACCGACAAACAACAGCAACGCGCTCGACCCCCATCCAAAGAACTGACGGGACTTCAGCCACAGCCGCACCGGCCGTTGCGATGATCGTTGCGGCCACTAGTCCGCGCTGAGTTGAAAATCGTGGCGATGACACGTCCCCGAGACTCCCCGATGCCCGAATTTCTCATCACCGAATCAACGAGATAGCGCGGGCGAAAGGAACCCATAGCCAACAAACGAATAGAGTCAACAATTTGTGAATAAACAAAGATTTGAGCAGTGTCTCACTTTGAGAAGGCAAGAACTTGAAGCGTTTATTTGCCCAAGCTGACATGATTGGTCACGAGGCCGCGACGTCACTGGCCAGTCTTGCCGGTCACCGGTGATCAGGTTTCGGAGAATAGGTTTCGAGCACCGGACCCAAGGCTGTCTTCAACGAGCCAAGCCAAGGTTCGAAGTTGGACCAGCGCTCAATGCCGAGCTGGTTGATTGGCTGGCGCACTTGTTCCGAACTGGGGGTCCTGACCGCCCGCGAATTTTCATAGAAACGCAGGCAAGCCTCGTTGAACGGCAGCTGCAATTGGTCGAGCAACTGCCTCGTCTGCAGCTCGGTATCCGCAACCAGCTCCTCGTAAATCACGCGAAAGATGGATTGCGGCAGAACCGCATCGAAATGACCCATCAATTCGACGTAGTCGCGATAATAGCGACCAAACTCCTCCAACGAGTAAGAGAAGGGCTGTCCCTTGGCAAACAGCTGTTTGAAGTTGGAAAGCCCGCATGCAATCGGGTGGCGCCTGACGTCGACGATTTGCGCGTTTGGTAAGATGAGTCGGATCAGCCCGATATGCATCCAGTTGTTCGGGTTTTTGTCGACGAAACGGGCGCAATCCGTTCTGCGGTGCCGCTTTGCTCTGGCGATATACTCTCCCCCGAGCATTGCGGCATGATCGGCACTGATCTTGGCCAGGTCATCAGGGTAAGCAACGCCTGAACTCGCTAACGCCTCCGCAATGCTGGGAATGTAGGTAAGCTCAGCCATGCCCTCGACCTGCGGGTGGCTAGCCAAAATCTGCTCGACGAGGGTTGAGCCCGCCCGCGGCATCCCAACCACAAAAATCGGCTCGGTCGACCGCGCTCCAAAGGTAGCCCGCTCTTCAAAAAAAGTTGGTGAAAATAGCGCCTTAGATGATTGCACGTGCTTGCTGACCGCCGCCGGATCATAGCTGAGGCTTGCGCGGCGCAGGCGATTACCCTGGGCATAGTGCGCAAACGACTCTGGAAAGTTTTGCTGATCCTCCAGCGCCTTGCCGAGTGCGAAATTGAGATGCACCCGATCGTCTCGACTGATGTTGGGCGTTGCCAGAGCCTCGGTCATCGCGCCGACGTCGGCCTCGTCAAAATTTTTCGTCTTGAGGTTTGCAAGGCTCCACCAAGCCGTTCCTGATCCAGGCGAGATCGCGATGGCGCGGCGATACGCTGCAACGCTATCGACCAGTCGGCCAACGGAACGCAGTGCGTGACCATAAGAAATGTACAGCTTCGGTTCGTCAGGAAAGTGGCCCAGAGCGTCTTCGTAATTCGTGATCGCGTCATCATGTCGGCCCAATCGGCCCAGAGCGACGCCATTGAGCAAGGCGGCGGGCAGGGAAGCCGGCCTGAGCTGGAGCACTTCGCGCAATTCTTCCGTGGCCTCAACGAGGTTGTTCGAGCGGTAGAGCGCCAGTGCCAGATCGTAGCGCACTCCCACATAGTCGGGCTCAAGCTCTGTAACCCGCCGAAGCAAGCCCACCGCGTTGCTATGGCGGCCGAGATGAGATGCGAGTTCGGCGGTCATCCGAAGCGCCGGAACACTGTCGGGGTTGCGAAGGAGAAATGGTCCCAACACCCGCTCAGCCGTACTGAATTGCCGGTTCGCCAGCAGCTTGCCAGCCTTCTGCAACTCGGGAGAACGCAAGGAAGACCGCATGAGCTTCGCTCGAGTTCGCCAATCTTCCTCGCCGCTCTCCCGAAGAAGGTCTTCTAAAGCTGCGGCAGCATTCGCATCGTCGGGGGCGGCGGACAATGCCTCGTGCAGCTCCGCCAACGCTTTTTCAGGGTCGGTTCGGGCAAGCTCTCTCAACTTGGTGAGTTCGCCTTCGGTCATATCATCCTCCTACCTCTAATTTTTCGGCGACTGAACGCCGGAGCACTTGTTCGCAATCACTGCCAGCAGGCGAAGGGCGCGGACATCGTCGGAATCGCGATCCGCGAGGGCCTGCAGCATGGCTTCAGCTTGGCCGAGCTCATCGCGCTTGATGAGATCGGACGCGCTCGCAAGTTGACGGTGGTCCAGCTCTGCCGCGGCGGCCATCTCTGAAGCCATTTGCTCCCAGCGACGCTGCCCCATCGTGCGCAGGCCATCCTTCACAGCCTTACGGCCATTCGGTCGCCCGGACGCAGTCCCAGCCCCTGGCGGAGAGAAGCCAGGGCATTTGCCGGGGATGTTTCGAGCGACTCGCCAGCTGTGGCGAAAAGCTCTGCAAATGCTTGCTCGGACAATGAATTGCTCCACATCAAGAATGCGGAGGCTTCCCAATGGAGCGCGCTACGTCAATCAGCGCTTAACCTCATGGCCTCCACCGCGGCGCGAGAGCCTAGCTCACCGCCGTCCGACTGCACAGGCCTTTTCAACCAGTTAGCTGCGGAATGCTCCGCGCCGAAAGCCATCATGTCGCTGACTCAGATAATCGAGCGCCGCGGACGCCTCAAGCGGCTTGGCGAAGTAAAACCCCTGCCCGCTGGCGCAGCCCAGCGTCGCGAGCGTGGTCGCAAGCTCCACCGTCTCCACGCCTTCCGCCGTCGTCGACATGCCTAGTGCGTCGGCCAGG
>JALYPM010000125.1 GCA_030856365.1 Pseudomonadota bacterium
GCGTGGGCGAGCACATAGTCGCCGATCCGCTGGCTCGGCCGAAGGCCACCGCAATGGCCGATCATCAGCCACACTTCGGGGCGAAGCACGGCGATGTGATCGCAGATCGTCTTGGCGTTGGCCGGGCCGACGCCGATGTTGACCAAAGTGATCCCCTGCCCGCCCTCGGCCATCAAATGATAGGCGGGCATCTGGTAGCGCCGCCATGTTCCCGCGCCGATCTGCGTCTCCGCATCGGCGAGGTCGCCGCGCTCATAGACTCCGCCGGGCACCGAGAAACCGCTGTAGGGGCTGTCCCTGTCGCGCAGTGCGGCGATGCCGAAGCGGACGAACTCGTCGACGTAGCGGACATAGTTGGTGAACAGCACATAATGCTGGAAATGGTCCGGCGCGGTGCCGGTGTAGTGGCGGAGGCGAGCGAGGCTGAAGTCGGTGCGCGGACCATCGAACAGCGCCAGCGGTCGGTCGCCGCCAGCGCCCGCGTCCCACACGCCGTCGGCAATCTCGTCGCCGATGTGGACCAATTCGCTCGACGGAAACCAGCGCGACAGCGTGTCGCTGCCAATCCCGCCAAGCTCAAGCTCGCCTGCATCGAGCACATAGGGATAGGGAATTTCGCTGGCCGATCGGCCGACCGATATCTTGACCCCATAGTCGCGGACGAGATGCTCGAGCTGCCCGCGCAGATATTCGCGAAAAAGCTCGGGCCGGGCGATGCTGGAGCGATACACGCCCGGCTGGTTGAGCCTGGCGAAAGCCCGGGAAAGAACCGGCCTGGGCGCGTCGCCGGCATAAATGATGCGAAGCTCGGGATAGGCGAAGCAGCCGCTTGCGCGATCCTTCGGATCAGGCGCTCGGCCCTCGCGAACGAACGCCAGCAGGGCCTGGCGAAGATTGGCGGTCGAGGTGCGGTAGATCTCGCAAAGCTGGTCGAGGGCAGCGGAAATCGCGTCGTCAGAGGTCATTGCGTCCGCTTGCGGCTGGCCGCGCTACAACACAAGAGTCAGCTACTCCGCGGCGATCGCCATCGGCACGCGATTGGATGCGTCGGAAAACCAGCCGATGGTCGCCTCCAGCCCCTGACGCAGCTGCACCCTGGGCTCCCAGCCGAGCAGATCGCGGGCGCGGCCGATGTCCGGCTTGCGGCGACGCGGGTCGTCGATCGGAAGCGGCAGCCGCACGACGTTGGAGCGCGAGCCGGTCATCTCAAGCACCAAATCGACCAGCGCGTTGACCTCCAGCTCGACCGGATTGCCGAGGTTGACCGGCATGCCCACCGCACTATCGCTGTCCATCAGCAGCATCAGCCCGTCGACCAAATCGTCGACATAGGCGAAGCTGCGCGTCTGCGAGCCGTCGCCGTAGACGGTGATCTCGTCCTGCCCAAGCGCCTGGCAGACGACGTTCGATACCACCCGGCCATCGTCGCAGCGCATGCGTGGGCCGTAGGTGTTGAAGATCCGCGCCACCCGCACATCGGCACGGCCTAGGCGCTGGAAATCGAACGCCAGCGTCTCGGCGGCGCGCTTGCCCTCATCGTAGCAGGCGCGCGGACCGGTGCAGTTGACCTGCCCGCGGTAATCCTCGTGCTGCGGGTGAACCTCGGGGTCGCCATAGACTTCGCTGGTCGAGGTCAGCAGCAGCCGCGCCCCCGTCTCCTCGGCGAGGCGAAGCATGTTGCGAGTGCCAACCACGTTGGTGAGCATCGTGTGCTCGGGGTCGGCCTGATAATGCGGCGGCGAGGCGGCGCAGGCGAGGTGATAGATGTTGGTGAACGCCGCCCGACCGCCGCGCAGCGACTGCGGCACGGCATCGATCACATCCGCCTCGATGAACTCGAAGCGGCTCTCGCGCTCCAGGTGGCGCAGATTCTCCATCCGGCCGGTCAGCAGGCTGTCGAGGCAGGTGACCCGCGCGCCCTCGGCCAGCAGCCGGTCGCACAAGTGCGAACCGATGAAACCCGCACCGCCCGTCACCAGGACGATCTTCTCACTCTCACGCTTCACTAATTATTCCCCTCGCCGGCTCGCCTTGTAAGCAGCGCAACCGCTTGTTGAATAGGAAATTTCCGCCAGTGGCGCCGCTTATCAATGCAAGCTGCGGCATTTTTGCGGCGTTGCCGGATGCCTGGTGCGGGTTTGCAAATCCGTCTGCGAGGTTAAGTGGGTGCCATGGCCCAATCCGCAAGCGATGTTCAGCGAAGTGAAAAGATTGCCGCGCTCCTGCTGATCGCTGCAGCGGCTGCCGCCTTGTTCGCCGCCAACAGCGGCCTCGCCGAGCCGTACCACCACCTACTGGAGACGAAGTTCGGTCCTGAAATGCCACGATTCGGTGTGCTGTCGTTCCACTATTGGGTCGCCGACGGCCTGATGGCGATCTTCTTCCTGCTCATCGGCCTCGAAGTGAAACGCGAGTGGTACGACGGGCGTCTTTCCACTCCCGCCGAGCGGCGGCTGCCGTTCATCGCCGCCGCCGCGGGGATGGCGGTGCCGGCCCTGGTCTACCTGCTCGTCACCGGCTTCGACCCGGCGCTGGTCCGTGGCTGGGCCATCCCGTCGGCGACCGACATCGCCTTCGCCATTGGTGTTCTCGCCTTGCTCGGAACCCGCGCCAACCCGACCGTCAAGCTGCTGCTCGTCACCATCGCCATCGTCGACGACGTCGGGGCCGTAATCATCATCGCCCTGGTCTACACCGCGAGCCTCGACGGGTTCGCAATTGCATGCGCGGTCGGGATTCTCGCCGGAATGGCGGCGCTCAACCTGTTCGGCGTCCGCCGGCTATGGCCCTTCATGATTGGCTTCGCCTTCCTGTGGTACGCGATGCTGGCAAGCGGCATTCACGCGACCATCGCCGGAGTGCTCGCAGCCCTCGCCATTCCCCTCGGCCGCGGCGAGGACCGCTCGCCGCTGAAGCGGCTCGAGCACAACATTCACCCTTGGGTGATGCTCGGGGTCATGCCCTTGTTCGGTTTCGTTAGCGCCGGGGTTGTCATCGGCAGTTTCGAACAGCTGCTGCAGCCGCTTCCGCTTGCTATCCTGCTTGGCCTGTTCGTCGGAAAGCAGATTGGCGTGTTCGGAGCGGTGTGGCTGGCGGACAAGACGGGCATTGCTCCGCGTCCCGACCATACGCGCTGGCTCGAACTCTATGGCGCTGCCTTGCTGTGCGGCATCGGCTTCACCATGAGTCTGTTCATCGGCGCGCTTGCTTTCGCGGAAACGCCGGAAGCGGTGGAGGCGGCAAAGCTCGGAACGCTCGCGGGCTCCGCGCTGTCTGCCGTTCTGGGATGGGCAGTGCTTCGGTTCACGACGCCGTTGCCGTTCAGCCCGGAAGAGATTGACGAAGCGTATGAGATTTTCGGCGAGGACCAAGCCCGCGAGATGCGCCAGCGAAACCAGGCTTTAGAGGAAATATGATGACTCGAGCGGTTGCTGCCGGCCTTCTGATGATCACCGCGGCGTGCGCGCCGCTGATGCCGGTGGCGCCGCTGTTGCCGGTGGCGCCGCCTGCCCCGGCGCCCGAAGCCATGCCGGCGCTGGATGCCGCCGCCCGCGACTATGTCGCGCTGCAGCTTGCGATTGGCGAAAAGGAGAAAGGCTATATCGACGCCTATTACGGGCCGGCCGAGGTCAAGGAGCGCGGGCAGCAGATCGCTGCAATACGGAATGTCCCGCAGCTGCAGGCGGACGTCGATACGCTATCCGCACGCATCGCCGCGTCCGCAGCCGGTGCACCGCCGGAGCAGGCGCGGCGTGCTCGCTTCCTGCTCGCGAACCTGACGGCTGCGCGAACCCGCCTGCGCATGCTGTCCGGCGAGAAGATCCCGTTCAAGGAAGAGGCGCAAAATTTGTTCGGCGTTACGCCCGAACTGAAGCCGCTGAGCAGCTTCGACCCGGTGCTCGCCAGCATCGACAAGCTGGTGCCGGGCGAAGGTCCGCTGTGGCAGCGCGTCGACACCTTCCAGGACCGCTTCGTGATCCCGAAGGAGCGGCTGAAGCCGGTGTTCGACGCCGCCATCGCGGAGTGCCGCGCCCGCACCGTCCGGCACATCCCGCTGCCGTCCGGCGAGCGCTTCGACATGAGCTTCGTCACCGGCAAGAGCTGGTCGGGGTACAATTATTACCAGGGCGGCTACGCCAGCAAGATCGAGATCAACACCGACCTTCCAATCCGCATTTCGCGAGCGGTCGATCTCGGCTGCCACGAGGGCTATCCGGGGCACCATGTGCTCAACGCGCTGCTCGAGCAAAGGCTGGTGCAGGAGCGCGGGTGGGTCGAATACAGCGTCTATCCGCTCTATTCGCCCCAGTCGCTGATCGCCGAGGGTTCGGCCAATTATGGCATCGATCTGGCCTTCCCGGGGCCGGACAAGCTCGCGTTCGAAAGGCGGGTTCTCTACCCGCTCGCCGGCTTGTCGACAGCCGATGCGGCGCGATACGACCAACTGCTCGAGGCGATGAAGGCTCTTTCGGGGGCTCGGCTGACGATCGCCGCGGATTTCCTCGACGGGCGGATCAGCGAGCAGCAGGCGGTTCCGCTCATCCAGAAATACCAATTGGTCAGCGAAGCGCGGGCGCGGCAGTCGCTGCAGTTCACGCGGGATTATCGCAGCTACGTACTTAATTATGGTCTGGGGCAGGACATGGTGCGGAAGGACGTCGACTCCTATCCGACCCCGCTCGCTCGGTGGAAAAGATTCGAGCAGATCGTCAGCGAGCCGACCTTGCCGAGCGATCTTTCAGCTCGTTAATCCAGTTCGGCGATGAGCGATGCCCACCGCAGCCCACCGGGAAGACTGTCGGCAGAATAGTCGAGTTGCAGGACTCGGCGGCGGCCAGGGCACAGTTGTTCAGCCGAGGCGTGCACGATTGCAGTCCGATACGCCCAGACATCGCCCGCATCGGCGAGACACGTCAGCGGCGCCGTCGTGCTCGCAAGGTTCTCCACTGCCTCAGAACTCAATTGCCCGAGCAGATGGGACCCGGGCAGAACTCGCAAGGGTCCGTTGGCGTCGTCCACCGTGTCCACGTGCAGCCGTAACGTGACCATCCGATCAGTGATCCAGTGGGGCGGTTGAACATGCAGCTGACCCGCCTTCGTTGACCACGGTCCGAAACCGTCAAGCTCAATCCGCTCCTGCACGGCGATTGTGCGGTCTTGATGCCACCCAAGTCGCCAGTTAGCCGCTGGCGACTTGTCGAGCAGCAGAGCTCGCACTGGCCTCGCCGGACGTTCCAGTAGGGACGAGGCTATCGCCCCAATGCTTCCCCTCTCTCCAAGCAATTGAACGATGGGTCGCAGGTCCGTTGCGTCGAGGCGCTTTCCGGGACCCCCTTGGAGATCGAACAGCCCGGCGATGATGTGCAGTTCCCCAGCGCCAAGTGCCGCTTTGAAGCGCCGCGCGCCTGAGCTTTCGAACGCTGACTCCGGCGCCTCGATCAAAGCTTCTCGGTCAGCTCCGGTACGATCTTGAACAAGTCGCCGACGAGGCCGATGTCGGCGACCTGGAAGATGGGGGCTTCCTCATCCTTGTTGATGGCGACGATGACCTTCGAATCCTTCATTCCCGCGAGGTGCTGGATCGCGCCGGAAATGCCGATCGCGATATAGACTTCGGGAGCGACGATCTTGCCGGTCTGGCCGACCTGATAGTCGTTCGGGGCATAGCCGGCATCGACCGCGGCGCGGCTGGCGCCGACGCCGGCGCCGAGCTTGTCGGCGAGCGGGTCGATCAAAGCGTGGAACTGGTCCGACGAGCCGAGCGCGCGGCCTCCGGAAACGATGATCTTGGCGCTGGTCAGCTCCGGACGTTCGGAATGGGCGACCTCCTGGCCGACGAAGCTGGACAGCCCCGCATCGCCGGTGCCGCCGACCGCTTCGATCTCGCCGCTGCCGCCGTCCCTGGCCGCTTTCTCGAACGCGGTGCCGCGGACGGTGATCACCTTCTTGGTGTCCGACGACTTGACCGTGGCGATCGCGTTGCCGGCATAGATTGGGCGGGTGAAGGTGTCGTCGCCCTCAACCGACAGGATGTCCGAAATCTGCATCACGTCGAGCAACGCGGCGACGCGCGGAGCAATATTCTTGCCGGTGGTCGTGGCCGGAGCGAGGAAAGCGTCGTGGCTCTCCATCAGCTGCGCGACGAGCGGGGCGACATTCTCGGCGAGGCCGTGCGCATAAGCGACGTCGTCAGCAACGTGGACCTTGCCGACGCCGGCGATCTTCGCTGCCTGGCCTGCAACCCCGCCAACGTCCTGCCCGGCAACCAGCAGATGCACTTCGCCGAGTTTCGATGCGGCGGTGACGGTGGCAAGGGAGGCGTCCTTGAGCTCGCCAGCCTCATGTTCGACCCAGACGAGCGTCTTCATCCCACCACTCCCGTTTCGCGCAATTTGTCGATCAGTTCGTCGACCGAGCCGACCTTCACGCCCGCCTGCCGCTTGCTCGGCTCGACGACCTTGAGCGTCTGCAGCCGCGGCGCGGTATCGACGCCGTAGTCGGCGGGTGACTTGGTGGTAAGCGGCTTCGATTTGGCCTTCATGATGTTGGGAAGCGACGCATAGCGCGGCTCATTGAGGCGAAGGTCGGTCGTGACCACCGCCGGAAGCTTGAGGCCGACCGTCTCCAGCCCGCCATCGACTTCGCGGGTGACGTTGACGGTCTCGCCGCTGGGCTCGACCTTCGAGGCGAAGGTGCCCTGCGGCCACCCGAGCAATGCGGCGAGCATCTGGCCGGTCTGGTTGCAGTCGTCGTCGATCGCCTGCTTGCCGAGAATGAACAGGCCCGGCTGCTCTTCCTCGGCGATCTTGGCCAAGATCTTGGCGACGGCGAGCGGCTCTACCGCATCGTCGGTCTGGACCAGGATCGCCCGGTCGGCACCCATCGCCAACGTGGTGCGCAGCGTCTCCTGCGCCTTGGCCGGGCCGATCGACACGGTCACGACCTCTGTCGCGGTGCCTTTCTCCTTGAGCCGGATCGCTTCCTCGACCGCGATTTCGTCGAACGGGTTCATGCTCATCTTGACGTTGGCGAGGTCGACGCCGGAGCCGTCCATCTTCACCCGCGGCTTGACGTTGTAATCGATTACGCGCTTGACCGCGACGAGGACTTTCATTCGCTCACTCCGGATTAGTCATTCAGGCCGCCTGCTTCACCTCAGTAACGATCTTCTGGGCGGCGTCGCCGAGGTCGCTGGCCGGCACGATCGGCAGGCCGCTATCGGCGAGGATGGCCTTGCCCTGCTCGACGTTGGTCCCTTCGAGGCGGACCACCAGCGGCACCTTCAAATCCACCTCGCGCGCCGCGGCGACGATGCCGTCGGCGATGATGTCGCAGCGCATGATGCCGCCGAAGATGTTGACGAGGATGCCCTCGACCGACGGATCGGAGAGGATAATTTTGAACGCCGCCGTCACCTTTTCCTTCGAAGCGCCGCCGCCGACGTCGAGGAAGTTGGCGGGCTCGCCGCCGGACAGCTTGATGATGTCCATCGTCGCCATGGCGAGGCCGGCGCCGTTGACCATGCAGCCGATGTTGCCGTCGAGCTTGATATAGGCGAGGTCGTGTTTCGACGCCTCGATCTCCATCGGCTCCTCTTCCGCGAGGTCGCGCAATTGCTCGGCGTCGGAGTGGCGGAACTCGGCATTGTTGTCGAAGCCGATCTTGGCATCGAGCACCATCAATTTGTCGCCGGTGATCGCCAGCGGATTGATCTCGATCTGCGAAGCGTCGGTTCCGAGAAAGGCCTCATAGAGCTGGGCGAGGATCCTGCCGGCCTGCTTGGCGAGATCGCCGCTGAGGCCGAGCGCGGCAGCGACCGCGCGGCCGTGGTGCGGCATCAGCCCAGTGGCGGGATCGATCGTCAGCGTCTCGATCTTTTCGGGGGTGTCGTGAGCGACTGCCTCGATATCCATTCCGCCTTCGGTGGAGGCGACGATGGCGACGCGGCCGGTCTCCCGGTCGACCAGCAGCGCGAGGTAGAATTCCTTGCCGATTTCTACGCCGTCGGTGACGTAGAGCCGCTGGACCCGTTTGCCAGCGGGGCCGGTCTGGATGGTGACCAGGGTGTTGCCAAACATCTCCTCGGCGTGGGAGCGGACTTCTTCGATTGACTTGGCGAGGCGGACGCCGCCCTTGGCGTCGGGCCCCAGTTCCTTGAACTTGCCCTTGCCGCGGCCGCCGGCGTGGATCTGCGCCTTGACGACCCACAATGGCCCGGGCAGGCGCTTGGCCGCCTCGACCGTCTCCTCGACGCTCATTGCCGGATGGCCGGCGGGAACGGGAACGCCGTACTTCGCGAGCAGCTCTTTCGCCTGATATTCGTGAATGTTCATGGGCGTGCCCTTAAGCAGATTGGCGAAGTCATTGGAAGCACTCCTCCCCCTGAGGGGGAGGATCGACTAGGGTCCACCCGTGTCCGACCGCCCCCTTCGCAAGATCATCCACGTCGACATGGACGCCTTCTACGCGTCGGTCGAGCAGCGCGATCAGCCGGAGCTGAAGGGCAGGCCGGTGGCGGTCGGCGGCGGGCATCGCGGAGTGGTCGCGGCGGCGAGCTACGAGGCCCGCGAATATGGCGTGCGGTCGGCGATGCCCTCGGTCACCGCCAAGCGCCGCTGCCCGGAGCTGGTGTTCGTCAAGCCGCGCTTCGACGTCTATCGGGCGGTCTCGCAGCAGATCCGCGCGATCTTCGCCGACTATACCGACCTGGTCGAGCCGCTGAGCCTCGACGAAGCCTATCTCGACGTCAGCGAGGACCGCCGCGGCCTCGGCAGCGCGCGCGCCATCGCCGAGGACATCCGCCGCCGCATCCGCGAGGAGACCGGCCTCACCGCATCGGCGGGCGTCAGCTATTGCAAGTTCATCGCCAAGCTCGCCTCCGACCAGCGCAAGCCGGACGGGCTGTGCGTGATAACGCCGGAGCGCGGCCCGGAGTTCGTCGCGTCGCTCCCGGTTGCGCGCTTCCACGGGGTCGGGCCGGTGACGGCGACCAAGATGGAGCGCCTGGGCATCGTCACCGGCGCCGACATCCAGGCCTGGACCCTGCCGCAGCTGGAGGCGCATTTCGGAAGCTCCGGGCGCTGGTACTGGCGGATCTGCCGCGGCATCGACGAGCGCGAGGTCAAGCCCGACCGGCCGTACAAGTCGGTCAGCGCCGAGCGCACCTTCGATACGGATCTGCGCGATCCCGCCGCGCTCGCCGCCGAGCTGGAGCGGATCGCGGGCTACGCCTGGGTCCGGATCGAGCGAGCCGAGGTCGCCGGGCGGACGGTGACGCTCAAGGTCAAGTTTGCCGATTTTACCCTTATCAGCCGGTCGAAGAGCTTTGGCGCGGCAGTCCCCGACCAGGACGCCTTTGCCGCCGCCGGACAGGCGTTGTTGGCGGCGCTGCATCCTCTGCCCAAAGGCATTCGCCTGCTTGGCCTCGGGCTACACAATCTGGGCCAAAACGAGCTCGCGCCGCCGGCGCAGCTTGGGCTGGCGATTTGAATAATTTTGTGCTATAAAATTGTCACACAGGGCCGCCGCGATTCCGCTGCGGCTCGATTTCTAAGGAATAACCTTAAAAGGTGGGGAGCCGCGACCGCAGGTCGTTTTGGGGGACGATGCGGATGTATCGGCTCGCTCTGCCGCAATTGGAAAGGTGATCAATGGCTGCCAAGGCGCTCAGCTTCGACGTTGGTGATTATGTCGTTTATCCCAAGCATGGTGTCGGCCGGGTGGTCGAGCTCCAGAGCACCGAGATCGCGGGTACGCGGCTCGACCTCTATGTGCTGCGCTTCGAGAAAGAGCGCATGACGCTGCGCGTTCCGGTCGGCAAGGCCGACGCCGTCGGCATGCGCAAGCTGTCGAGCGACAAGACCATGAAGGACGCGCTGCATACCCTCACGGGCAAGCCCAAGGTCAAGCGCACGATGTGGTCGCGCCGCGCGCAGGAGTATGAAGCGAAGATCAATTCGGGCGATCTCACCTCGATCGCCGAAGTGACCCGCGACCTGTTCCGCGCCGACGACCAGCCCGAGCAGAGCTATTCGGAGCGGCAGATCTTCGAAGCCGCCTCGTCGCGCCTGGCGCGCGAGCTGGCCGCGATGGAGCAGGTCGACGAGCCGACCGCTTTGGTGCAGATCCTCGAGATCCTCAACAAAGCGGCGGCGATCCACAACAAGGCCAAGGAAATCGCCTAAACCGGCGCTTTCGACTGTCCGGCTAAAAGGGGCGCGCCTTCCGGGCGCGCCCTTTGTTTTGCACTTGCTCTGGCCCCATGCGTTAGTGTATTAGGTCACTAATACGCATAGGAGATCAGTAATGCACAGAGCGGTTATCGGAATCGTCGCGGCGGCCGGGTTGACGGCGGGCTGCGGTCAGGCGCGCAGCGAAGGTGGCGGGCCGGCGACGCAGCGCAGCTATCAGGTCGGCGGGTTCGACAGAATCGAGGTCGCCGGGCCGTATGAGGTCGAGGTCCGCATCGGATCGGCGCCGAGCGTGTCGGCCCGCGGTGGGGAACGCGACATCAAGCGGATGGTGGTCGAGGTCGAGGGCCGAATCCTCAAGATCCATCCCGAGAAAAAGCGCGGAATGAACTTCAGCTGGGGCAGCCGCGACACGGTTCGGCTGGCGGTCACGGTGCCGGGCCTGGCCGGCGCCGACATCGCGGGATCGGGCGCGATCAAGGTCGACAAGGTCAAT
>JALYPM010000126.1 GCA_030856365.1 Pseudomonadota bacterium
ACTGGCCCATACAAGGAAGCGGCCGTACTGCTGACCGAGCGCGGCGACGCGGTGTTGGCAGCCGCGCAGGCGGCTCCTGCCATGCGGCCCCGATGAAAGTCACCATACTCGACGACTACCATGACACGCTGCGCACCCTTCTGTGCACGGCGGTGACAAACCAGGCCAATGGAGCGTCGGCGTTGTGCTGACGCGGGCGGAGTAAAATCCGGCCATTGGTTAGGCTTACCCCTTTTGGGGACGGCCGGGGATGTTTGCTGTGGAGGTCTACGCCGCTGTTCGGCGCTTCGTGTTCATTGAGGGCCACAGCCGTCGTGAGGCGGCGCGGGTGTTTGGTCTGAACCGCGAGACGGTGCTGAAGATGTGCCGGTTCTCGCTGCCGCCTGGCTACACGCGGACGCTGCCGGTCTCGAAACCCAAGCTGGGGGCGCTCCTGCCGGTGATCGACGCGATCCTCGAGGCTGACCAGATGGCGCCGGTGAAGCAGCGTCATACGGCCAAGCGGATCTTCGAGCGGTTGCGCGACGAGCATGGCTTCGCTGGCGGCTACACGGTGGTGAAGGATCATGTCCGGGTTGGCCGAGCACGCGGGCGGGAGACGTTCGTGCCGCTGTCGCACCCGCCCGGGCATGCGCAGGTGGACTTTGGCGAGGCCGCGGGCGTGATCGGCGGTGTGCGCCAGACGATCCACTTCTTCTGCATGGACCTGCCGCAGTCCGACGCTTGCTTCGTCAAAGCGTATCCGCGCGAGACGACCGAGGCGTTCCTCGACGGCCACATCGCGTCGTTTGCATTCTTCGGCGGGGTGCCGCTGTCGATCCTCTACGACAACCTCAAGATCGCGGTGGCGAAGATCTGCGGCGACGGCAAGCGCGAGCGGACGCGGGCGTTCACCGAGCTGGTCAGCCACTACCTGTTCGCCGATCGCTTCGGTCGTCCGGGCAAGGGCAACGACAAGGGCAAGGTCGAAGGCCTGGTCAAATACGCCCGCGCCAACTTCATGACGCCGATCCCGGTGGCGACGAGCTTCGACGATCTGAACGCCCTGCTGGCCGAACGCTGCCGCACCCGCCAGGGCGATCGCGCCGGGCGGCATTCCGAGACCATTGGCGAGCGGCTCGTCGCTGATCTTGCGGCGCTGCGCGGGTTGCCCGTGGTTCCGCTGGAGCCGTGCGAGAAGCGTGCGGCGCGGGTCTCGTCGACGGCGCTCGTCCGCTATCGCTGCAACGACTACTCGGTGCCCACGGCCTATGGCTTCCGGGATGTCGTGGTGAAGGGGTTCGTCGACGAGGTCGTGATCCTGTGCGGCGGTGCTGTCGTCGCCCGGCACCCTCGCGCCTATGGCGCGGGCGAGTTCGTCGCCGATCCGCTGCACTACCTCGCGCTGATCGAGACCAAGCCGAACGCGCTCGACCAGGCGGCGGCGCTGCAGGGCTGGGACCTGCCGGAGGTGTTCCAGCACCTGCGCCATCTGCTCGAGGCTCGCATGGGGAACCGAGGCAAGCGTGAGTTCATCCAGGTGCTGCGGCTGATGGAGGCGATGCCCAAGGAGAGCGTGACGTTCGCGGTCACCGAGGCGATCCGGCTGGGCGCCATCGGCTTCGATGCGGTCAAGCTGATCGCGCTGGCGCGCCTCGAGCGGCGGCCCGCCCGTCTCGATCTGGCGGTCTACCCGCATCTGCCGCAGATGGCGGTGAAGATGACCTCGGCCGCCGATTATGCGGTCCTCCTGCCGGGACTGGCGGCGTGACCCGGCCAACCGGCGACACGATGCCGGCGGGAACGACGGGCGGCACGCCGCAGGTGCTGCTCGCCCATCATCTCAAGCAGCTGAAGCTGCCGACGGTGCTGCGCGAGTATGACAAGGTCGCGCGGGAGTGCGCCCGCGACGGCGTCGATCATCCCCGCTACTTGCTGCGGCTGATCGAACTCGAGCTGATCGACCGCGAGCGCCGGACGGTGGAGCGGCGGATCCGGGCCGCACGGTTCCCGGCGGTGAAGAGCTTCGACACGTTCGACTTTGCCGCCATTCCCGGGCTCAACAAGATGCTCGTGCTGGAGCTCGCGCGCTGTGAGTACATCCTGCGCCGGGAGAACATCATCGCACTGGGCAACAGCGGCACCGGCAAGACCCATGTCGGGCTCGCGCTGGGCCTGGCGGCTTGCCAGAAGGGGTTCTCGGTCGCGTTCACCACCGCGGCCTCGCTGGTCAACCAGCTGATGGAGGCGCGCGACGAGCGGCGCCTGCTCAAGCTCCAACGCGACCTGCAGGCGGTGAAGCTGCTCATCGTCGACGAGCTCGGCTATGTGCCGCTGTCGCCGACCGGCGCCGAGCTGCTGTTCGAGACGTTCTCGCAGCGCTACGAGCGCGGCTCGACCATGGTTACCTCGAACCTGCCATTCGAAGACTGGACCTCGGTGCTGGGCTCGGAGCGGCTCACCGGCGCGCTGCTGGATCGGCTCACCCACCACGTCAGCATCCTGACCATGAACGGCGACAGCTACCGCCTGAGGCAATCCGCCGGTCGCCGCCGCTCCGCCGCCAAGGCGGAGCAAAACCAGGCCACCGAGCTCGTCAACCTCGACACCGGCGAGATCCTCACCCCCTGATCCGACAGCGCCGACAATATGGAGAGGGGGCCCGATCCGGCCCCTCTCCATATCGTCATCCAACCGCCACTGGCCTGCTTTTACTCCGCTCCGCTGGCCTAAAATCGGGCCGCCGTTGACACTAGCCCGTCCCTCCCCAAGCGTGACGGCATATACTTCGACTCGAACATTCCGGACAGCTATAGCC